>JAQBQH010000301.1 GCA_028287105.1 Myxococcales bacterium
AGACCGAGCAGCGTGAGGTCGTCGGGGAAGTCGCCGCCGGTGCGCTGATGCACGAGCGAGACGATGCGACGGTTGATCTCTTCCAGATCGCGCGGCGCCTTGGCGAGGAGATCGATGACGCTCCACAGCCCGAGCTGGTCGTCGTCGCGATGGAGCGCGTCGAGGACGCCGTCGGTCATGAGCAGCACGATGTCGCCTTCGTCGAGCGGGAAGACGTCGTCGGTATAGGTCTGGTTCGGCAGCATGCCGACCGGCGGGCCCGAGGCGCGGCCGAGCGGCATGACCGCGCCCGAGGCGCGTCGCACCAGCGGCAGCACGTGGCCGGCGTTGGCGACCGTGAGGCGTCGCGTCGAGCGGTCGAGCTTCACGCACGCCGCCGTGACGAAGCTGTCGTCGACCCCGAGCATCGAGAACGACTCGTTGAGCTCGGTGAGCAGCTCGCGCGGCGTCACCTCGGTCGACCCGACCAGGCGCCGGATCTCGCTGGAGATGCGCGACATCATGAGCGCGCCCGCCACACCCTTGCCGGCGACGTCGCCGATGACCGCGACCAGCTGGCCGGGACCGGTGGTGAGCACGTCGTAGAAATCGCCGCCGACGTCGTAGGCGGGGCGGTACTCGGTGGCGATGCGGAAGCCGTTGACCGCCGTCGGCAGCGTCGGTAGAAAGCTGCGCTGAATGCGGCGCGCCGCCTCGAGATCGCGCTGCATGACCCGCGACTCCTGCTGGCGGAACTTGGTGCGCAGCTGCTGGATCGCCATCGACACCTGCGCCGCAACGCCGGCGAGCGCGTCGTGATCCTCCTCGCTGAAATCTTCGGTGCCCGGCTCTGCCTCGACGACGAGCAGGCCGAGGAGACGAACGCCCTCGAGCACCGGCGCCGACATCATGGAGCCGCGCGGGCCGTCGCCGGCGATGATGCGCGGCACGGCGAAGTCGGCGCGATAGGCCTCGGGCAGCGCATCGATGCCGCCGCACTGGGTGGTGCGCAGCGCGCCCGAGCGCTCACGGCAATACAGGCGCGATTCCTTCCAATCACCGTCGGCGACGAAGACCTCTACCAGACGCGAGCCTTCGAAATAGGACAAGAGCGTGTCGACGACTTCGGCGAGCAGCTCGGCTTCGTTGGTCAGCCGCGGCAGGCGGCTGGCGATGCGCGACAGCGCGGCCAGGCGTCGCTGAACCTCGAGGAAGTCATTTCCCAGCGTCCGAATGATGCCGCTGGGTGACATCGGGCTCATCTTCAACGCGGTACTCATCAACGCAGCTCCCTGGAGGCGAGATCCCCCGGCAGGCTGCTCTGCGTGATCCGTGCCATCAGTAGCGGAATCGCGCGGTGGCGGTGTTTGAGCCATGAAATTCTAGGTGATGTCCCTTACTTAAACTGTAAAGATCCGGTCGAGGCGGAGCAAGCGGAAAATGGCCAACGGCTGGTCCCTGAGCCCCACGACCTCCACTTTCGCCCCCAGTGCCCTCATTCGTTTGTACAGCGAGACAATCGCTCCTACTCCAGAGCTGTCAATCAGACGCAAATCCGTGAGATCGACCGTGATTGTCGGCCGCTTCTCGGCCACGAGCGCGTCGATCATCGGACGCAGATCGGGCGTGGATAGAGCGTCGAGGGATCCTACGATTCGGAGAACAGTAACGTCTCCGGCGTCTTGGCGTGAGAAGTTCATTGGCGACTATCGCCCCCACTACTGTCCTCAAATGAGTCAGATGGCTTCTTTGGTGGCCGGCGACCCGGGTCGAGATATTTGGTCATCGAAAGCACATTTGGCGAGCCAGCCAGGTACTTCACGTCGTCCATGAAGGAGCGAATGATGAACAGCCCGAGGCCTGATTCGGGCAGCGCATCCAAATCCGGGGCCGGAATCAGCGCCAGGTCGAAGCTGTTGCCGAAATCGAGCAGCCGGATCGTGATGTGATTGGCGCCGACGTCGACTTCGATCTCGACGTCGCCGGGCATGCCGCCGCGATAGCTATGGATGGCGGCGTTGTTGAACGCCTCCCCGAAGGCCGAGATGACTTCGTTGTCCCACTTCGAGTTGATGCGCACCGGCCCGGTCGCCTCGTCGGAGGTGCCGACCAGCTTGCAGGCCGCACCGACCACACGCACCGCGAGGTCGCGGTAACGCAGGGTGCCCGGCACGCGCAGGTGGATCACCGAACCATGATACCTCAGCTTCCGACAACTCCCAATCTGAGACTCGTGATGTAAACTGCTATTCGTGACTCCGGCCGTGAAGGTTGCCAAGCGCGCGATCGACCTCCTCGCCTCCGCCGTGGGGCTGGCGGTGACCGTGCCGCTCTACCCCTTGATCGGCGCCGCCATCTGGCTCGACTCGCCGGGGCCGCTCTTCTATCGGCAGAAGCGCGCCGGCGAGCTGCTCGGGCCGGACGGTCCCGGACGCTTCAAGTTCCGCGAATTCGAGATGCTCAAGTTCAGGACCATGCAGCCTGACGCGGAGCGCGCGACCGGCGCGGTGCTGGCGCAGTCGGACGATCCGCGCGTCACGCGCATCGGCAGGTTCCTGCGCAAGACGCGCATCGATGAGCTGCCGCAGTTCTGGAACGTGCTCACCGGCGACATGAGCCTCGTCGGTCCGCGGCCGGAGCGGCCGGAGCTGCTCTCGAACCTGGCGCTGGCGATTCCGTTTTTCGAGGAGCGCATGCGCAACGTCAAGCCGGGCATCACGGGCCTGGCGCAGATCACGCTCGGCTATTCGGGACGCGCGCCCGACGGCAGCCCGATCGCGCAGTTCAAGGAGCAGCTGACCAATCCGTTCAAGCTCGAGGGAGCGGACGACGCGGAGGCCGACGACATGCGCATGAAGATGCTGTTCGACCTGGCGTACTCGGCGAACCTCGAGACGTTCGCGTCGTTCCTGGCGACGGAGCTGCGGGTGATCGCGCAGACGCCGCTGGTGATGCTCAAGGGGCTCGGCCGCTAGACCGCGCGTCGCCTCGGGACTACGTCGCCAGCGAGAGGAGCAGCGTGCGCAGGCGGCGCCAGACGACGAGCGGGATCTCGTGGCCCTGCCCGAAGGGCAGCCAGGTCACGTTGGCACCGGCGGCGGCGAGACAGTCGCGCAGCGCTTCGCCGGCGGAAAAGGCGAGATCGGCGTCGACCTCGCCGTGACTCACCAGCACCGGCAGATTCGCGAGGCGTGGCGACGCGAGCAGCGGCTCCCACTCGTCGAACGCGATGCGTGAAGCGGAGAAGAGCGCCATCGCGGCGACCTCGAGCTCCGCGCGCAGCAAGGTGTCGCAGGTGAGCATGCCGCCTTGCGAGAAGCCGGCGACGACGAAGGGGCGCGTTCCCGCCGCGGCCTTGGCGGCCTGCAGGAAGGCCAGCAGGCGCGCGCGCGCCGCCGGCAGATCGGGCGGGTGCTGACCGGCGAAGTCGCGCGGGCCGCGTCGGAGCGCCTCGTCGCGCAGCTTGGCGTCGATGAACCACCAGGCGCGGCCGCGCGGCTCGGCGACCAGCGGCGCCTCGGGAAAGAGGAACCACGCCGGCGCGCGAATCGAATGCGCGAACGGCGACAGATCGGCCGGCTCCATCTGAAAGCCGTGCGCCAGCACCACCACGACGCGCGCCGCGGCGCGGTCGCCGACGGAGATGGCGGGAAGGCCACCCAGCTCGATCGTCTCCTGCGATTCGCTCATGCCGCCGCTCGCTGGCCGACGGGAAAGTGGCGCTTGAGACGCAGGAAGCGCTTCTCCAACAGGTGATACGACGCCACGGCAGCGACATAGGTGAGCGCGGACATCACGACGAAGTACGCCACGGTCGCGCCAGCGCCGGGGTTGTCGAGACCGAGCCGGGCCAACAGCGGCACGCCGATCCGGTGGTGCAGCGGGACGTGAAAGATGTACATCGCGTAGCTGTACTTGCCGAGCGAGCGCAGCGGGGCCGGCGCGAGCAGCGTGGCGAGACGACCGCCGCGCGCCTGCGTGAGGACGGCGAGCACCAGCACGACGAGCGCGCCCGAGGCGAGGATGGTGTAGCCGAACGTCTGGGTCGCGGCGCTGGTGCGCGGATAGCCGCGGGTCGCGACGGCGCCGGCGATGAAGAGCACGACCGCAGCGACGGCGATGGCACGCTGGCGCGCGACGATTGCGAGCGCGAGCCTGGGAACGCGCAGCGCCCACGCGGCGGCGGCGCCCATGGCGAGCGCGTCGACGCGGCAGACGGTGAGCTGGTAGATCGCTTCGACGTTGACGCCCTCGGCGCGCAGAGCGATGCGGCAGCCGAGCGCAGCGGCGACGAGCAGCGCGCACAGGATGGCGAGCCCGCGCGGCGACAGCGCACGCACGACGAAGGGCCAGACCAGATAGAACTGCTCCTCGACGGCGAGCGACCAGAAATGGGGAAACGCCGCGACCCCCGCCCCAAACGGCGCCGCCCAGTTCGAGACGTAGATCCACAGCCACAGCTGGTGCTCGTGGCCGTCGACCGCGCGTCCCGTCGCCAACGGCACGATGATGAAGGCCACGGCGAGCACGACGTAATAGAGCGGGAAGATGCGCAGTACGCGGCGCGCGAAGAAGGCCCGGTAGTAGGACGGGCTGCCGCGGCTGTCGAGGAGGATGCCGGTGATCAGAGAGCCGGACAGCACGAAGAAGAGCTGCACGCCGACCCAGCCGCCTTCCATCAGCGCGCAGACGACGCGCGCCGGCAGCGACTCCGGATCGGGCGTGACGTTGAAGCGATGGGCGAGCACCAGCATGATGGCCAGCCCGCGCAGCGCGTCGAGCACCGGCATCTGGCCGCGCAGCGTGCGCTCGAGCGCGCCCGGCGCGTCGGCGGCGCCCGGCGATGCCGCGGCAGACGGGATCATTTGCGCGCGAGCGGCGGCCCGTCGAGGTGAGCCGCGAGGCTGGCGATGACGAGCGGGTGGGACCAGAGCGGCGTGAACGTGTGGTCGGCGCCGTCGATGACGTCGATGCCGAGCTGGCCCTGACGGCGCAGCTTGTCGACGGTGGCGCCGCCCTGGGTCTTGAGCAGCGAGACGCCGGGGTCGCCGGCGGCGAAGAGGAAGCGCAGCGCGATCTTCTTGCGCGTGACGTCTTGCAGCTCGAGCGCCAGGTCGTCGCCGATCTTGATGCCGGCCTGGCGTGCGAGGGCACGCGCGCGGCCGCGGGCGACGAGCCCGACGCGCCGGACCATCACGCGCGCCAGCGCATCGAGCTTGACGTCGCCGCGGAGGAGCTTCTTCCAGGCGTCGAAGCTGTACATGCGGCGCGCGTAGCGCGAGGCCTCGCTGGTGACGAGGTGCGGCGCCGCTTCGAGCGGCATGCCCGGTTTGTAGAAGAAGGTGAGCGGATTGATGAGCACGACGCCGTCGAGCGGCACGCCGGCGACGGCCGCCTTGAAGGCGTTGTAGCCGCCCGAGCAGAGGCCGAGCGCGTGGACCTCGACGACGCCGGGCTGGCGGCGCAGGAACCCGAGCGCGGCGGCGATGTCGGCGCTGGCGTCGTCGGTGTAGACGATGTTCTCCGGCTGACCGGGGCGCGGGCGACTGTCGCCGATGCCGGAGATGTCGAGGCGCAGGACGACGTGGCCGAGCGCGGCCCAGCGACGGGCGAGGGTCACGTAGAGGCGGTTGGAGCCGATGTGGTGCACCGAGCCGGCGTTGAGTAGGAGCAGACCCTTGCGGCTGGCCGGCGGCGTGGCGATGGTCGACACGATGCCGAAGAGGCGGCGGTCGGCGTCGATGAATTCGGCGCGCTCCTCGACGGTGCGCGACGGATCGCCGGCCGGCGTGAAGCGCGCGTGGGCGGCGGGAGCGCTCGCCGTCGCGGGCGGACGCGCGGCGCTGGGCGCAGCGGTTGCGGTGGCGACGCTCGATGAAGCGACGCGGCTGCGCAGCCAATCGGTCGTCGCGGCGACCATCGCTTCGGGCACCTGCGCGTCTTGCGCACCGAGCATCATCTCGGTGTAGCCGGGCAGACGCAGGCGATCGACGGCGACGTCCTGCGCGGTCAGCCGCTCGGGCCAGGCGTCGCTGGCCGGCAGATCGTCGCGCTCGATCAGCAGCACCGCCGGCGCCGGACGCGCTGCGAGCTTGGTCAGATCGACCGCCGAGATGGCGCTCTTGGTGTCGGCGGTGAGCGGAAAGCCGAGCGCCTCCTGCACGCCCTCTTCGACGACGACGTCCGACGGCGTGGGCGGGCGGTTGAGCGCCATCTGCAGCGCGCGCAGCTCGCGCAGGTGGCCCTTGCCCGCCACCACCGGCGCGATCGCGACCAGGCCGGCGAGGTCATCGCGCTCGACGGCGGCGAGCGTCGCCACCATCGCGCCGAGGCGAACGCCGACGAGGACGACGCGCTCGACTTCGCCGGCGCGGCGCACGAGGTCGACGGCGTGGTGCACGCTCTTTACCCAGGCGGCGAGGCGGGCCGGATCGCGGTCGTCCCCGGCCGAGTCACCGGTGCCGTCGTAGTCGAAGCGCAGCGCCGGGAAGCCGGCGGCGGCGGCGGCTTCGCAGAAGTGGCGCAGGCTGCGGTGGGAGCAGATCGCTTCGTAGCCGAACGGATTGCAGACGACGACGCCGAGCGACGACGCGGCGGACGCGCGATGCAGCCAGCCGAAGAGCGGGCGCTCGGGCGGTCCGAAATAGAGAGGCGTGGCGCTGGAGGTCATGAGACGACGATCTTGGTCACGGCGGCGCTGTTGAGCGGCTGCAGCGTGCCGCGCAGCGAAGCAGTACCCGAGACGCGGCGCAGGCGCAACGTCCGCTCGCCGCCGGGCGGCAGGTGGAAGTAGGCATCGTCGGGCTCGAAGCCCTCGGCGTCGACGGCGATCGACTGGGCGAAGCGGCGCGTGCGCAGCGTGACCAGCGCGCCGTCGCCGTCGAGGCGAGCCTCGGCGCTGAGACCGACGTCCAGCTCGCGCGCGGCGGAGAGTCCGAGCGGGAAGTGAAAGGCCTGCGCCTGCAGCTCGCCCGACGCGGCGAACAGGGTCGCGACCACCAGGTCGTGCGACGGCGGGCCGAAGCGGTAGGCGTAGCTGAGATCGATGAAGCCGTCGAAGAAGCTGGCGGCGCCCAGCTCGATCGGCTGACGCGGCGCGAGCGTGACGGCGCGCCGCGCGCTCGCCACCTTCACCTCGCCGGCGTGGAACAGCGTCAGCTCCACTTCGCCGGCGAGCGCGTCGGGCCGCTCGTTGACGAGGTGCAACGCCAGGCCATTGCCACCCTCGTCGCTGACGTGGATGGCGACCGGCTGCAGCGCGCGGCGCAGGTAGAACCAGGCCGCCTTGGGAGCACCACTGGCGTCGACGACTCCCCAGCCGGCGCTCGGCCACAGATCGCGCAGGAACCAGACTACGCCGCCGCGACAGGTCGAGCGGCTCGAGCGCCATTCGCCGAACACCTGCGCCATCACCTCGCCGGTGACCACGCGGCCGAGCGCGAGATAGCGCTCGTGATCGGCGTAGCGCAGCCGCATCGGCTCGACGGCGAACAGCTCGGCCAGGTAGTGGTCGCGCACGTCGTCGAAGTCCCAGCCCGCGCCGAGATCGCGCGGCGTGCGCGCCTTCCAGGCGGGATGGTGCACGCGCACCGACGGGCCGCCCGGCAGCGCGCGCGGCTCGGGGACGTTGGCGAAGGCGAGACACTCGCTGGCGAAGCGCACCTCGGCGCGCCGCGCGTCGGTGAGCGGCCGCAGATAGGCGCCGACGCCGTAGTACGACGTGGTGCCGGCGTTGGCCTGATGCGGAAAGTCGCCGCCGTGCGCGCTCGACGGCCAGTAGGGCACGCCGGGGCAGAGCTCCTCGACCAGCGACGGCAGGACCTCGTGGAACAGCCGCGGGCTCCAGCGTTCGCGCGTCGCGCCCCACATGGCCGCCTGCTGCTCGCCTTCGGAGCTGCCGCACAAGACCGCCACGCTCGGACGCGCTTGCAGACGCTGCAAGAGCTGGCGCGCCTCGTCGACGACGCCGGCGACGAACGCGGCATCGTCCTCGGGGTAGTCCATGTTGGCGAACATGAAGTCCTGCCACACGAGGATGCCGAGCTCGTCGCACAGGTCGTAGAAGTCGTCGCTCTCGTAGACCATGGTGCCGCCGACGCGCAGGAGGTTCATGCCGGCGCGTTGCGCCTGCAGGAGCGCGACGGCGTAGGCGGCGCGATCGGCGCCGAGCGCGACCGGGTCGAGCGGGGTCCAGCAGGCGCCGCGGCAGAAGATGGGCGCGCCGTTGATGCGCAGCTCGAACTCGTCGTGGCGCACGACCTCGCGAAAACCGATCGCGCCCAGCGCGACCTCGATCGGGGGGGCGCCGCCGATCTCCAGTCGTGCGTGGTAGCGGGCGGGCTCGCCGTGCGTGTGCGGCCACCAGCGCGCCGGGTCGCGCAGCTCGAGGCGTCCGGAGAGCTGCTCGCCCGCCGCTTCGAGCGCGACGCGGTGCTGCTCGCCGGCGCGCTCGACGACGAGCGTGATCGGCCCGAGCGGCCCGCGACCGAGCGCGCGCACGCGACACGAGACCTCGACGCGACCGACCTGACCGTTGAGCGCGGCGCGCAGCCGCACGTCGTCGACGGCGACACCGACGCGCCGCTCGAGGACGACCGGCCGCCACGGCCCGACCGCCGCGGCCGGCGGTGACCAACCGGGCGTGCGGCCGAGCAGCGTGGTGCGGTACCAACGCAGCTGCTGGTTCTCGATCATCGGTGCGCGCCAGCGCGGTCGCGGCCGCTTGCGCGCGAGCAGCGGATCGAGCGCGCGGCAGCGGATGACCAGCTCGCCGCCGGCGGCCCCGTCGAGACGCTGCTCCCGCGGAGCGAACATGTTTTCGCTGGTGAAGAGATGCACGCCGTCGAGCCACACGTCCGCGACGGTGGCCAGCCCCCCGAACGAGAGCGCCAGCTCGTCGGCGTCGTTACGCTCGACCGCGGGCAGAGGCGCGCGAAACCACCAATCCTCGGCGTCGAAGCGACGCGCCGGGCCGTCGAAGCTGAAGGCGCCCGCCGCGCGCAGCGCCGCCGCGGCCGTCGTCGGTGCGGCGGCTTCGATCCAGGCGAGCGCGGCGCCGTCGAGCGCCTGCGGACCCTCCAGGGCTCCCGCCGGTGTGGCGCACACCCGCCACGTCGTGATCGGGAGCCGCTGATGTCCGCTGACGCTCTGGACCCGACCCGTCACGATCCCTTGGTCAGCCCCGCTATCGTATCGCGCATCGCGCCCATGCTCTCGAACACGCTGCGCTTGAGCAGGTGATCGGGAAACTCGATCTCGAACTCACCCTCGAGCGCGAGCATGACGTTGACGCTCGCGTGCGAGGTCATGCCGGCCTGGTACAGGTCGGCCGCCTCGTCGAGCGCCCAGGGGTCCTTGTTCAGACGGCCGTGGTCTTTCAGAATTTTCCGAATCTTCTCGATCATCATGGGTGCGCGGCCTCCTGACCGTTCCGCATTGCGAACACGACGGCTGTGGCGTAATCGCCTTCATGGCTGAGGCTCAGGGCGAGCTCCACCACGCCGGCCTCGGCGGCGGCGTCGCGCGCCGCGCCGTGCAACGACAGGCGACACATCCCCGACTCCTCGCGGGTCACTTCGATCTGTCGCCAGCCGACGCCGCGCTCGACCAGGCCGAGCGCCTTGACGGCGGCTTCCTTGGCGGCGAATCGCGCGGCCAGCCGCTCCACCGTCAGCGCGGGCGCTGCGTTGGCGTAGGCGACCTCGGCGTCGGTGAAGACGCGACGCAAGAAGCGCTCGCCGAACTGCTCCAGCGACGCGGCGACCCGGCTGACCTGTACCAGATCGATACCGACGCTCATGTGGCTCTGCATCATGACGTCACGACAGCCGTGCGGCCAGCGTATCCATGCCCGACTGCCACGACGCCGCCATCTCGTCGAACATCGCCGAGGCGTCGAGCGCGCGCTTGCCGTTGACCGCGCGCGCCGCCTTGAGGATGAACGCCTTTGCGCTCTGGCTCAGCTTGGCGAACGCCTCCACCGCCGGCTCGAGCGACGGATCTTCGTGCCACGCGAGGTGCAGCGACAGCAGCTCGAACGCCGCGCCCAGCTGGCGCACGGTGGCGAAGGCCCACGAGTGATAGAACGCCAGCCCCTTGTCGGTGACCCACGGCAGATCGTGCTGGAAGCGCGCGCCGAAGCGCAGCACCGGATTGTCGGTGGGGCGATGCGCGAGGTGCCGGCGCAACAGCTCGCGCGCGCGACTGCGCAGCTCCGCCGCCGGCCGCCGCACCAGCCGGTCGACGCGGATCAGCTCGGCGAAGAGCGGCATGAACGTCGGATCGTGCGGCATGCCGACGCGGAACAGCTGGACGAAGTCGTCGCCCTCGAGCGCGTAGAAGCCGGCGTTGTGAAAGTAGCCGAGCCGCTGCCGCTCGAGATCGAACTCCTGGATGACGATGGTCGTCTTGGTGTGCTGCCGCTGATAATCGGTGCCGGCGGTATCGGGCAGATAGAACGCGTCGGCCTCGGTGCTGATCAGCTTGCCGTCGCCGAGATGGAGCTGGGCGTGCTCGGCGAGCGGGCGCCACACGTTGAGCTCCGAGACGTCGAGGCCGTACAGGTCGCGCAGCTCGTCGTGCGGCGGCTTGAAGAAGGTCCACTGGTCGCCCTCGAAGTCGAGCGCGGCGACGAACGGCAGCATGGCCACCGGGTCGAGCCCCAGCGCGTGCAGCACCTCGATCCAGATGTCGACGTAGCAGTTCTTCTCGACCCAGACGCGATCGTCGGCGTGCAGCGTGTGCCGCTGGTACGCGCTCGCATCCAGATGAGGGAGGACGACGACCTTGCTCACGGCCATAGACGCGAGCGGACCGCCTGCGGCCAGCTCTTGGGATCGAAGCCGTGAGTCTTGAACAGGGCCATCACCACGCGCTCGAGGCCGAAGCCGAGGCAGGCGGTGTGCGCGACCTGGTCGTCGGCGGTGCGGATGCCGAAGACGTGGCCGAAGTGCTCCTGGTGATAATTGAACGAGCAGACTGCCGTCGGCTTCTCGAGCGAGATGACCGGCACCAGCACTTCGAACTTGAGCTTCTGCTGCTTCTGACCGTCGGCGAGCATCTTGCCCGCGCGGCCGAAGAAGGGATCGGACGCGACATCCGACTTGGCCGGCAGCCCGAGCGAGGTCAAGAGCTCGAGGCCGCGCTGCAGCCACTGATCGCGCCAGGCGACCACCATGTCGGGCGTCCCCGCGCGCACGAACTCGCGCTCGCGAAACGACTGCATGCGCGTCGGCTCCGGCGATGGCTCGTGGCGATAGACCCAGTTGGTCATCGTGATGGTGCGTCCGTTCGGCGGCAGCGTGCCGGCGATGACGGGATAGACGGGGTAGCAGGCGGCCGGGTTGAGGCACACGTCCGACATGCCCTGCGTGTCGCCCCACGCCTCGCCCGCGTGCACCTTCGCCGACAGCTCCTTGGCCTGCTTGTCCTTGCCGAAGAAGCTGAAGACCGTGCCCGCCAGGTGCGGAAACGAATCGAGATAGTCGGTGCGCTCGATGATGGTTCGATCGATCACCGGCGGGAAGGTGTAGACCTCCGCCGCGTCGTCCTTCGAAATGTGCGTCACCAGCGCGTTGAAGTGCTCGAGGACATCCTCGAACACGGCGCCGCGCCCGAACGCGCCCTGCACCCGCACCGGAACGATGAGGCCGTGGTCGACCAGCCCTTTGTAGAAGCTCTCGAGTTCGTATTCCACGTCAGTCGTCCTTGTGCACGAGAAGCATCGAAGCCGTCTTGCTGAAAATTCGGTCGTTGGAGATCATCAGCGCCGCCGACAGCGAGTCGCGATATTGCCGACCGACCGACAGCTTCGAGTCGTTCTTGTAGGCGCCGATGCCGATGATCTGAAGCGCGTCGTGCACGATCCGCGGCGTCATCTCCGACGACGAGACCTTGATGTTGTTCATCTTGAGCGCCCAACCGATGGTGAGCAGCTCCTCCATCCCCGTCGGGCGCGACATGATCTCGTCGAACTCGTGCGCCTGGCCGTGCACGCTGTTGCGGAGCAGCTGCACCTCGGCCGACATCTTCGCCAGATGCGTCGCCTTGGGCGGCACCACGCCGGGATTCTTGCGCGCTTCGGCGCGCACGAACGCGGACGCCCGCGCCATCGCGTCGCTGGCGATGCCGAGCCACACGCCGGACCACAGGATGTGCGAGTACGACACCATCGTCTGCGCCGAGGCGTCGGCGAACGAGCCGGGCAGCACCTGATCTTCGGAGCCGGACGAGGTCAGCTTGAAGCCGGGGCTGCACGTGCCGCGCATGCCCATCGTGTCCCACGTGCCCGTCTGCGTCAGCGTCCGATCGGCCTTGCGCACCAGCACGAGGACCTGATCGCTCGGCGGCGCGTCCTGGTTGCGGCGCGCGGTGACGAGCAGATCGTCGGCGTGCTCCGCGTACGACGCGGTGGTCGCGTCCTTGTCGAGCTTGAAGTGCCCGTTCTCGCGGATGCAGGCGCAGATGCTCGAACGGGTATCGCCCCAGACGCCGACTTCCGACGTGATCGATCCGATCAAGAGCTGGCGCTCGACGAGCTCCTCGACGTACTTGCGGAAGAACGGCGAGCCCATCCCGTGGCGCGCGATGCACGCCACCTGAATGTGGTGCATCGCCAGCACCATGCCGCTCGCGCCGCATCCCTGCGCCAGCGCCGTGCACATCTCCGCCAGCTCCGCCATGTTGGCGCCGCCGCCGCCGAGCTCCTTGGGCAGCGCCGCCGTCAGCAACCGGGCTTTGCGCAAGGCCTCGAAGGTCTCGCTGGGAAAGCGCGCCTGGCGATCGACATCAGCGGCGTGCTTGGCCGCGATCTCCTGGGCGATGGCCCGGGTCTGAGAGACAATCTCGCTTAGGGAATGTGAGCTCACGGCCCTGATACTCTACCTCATGGTGAGTCGCTTCGTCGAGCGCAAGCCCGGCGCGACGGATGACACTCTCGTGGACGGTTTCGTTATCGCGTGCGCGACGACATCACGCAGCCGGAGTACGCAGGAGGCGCTTGCGCAGATTGCGATAGGCGTCGTCGCCAAAGGCGCGCTTCGCCAGATCGAGCACCGAGTAGCGCACCTGCAGCCGGAAGACGGCGGTGCCGCGGCGGAGCAGCCACGACTCGAGCTGCTGCAGCGGCAGGTTCGCCGTCACGGCGAGCCGGCTGAGCGTGCGCTCCTGCTCGCTGACGATGCGGCCGGGCTTGGAGTCGAGGACGTGCGTGTAGCCGCACTCGCGCGCGATGTACTCCAGCATCGCGGGGCTGCGTCCGCCGGGCGGAGCCAACAGCGTGACGGGCTTGCCGATCTGCTGCTCGATCTCGATGCGCGAGCGTCGCAGATCTTCGCGCAGATGGTACGGCGACAGGTCGGTCAGAAAGTAGCTGTGGTCGAGGCCGTGCGACTGGATCGACATGCCGCCGTCGGACATCTCGCGCAGCTGCCCCCAGCTCGCGAACCCGGGCTTGCCGACCTGCGCGGGGTTGACGAAAAAGTCGGCGCGCGCGCCTACCGCGGCGAGCGCGGGAAAGCCGAGGGTGTAGTTACTCTCGAGGCCGTCGTCGAAGGTGAAGATGACGCCGCGCCGTCCGCCGATCCAGTCGTTGGCGGTGATGACGCCGCCGCCGTGACGGATGCAGAGCGCGAGGTGCGCCGAGAAGCGAGGCATGTCGACCGCGTAGTGCGGATCCACGCCCGGACCCTTCGCCGCGCCGAGCGCGTGATACATCAGCGCGATCGTCGTTCTCGGAAAAGGCGCAGCTTTCATCGGTGAACTCCCCCACATATTTCTTACGGGTTCTAAACGGGGGAGTCAAGGGTAACGGAGTCGTTCAGGAGCGCTCGTTGAACACGACGCCGGCGAACTTCGCGGGGTCGAACATGGCCGCGGTCTGGACGATTGTGTCAGTCGTCGCGCACCCGTAACCAAGGACGAGAATTACGAAATCGGCGAGATCGGCGAGGATGCGCGCATCCGGTGATCCCTTGGTCGGAGGGCCGTCCAGGAACACGTAACAGGACTCCTGGCGGAGCGCCGACATGAGCATGCGCATCGCGGGCGAGGAGAAGTATTCGCGGGGGCGCGATGGGGGGTGGCCGGCCGGGATGAGGTGCAGCCCGGGAATGGCGGTAGGCCGCACCAGCTGATCGATCGCGGCGTGCGGCTGCTCGAGAAAGTCGAAGAGCCCGCCGTCGTCGGTGCGTGCGCCGAGCGCCTGGTGCTGGGTCGGATGGCGCAGGTTGCAGTCGACGAGCATGGCCATCTGGTTGTCCTGGAGCGTGAAGGCCGCGGCCAGGTTGCGCGCGACGAAGCTCGCTCCCGAGCCGGCCGTCATCGGCACCACCAGCGTCGTGAAGTATTGCAGGTCGAGCGCGGTGGCCATGGCCAACAGGCGCGTGCGCAGCTCGCGGAAGCCGTCCACCTGCTCCATCGTTGCCATGCCGACCGGCAGCCGCGCGGCGACCTGCGGCAACCCGCTCTGGGGTACGAGGAGCTGTCCGTGACGACGCACGGCGAGGGCGCGCGAGGGCGGCAGCGCGCTGTCGACCCGCGTCTCGTCGACGTCGTTGCGATCGCGCACGTCGGGACGGTCGACGTCGCCGCCGCCGCGGCGCCCACCGCCGCTCCCCCCATTGTCGCCCCGCCGCGTGCTCATGTCGTGCGGAGCTTGATGAGGAAGGTGGCGATGTAGACGACGAAGACGCCGACGACCATCAGCGCCGCGAGCATGCCGCGGCTGCGAAAGCGCGACCGCTCGCGATGCGTCGGCGAATAGGTGATGCTGCCGAGGAGCGGCACCAGCCGCTGGATCTGCTGCGGGCTGCGCACGCGCCGATCGAAGCGCACGATCGCCACCAGGAAGCCGATGGGGACCAGCAGCGCGAGGAAGAGCCCGATCAGCGTGAGGTGCATGAGGCGCAGGCTGCTCGCCGACGCCGGCATCTCGGCCGGCTCCTGGACGCGCATGGTGAAGCCGCGGTGCTGCGCGTCGAGCTCCATCGAGACGCGCGCGTTCTCGCGGCGCTTGAGGAGGTCCTGATAGAGATCGCGCGTCGCTTCGTAGCGGCGCAAGAGCTCCGACAGCGTCGTGTCGCGGCCGACGCCGCGCATCTCGTCGTTGGTCTCGGTGGTCGCGGCGACGCGCGGCGCGGCGGTCTCGGTGCGGCGGATCGGCGTGTTGGTCGCTTCCGCGATGCGGCGCCGCACGTCCTCGATGCGGCTCTTGGCGGCGCGCGCCACGTCGTCGTCGCGCTGCGACGCCAGCTGCGCGGCGGCCTCGCGATCGACGACCACCTTCTCGGCGCGAGCGAGCTCTTCCTTGGCCGTGGTCAGCTCGCGCTTGACGCGCTTCACGTCGGGATGCTCGTCCGTCATCGTGCCGAGCATCCGATCGAGCTCGCCTTGCAGCTGCAGCACGCGCGAGCGCGCCTGCTCCTCGACGCGCAGGTCGTTGCGCGTCCCCGTCGCGGTGGCCTTGCTGTTGCGGGAGATCTGCGTCGTGAGCAGCGCCTCTTCGGCGCGCAGATCGGCCAGCTCCTCAGCGGAGATCTTGGAGCGCGCGCTGCCCGGTTGCTGCGGTGCCGCGACCGGCGCGTCGACGCTGCCCGGCTTCTGCGGCTGCTTGCGATACTGGGTCAGCACCTTCTCGTGAATGTCGGCGAGCTTGTCGCCGTATTCCTTGACCTGCTTGTCGATGAACTCGAACGCGTCGCGGCTCTCGCGCTCCTTGCCCGCCTGACTCTCACGCACGTAGATCTCGGCCAGCTTGTTCGCGACCTTGTAGGTCCGCTGCGGATCGCTGTCGCTGAACGAGATGTGCACCATCTCGTCGCGCGTGCTCTCGATCTTGATGTGCGAACGCAGCTGCTTGAGGAGGCGCTCCTCCTCGCGCGGATCGGGCTGACGCTTCGGCGGCGGCTGCACCCAGCCACCAAAGAGCAGGACCTCGCGCATGATCTTGCGACCGAGGACGATCTGGTTGACCACCGCGGTCTGGTCGGCGACGCTGGTCGGCACCCCGCGCCCTTCCATCAGCGGCTTGATGATGTTGTTCGCCTCGACCAGGATCAGCGTCGACGCGTCGTAGCGCTTCGGCAAGAGCAGCCCGACTCCGAGCGCGACCACCGCCACGACCGAGAAGAGCGCGGCCAGCGTCAGGAGCCGGCGCTGGCCCTCCTTGAGGAGCACCGTCACATGGTCGCTCAGCGACGTGGGATCGGAAATCATGAGATCGGGGCGATTATAACAGATGCCGCCGGGCGACGCTCGCGCCACCTCGGCGACCGATGCTACCCGGCCGCTACCGATTTCGTCGCAGCTGGAACCGGTACGATCGACAGCCCGGTGTCGACCAAAACAGCTCGCGTCCCCTGATGCGGGCGACGTAGATATCGCCGAACAGCCGGTATCCCATTTTTTCGACCGAGCGCAGCGACATGAGGTTGTTGAACTCGACGTACGAGATGAGCCCGCGTGCACCCTGCTTGGTGTAGTGCGCGAGCGCGAACGTCATACCGATCCCGTGGAGGCGCTTGCCGCGGTGGCTCTTCAACGTGAAGCCCTTGTACATGTACGTCCACGCGGGATCGAAGTGCAGCATGAGCGAGTCGGAGATCGACGTCGCCGACCGCGCGTACCAGCCGATCGAGACCAGCGCGTCGCCGTCGAAGATCCCGACACACTCGTCGCCGCGGCCGAGCGCGTGATCGACGAAGGAGCGCGGCATCTCCTTCGCCCAGTCGACCTCGGCAGCGGCGGCGCGCAGCTCGTCGGCGCCGGCGACGCGGACGGCGAAGCCGCCGGTGTCGAACAGCGTGCGGTCGACGTCGTCGAGGACGGCGGTCATCCCCTTCAAGATGCGGATCGGCAAGACCTTGTTCAACGCGCGGTACTCGAGCTCCCGCAGCGCGGCCTTGACGCCGAACGAACGGGCATTTTGGGCCACGCCTTCGGCCAGACCGCGAATGTTCACGGCAACACTATCTTCGGGATTCTTCGTCGCCGCAACCGGCTCGACGACGAGGAAGTGGCGCCACGTTATACTCGCCCGCGTGATCGCTGCCTTGGTGCTCGCGACGTCGCTCGCCTTCGTGCTCTACACGTACGCCGGTTATCCCATCTTGTGCTGGCTGCGGGCGCGGCTGCGTCCGCGGCCGATCGCGCGCCAGGCGATTCGTCCGCGCGTGACCGTCTTGATCGCGGCGTACCGCGAAGCCGGCACCATCGCGCGCAAGCTCGAGAGCCTGGCGCGGCAGAGCTATCCGGCGGAGCTCGTCGACGTGGTGGTCGCGTGTGACGGCTCCGACGACGGCACACCCGAGGCGGCGCGCGCGGCGGGGGCGACGCATCTGTCCGGCCGCCTGCAGGTGCTGGCGCTCCCCGAGCGGCGCGGCAAGCCGCCGGCGCTGAACGCCGCCGCCGCCGCCGCCACCGGCGAGGTGCTGCTGCTCACCGACGCGCGCCAGCCGCTCTCGGAGAACGCGATCGAGGCGCTCGTCGAAGACCTCGGCGATCCGGACGTCGGTGTCGCCGGCGGCGAGCTGGTCCTCGGCGGCGATGCGCCGGCGGGCGCGTATTGGAAGTACGAGGCGCTCATCCGCAAGTGGGAGGGGCGCGCGGCGTCGACGGTGGGCGTGTCGGGCGCGCTCTACGCCATGTGGCGCGAGCTGTGGGAGCCGATGCCCGACGAGACCATCCTCGACGACGTGCTGCAGCCGATGCGCGCGCGGCTGCGCGGGCGGCGCGTGGTGTTCGAGCCGGCGGCAAAGGCGTTCGACACGGCCGCGGAGTCCAAGCGCGAGTTCCAGCGCAAGGTGCGCACGCTGTCGGGGAACTTCCAGCTGCTCGTGCTTCTGCCGGGGCTGTTGTCGCCGCTGCGCAATCCGTCGTGGTTCGAGCTCGTGTCGCACAAGCTGTGCCGGCTGTTCGTGCCCTACGCGCTGGTGGCGGCGTTCATCGCGTCGGCGCTCTTGCCGCCGCCGCTGGCGCTCGGCCTCGTCGCCGCGCAGCTCGCCGGCTACGGGCTGGCCGGCACGCGCGCGCTCGGTCTCGAGCTGCCGCTCGCCGGCCTCGCCGAGACCTTCGTGGTGCTCAACGCCGCCGCCGTGGTCGGGCTGTGGCGCTTCATCCGCCACGGCCGCAAGCTGCCCTGGTAGCCCGGCGCTCGTGTTGCGTAGCCGACGCTCGTGTTACGATGACTGCGTCGGAAACATCGATGACCACTGACGTACGCTCGCTTCCCCTCGACCAGATCCTTCGTTCGCGCAAGCGGTTGCGCCGCGAGCTCGCCGCCGCGCCGTCGCTGCGGCCGCTGCGCGTCGCGGTGCTGGGCGGGCCGACCACCGTCGAGGTCGTCGAGCTCCTCGAGCTGCTCCTGCTCTCGGACGGCTTCGCCCCGACGTTCTATCAGTCCGAGTACAACAAGTTCTACGAGGACGCGACGCTCGACGTCGCGCGCGTCGCCGAGTTCAAGCCCGACCTCGTCTGGGTCCACACCCAGGTGCTCAACGTCTCGCGCTTTCCAGCGCCCGGCTTCAGCGAGGCCGACCTCGACGCGCGCGTCGCCGAGGAGCTCGACCGCTTCGGGCGCATGTGGGAGTCGATCCACGCCCACGTCGGCTGTCAGATCATCCAGAACAACTTCGAGCACCCGCCCTTCCCCGCGCTCGGCAACCTCGACTCCACCGTCGCCGGCGGCCAGACCCGCTTCGTCTACGAGCTCAACCGCGCCTTTGCGCGCCGCGCCAGCGCCGACGGGCGCCTCCTCGTCCACGACCTCAACGCGCTGGCGGCGCGGGTCGGTCAGGCGCGCTGGTTCGATTGGGAGCGCTGGTACAGCTACAAGATGCTGACCACGCCGGAGGCGAGCTGGGAGGTCGCCGCCTCCATCGCCAGCCTGGTCGCGGCCATCCGCGGCCGCGCCAAGAAGTGTCTCGTCCTCGATCTGGACAACACGCTGTGGGGCGGGGTCATCGGCGACGACGGCGTCGACAAGCTGCAGATCGGCAAGGAGACCGCAGTCGCCGAGGCCTACTCGGCCTTCCAGCGCTACTGCGTGTCGCTGCGCGAGCGCGGCGTCGTCTTGGCGGTCTGCTCGAAGAACGAAGACGCTACAGCGCGCAGCGGCTTCGGCCACCCCGACTCGATCCTCAAGATCGATCACTTCTCCGCCTTCAAAGCGAACTGGGAGCCGAAGCCCGACAACATCCGCGCCATCGCAGAAGAGCTCAGCCTCGGCCTCGATAGCTTCGTCTTCATCGACGACAACCCGGCCGAGCGGGCCATCGTGCGCGCGCAGCTGCCGATGGTCGCCGTGCCCGAGGTCGGCGCCGAGGTGGCGCAGTTCCCCGCGATCATCTCGGC
>JAQBQH010000316.1 GCA_028287105.1 Myxococcales bacterium
GCTGCCGGCGGCGTAAAGGACCCGCGTCGCGCGCAGCGCGACATCAGCGGGTCCGCTGGAGGAGCACGCCGCGCAGCGGCGACTGCGACGGCTTCCGACGCCGGCAGCGCGCCTTGCTACCTCCGCGGCGACCCCAGCCGTCTTTCGCTTAACTGACCGGCAATGCCGCTTAGCGTTGGCTAGTGGCTGGCGGTGACGGCGAGGGAGTCGTCGCCGACTTTGTCTTTGACGACGAGGACGATGATCAGCCCCGCGACTGCGCCGGCGGCGACCCACGTGTACCACTTGCCCCACGCGCCGAGACGCGACTTCTTGGGCGCCTCTTTTTGCGCCGCCGCCGTCGCGGTCAACTCCGGCGCGCCGCCAGCCGGCTCCTTGGGCGCGACGTACATGGCGAGCTTCTCCATCGCCGGCGCCCCGGTGGCGTCGACGCGCGCCGACTCCGGCGCCCAGGCCGCGTGGTCGACATCGAGCCAGCGGCCGAGCAGCTTCTTGTGCCCGTCGGGCAAGAGCACCAGCACGCGCGTCGCACCGACGCGGCGGCCGACCGCGGCCACCGACTTCGGATCGGCGTCGGGCGCCTGCGCGCGGATGGCGTCGACGAGAACGCCGAGGCGATCCTCTTTGACGAGCGCCACCTTGATCTGCTCCGAGCCGCGCAGCTCGCGATGGGCGCGGCGATATCCCGGCGCCTCCACGTCGATGACGTCGATCGCGGGATCCCCGCCCGGCATCGTCTGCGGCGCCTTGCCGAGCTCTCTCAGATCGCGATAGACGAGCGCACCGGGCGGCTCCGAATCGACGCTGACCGGCGACCGCGCCGGCTCCCAGGCGCGGGTCACGAGGTACTTGTCCATGAGCCGCTTCATGTCCTCGTTGGTGCCCGGCGTCCACGACAGCCGCTCGGCGGCGCGCGCGGCGTCGGCGGGCCGGCCCAGCTGATCGTAGCAGGCGAGCAGGCTGCGCTCGACGTCGGCCAGCGACGAACGCAGGACCTCGAGCGGCACCTCGTTCAAGAGGAGCCCCTCGGCCGCTTCGTAGTCGCGCGCCGCGTCGGCGTAGCGCAGCTTGACGAAGCTCTGCTCGGCGCGTCGCAACAGGAGCTGCACCCGCGTCGCCGGTCCGCCGTCGACGAGCGCGCGGCGATCTTCGACGCCGTCGATGGGGCGCGCCGTACGCGAACGGCTCAGCTGCGCATTCACTTCCTCGACGGTGCGCAGAGCGCCCGCGTCGAGGCTGGCGGCGTCGCCCATCCACACCACCGCGACCGGAATGCGATCGAGCGCCAGCGCCGGGGCCGCCGCCATCATCGTCACTGCGAAGGCGGCGCCCGCGAATCCGAACCGACTCATGTCCGAAGACTCATTTCTCTTCGAGCGGCTTCTCGAAGAACTTGTTGAGCGCCCACACGTCTCGCGCGCGCAATCCTTCGAAGCGGATGCCGAGGCCGTTGAGGCGGCCGTCGTCCATCTCGAGCCAGCGAACCTGGCCCTCGACCTCGACGGCCTCTGCCTGCGTCGGCACCTTGAACTTCAAGACCACCTTCGCGCCGAACGGCAGCGTTTGCTCCGTGTCGATGAACACGCCGCCGAGGCTGATGTTGCGCGTGTGCGCCACGTAGCCGGTGCCTTCGTGGGTGAATTCGATCGGGACACGCCGTTCGTACCGTCGGTCAGACCTGCGGTGCTCCACCAAACAGCCTCCTCAGATCGGCGATGCTACGTCAGGATCGAGGTCGACGTCCAGCACCAGCGGGAAGTGATCGCCGAGTGGAAGTCGGCGAGGCGAAACACGCGCGAAATGGCGCGCGCCCCCGCGAATCAGCAGGTGATCGACGCGCCACAGCCCCAAGAGGGTTGCCCCGGCTCGGGCGCCGGCGTCGGCAAACGTGCGCGTCAGTCGCGCGAAGGTGGCGATGTCGGTGGCGTTGGCGGTGCCGGCCGCCCACTTCGGATCGAGGTTGAAGTCGCCGCCGGCGACGACCAGCCGCTCGCCGCGCGCCTCCGCCAGCGCCGCCAGCGACGAGGCCTGCTCGGCACGCCGCTCGCGATCGAAGACGTCGAAGTGCGCCGAGATGGCGGCGACGCGCACGCCGCCCGCGTCGAACCGCGCCATCATCGCGTTGCGATTGGTCGCGCCGAGGCTCTGCTCCTCGAAGGTGGGCGCGAGCTCTTCGCGCACCAGGACCGCGGCCCGGCGATCGTAGGCGCAGCGCTCGGCGAGCGCGCCGGCGAACGCGCCGCGCTCGTATCTGAGCCGGCCGCGCACCGCCTCGAGCTGCCGCACGTCGACCAGCTCCTGCAGCAGCACCACGTCGGGATCGAGCTCCCCGAGCGCGCGCACCACCGCCGGGACGTCGGCGTCGTCTAGCCGATTGTTGTGCCGCGGCGAGTAGAGCCGCCCCACGTTCCAGGTCACGACGCGCAGCCGGCGCATGTGCTAATTTCCGCCCATGAGCGACTGCCTATTTTGCAAGATCGCCGACGGGAAGATCCCCGCCAAGATCATCGCCCAGAACGATCACGCGCTCGCCTTCCGCGACCTCAATCCGCAAGCGCCGACCCACGTGCTCATCATCCCGCGGAAGCACATCGCGACGCTGAACGATCTGACCGACGGCGATGCCGAGCTGGTGGGCCGCCTGCATCTGTTGGCCCGCCAGGTCGCCGCCGACGAGCAGCTCAACGACGGATGGCGCACGGTCTTCAACGTCGGCGCCCACGCCGGTCAAACCGTCTTCCACATCCACCTGCACCTCCTCGGTGGACGCACGCTCGGCTGGCCGCCCGGCTGATCGCTCCTCTGGCGCCGCCATCGCGCTAGTAGCGGATGTCGACGTGCGCTCTCTTGCGCAGCTCGCGTAGCCACGACTGCTGCGCCTTCTCGACCTGCTGATCGTAGAGCTGCTTGCGCAGCTGATCCTTGATCTCTTCGTACGGCCGCAGATCACCCGACTTGCGCTCGACCAGCTGCAGGATGACGAAGCCGCGCTCGGTGCGAATCGGCCCGCGCACGTCGCCCGGCTCCATCGCCGCCATCGCGTCGTCGAGCGCCTCGACCAGCACGCCCTTGCCGACCCAGCCCAGATCGCCGCCCGACGCCTTGGTGCCGTCGTCGTCGCTGTACTGCTTGGCGAGCTCCTCGAACTTGGTGCCGTTGCGCGACAGCTCGGCCACCTTCGTCGCCACCGCGCGCTTCTTCACCAGGTCCGCTTCGTTGCCGCGATCCGGCACCGCGATGAGGATCTGCCGCAGATGCGACTGCTTGTCGCTCGCGGTCAGCTTCTCGTTCTGCTTGTAGTAGGTCTTCACTTCCTCGTCGCTGACCTGCACGCGCGAGCGCACCGCGGTGTTGACCACCTTCATCTCGAGGATCTGCTTCTTGAGCGTCTTGCGATAGCCCTCGAGCGTGAAGCCCTGGGTCTTGAGCGCCTCGGTGAAGGCGGCGTCGTCGAGCTTGTTCTGCTCCTTGACCTGCGTGACTGCGCGGTCGACCTCGTCGGGCGTCACCGTCAGCTTCAGCTCGCTCGCCTGCTGCTGCACGAGCTTGCCGTCGATGAGCCCGTCGAGCGCGTGGCGCTTGGTCTCCTCCCACGCCTTCTTGCCTTCGGCCGTCTCCGGATCGGGCCCGCGGTACATCGGCGCGGCGTACTGCTCCAGCTCCGTCTCGAGGACGATGTCGTCGTTGATGACCGCGACGACCCGCTCGACCACGCGCGCGCCGCGGGCCGACCCGACCAACCCGCTCGACAGAGCGAAGACAACGACGAGAGTGCGCAGGTTCATGGATTACTTCGGCGGCTCGGGCGCTTTGGGCGAGCCGGCCGGTGGAAGTGAGATGCCCTGCGCGCCCGCCGGGTTGCCCGGCTGCGCCGGCGTCGCCTGCGGCGTGCCCGGTGCCCCCGGATGGAACTGCCCCGGTCCCGGCGGCGGCACGCCCGGCCCCGGATACTGCCCCGCGGCGCCCTCGATCTGCACCTTGGCCAGCTTGGACTCGTCGATCTTCACGCTCGCCTTTTCGCGCAGGTTCTTGACGAACGACTCCATCGAGTCCTGGCGCTTGTCACGATAGATCTTGTTGCGGATCTGCTGCTTGACCTCGTCGAAGGTGCGCGCCAGCGCCTTGCGACGGCCCGTCAGCTTCAAGATGACGACGCCCTGCTCGGTCTTGATCGGCTCCGACGTGTCGCCGATGTTCTGCAGCTTGAACGCCGCGTCGACGAGCGACTTGGGCACGTCTTTGGTCTTGGCGTCGAAGTAGCGCAGATCGCCGCCGCGATCCTTGGTGGCGAGATCCTGCGAGAACTCCGCCACCAGGTTGCGGAACTGCTGATTGTCGACGCCCTTGATGCGCGGATCGGCCATCACCTTCTTGGCCGTCGCCGAATCCTTGACGAGGATCGAGCTGACGCGCACCTCTTCGGGCTTGTTGTATTCCTCGGGATGCTCGTCGTAGTACTTCTTGCACTCGCCGTCGGTGATGTCCTCCATGCGCTGCTTGTCGAACTCGTCCTTGAGCAGCTTCTGGATCATCACCTGCTTCATGGTGCGCACGACCTCGGCGTCCTTCGACAGCCCGCGCCGCTCGGCTTCCTTGGCCAGCACCTCGAAGCGCACCAGGTTGTCGAGGAACTCCTTCTTGCGCTCCATCGACGTGTAGCGCGCGCGCACGTACGGCGACTGCTGGTTGATGCGCTCCTGGAATTCGCCGACGGTGATGGTGACGTCGTCGACCTTGGCGAGGACCTCGGCCAGCTCTTCGGGCTTCTGCGACGAAGCCTTCGCGCCTTTGACGTCCTGACAGGCTGCGTGCATCACCGCGCCGGCGGCCATGAAGCCGCCCGACACCAGCACGAACGACGCCTTACGCCACCACGACAGCTGCTTCTTCATCACGGTGAGGTAGCACGCGGCGCCGACGGCGGCAAGCGACCGTCACCGCATCAGGAACCGGTCGAGGACGCGATAGAAGAGGCGGTCGATCTGATCGCGCTCGCCGCGTGCATCGATGCAGAACTTGAGGCCGTAGCCGGACGGCGCGCCATCGCCGGAGCCGGCGCGCGTCCAGACCACCTGCGCGCGGCCGTGCAGCGGATGGGGCTCGCCGTCGACGTCGGCGCCGTCGAGCCAGACGTCGTCGCCGACACCGAGGCGCTCGTCGGTGCGAATGGCGCAGCCGCCGCCGCCGAAGTCGTGGCAGCTCGCCGCGACGACGCCGTGCGCGCGCCGGAGCGTCAGCGTCATCGGGAAAGGCACGCGCAAGAACTGTCGCGTGTCGACGCGCCGATGTCGTGCGCCGGAGTCGAGCGCATCCGATAATCGCTCGACCAGCGTGTGATATCGGCCCGCTTCAGCGAGCGATAAACCGCGCGACTGCCGCGCGTGATCGAGCTGCTTGAACTCCTCCGCAAGCTCGGAAAGACCGGGCACAACCGCAGGCGCACGCAACGCGGGGGGCATCGCCATCCTCCGTCGTGGAACCACTCAGCCTCGGGAACCTAGTCTTTAGTATGCAGAAATAAGTATTTTCAATTACACGATATATGCGAATTAAATTCGTGTCTAGACCTTTTTCTTGTCTGTCTATAATGCGGCGTCATGGCCAAGCCAAAGACCAAGAAGAGCACCAAGGCGCAGGCGAAGAAAAAGAGCAAAGCGAAAAAGAAAGTCGCGGTGAAAGCGCGCGGCAAAGCGGCGCCGAAGAAGAGCGCCGGGAAAGCCAAAGGGGGCGCGAAGAAGAAGCCACCCGCAAAGACCAAAGCCAAGGTGCAGTCGAAGGGCGCCTCGGGCGGCAAGGCCAAGAAGGGCGCGACGAAGCAGCCGCGTACCGGCAAGGGCTCGACGGCGAAGGCCGCACAGCCGCGCGCCAGGAAGCCCGAAGCGCGGAAGCCCGTGTCGCAGCGACCCAAGGTGCAGGAGTCGCACGACAGCGGCAACGAGCAGGATCTCGATGCCGGTTGGGCCAACGCGGCCGACACCATCGTCGAGAAGAACATGGCGCCGCGTCCCGAGCCGCGTGAGGAGTCGCGCGGATTCGGCGGGGGTGGCTCGATCGTCGGCGGCGCGAACGCGACCGGCGGCGGACGCGACACCTTCAAGAGCGGCCGCAACGGCGAGAGCTCGAGCGCCGCGGCCGACGACGACGAAGAGGAGCTCCCGGCGGCAGTCGGCGGCGACGACGACGACGATCTCGCCGTCAGCCCCGCGGCCGACGACGACGACGAGTAGCTACTTCTTCGCGGTCGCCAACAAATCGGACAACAGCTTCTTGGCAAGCTGGACGCGCTGGTCGCGTTCTGCGGACAGGAACGTCCGCAGCAGGCGCATGTCGGGCGTCAGCTTCCACGGCGAATTCTTCGCGTTGACGAGCCGCATGACGCTCGCCGGCTCGAGCGGCGTGTTGTCGGCGAGCATGAGCCCGAGGCGCATCTCGGTGAGCTCGATGGCGCGCGCGCCCAGCTTTCGTCCCAGCCCCTTGACGATCATGATGTCGGCGAGGATGTCGACCTCGGGCGGCGGCGGCCCGTAGCGATCGGTGATCTCGATGACGATCTCGCGCACCTCCTCTTCGTCGCGCGACGACGACAGGCGGCGATAGAACTCGAGGCGCTGGCCGACGTCGGGCAGATAGTCGTCGGGGATGAAGCCGGGCAGATCGCAGGTGAGCTCGGGATCGGTCTCCTCGTGGATCGCTTCGCCCTTGAGCGACGCCACCGCCTCCTCGAGCATCGCCGTATAGGTCTCGAAGCCGACGGCGGCGATGGCGCCCGACTGCTTGGCGCCGAGCAGATCGCCGGCGCCGCGGATCTCGAGATCGTGTGACGCGATCTGAAAGCCCGCGCCCAGCTCGGTGAAGCGCTGTAGGACCGCGAGCCGCTTCTTGGCGTCGGTGCTGAGCGTCTCCTCGGGCGGGATGAGGAGGTAGCAGAAGGCGCGCTCGCGCGAGCGGCCGATGCGCCCGCGCAGCTGATAGAGCTGCGCCAGTCCGAACATGTCGGCGCGGTTGACGAACATCGTGTTGGCGCGCGGGATGTCGAGGCCGCTCTCGATGATCGTGGTGCAGAGCAGCATGTCGGCCTTGCCGTCGACGAAATCGACCATGACGCGCTCGAGCTCTTCGGACGGCATCTGTCCGTGGCCGACCACGATGCGCAGATCGGGCAGGAGCGTGCGCAGCTTGGCCGACCACTCGTAGATGTCCTCGACGCGGTTGTGGACGAAGAAGATCTGGCCGCCGCGCGCCAGCTCGCGCTTGACGCCCTCGAGGACGACGGCGTCGTTGTAGCGGCTCACCATGGTGCGGATGGCGAGACGATCGGCGGGCGGCGTGGTGATGATCGAGAGATCGCGCAGCCCCATGAGCGCCATGTGCAGCGTGCGCGGAATCGGCGTCGCCGTCAGCGTCAGGCAGTCGACCTGGGTCTTGAGCTTCTTGAGGCGCTCTTTGTGCGTGACGCCGAAGCGCTGCTCCTCGTCGACGATGAGGAGGCCGAGCTCCTTGAAGCGCACGTCGTTCGAGAGCAGCCGATGCGTGCCGACGACGACGTCGATCTTGCCTTCCGCCACGCCCTTCAACACCTCGGCCTGCTCCTGCTTGGTCTTGAATCGCGACAGCGACGCCACCTTCACCGGCAGCCCCTGATAGCGCGCCGCGAAATTGACCGCGTGCTGCTCGACGAGAACCGTGGTCGGCGCCAGCACCGCTACCTGCTTGCCCGCGAGCACGACCTTGAGCGCCGCGCGCAGCGCCACCTCGGTCTTGCCGTAGCCGACGTCGCCACAGACCAGGCGGTCCATCGGCCGCTGCTGATCGAGATCCTCGACCACCTCGTCGATCGCCTTCTGCTGATCGGGCGTCTCCTCGAACGGGAAGGTCGCCTCGAACTCGCGGAACGTGGTCTCGAGGTGCGCGCTGAGCGCGTACGACGTCCCCGGCAGCGCGCGCCGCTGCGCGTAGAGCTGGAGCAGCTCCTCGGCGAGCTGGCGTACTTCCTTGGCGATCTTGCCGCGCGTCTTCTTCCAGGTCTCGCCGCCGAGGCGGTCGAGCTTGGGCTTGATGCCCTCGGCCCCGGCGTAGGCCTGCACCTCGTTGACGCGCCAGACCGGCAGGTAGAGCGCGCCGCCGTCGTACTCGAGCTGCAGGAAGTCGACCGCGACCTCCTTGCCGCCCGAGCGCAGCGGCAGCTTGGTCAGCCCCTTGTAGATGCCGACGCCGTGCAGCTTGTGGACGACGAACGCGCCCGGCTCGAGGTGCTTGAAGTCGGACTCGGCGAACGGCCGCTTGGCCTTCTTGGGCGAGCGTCGCGCCGACTTCTCGCCGAAGATCTCCTGCTCGGAGATGAGCGCCACCCCGTCGAGCGGCAGCTCGAAGCCGTGGCCCACCGAGCCGAGGACGATCTCGACGTTGGTGCGCTGCGCGCGCTCGTCGAACAGATCGATGGGGACAGCGACCCGATGCAGGTGCGGAATGATCTGGTAGCCCTTGAGCAGCGACTCGAGCCGCTCGGCGTGCTGCACGTTGGGCACCGCCACGAGCGCGCGGATGCCTTCGTCGCGCCAGTCGCGCAGCCGCTTGGCGAGCGGGCGCAAGAGCTCCTCGTGCTTCTCGGCGCGCGCGCGCTGCAGCTCGATGGCGAGATCGCGATGCTGGTCGACGGCGAAGCGCACCACCGGAATCGACGAGCCGGCCACCTCGAGCTGGTGCGCCTCGACGCGCTTGCCCTTGTCGAAGATGGCCTGCAGCTCCGCCGTCGAGAGATAGAAGTCGTCGGGCGGAAAGGCGATGCGATGCTCGGCCAGGCGCGCCTCGTACGACTCGCGCCCCTCGTCGAGCTCCGTGGCCAGCGCCTCGATGCAGGCGTCCGGCTCGTCGACGAAGAGGAGCGACTCGGCCGGCAGATACTCCGCGATGGACGCCATGCGCTCGTGGAACGCCGGCGTGAGCGCCTCGATGCCGAAGAAGTCCTCGCCCTTCTCGATCTGATCGAGCATGGCGCGCGTCTTCGACGACGGCTGCTCGGCGCGATCGCCCGCCTCGAGGATGCGATCGCGCAGCCGGTTGCCGCGCGTCAGCACCGTCTCGCGCACCGGATGGACATAGGCCTCGTCGACGGCGCGCATGGTGCGCTGCGTGTCGGGATCGAAGAAGCGGATCGATTCGACCAGATCGCCGAAGAGCTCGATGCGCAGCGGGAAGCGATAGAGCGGCACGAAGGCGTCGATGACGCCGCCGCGCACGGCGAAGGTGCCGGCGTCTTCGACCACCGGCATGCGCGTGTAGCCGCCCTTGACCAGCGTCGCCATCAGCTTGTCGCGATCGAGCTCTTCGCCCTTTTGCAGCACGTCGACCAGATCGCCGTACGACGCGCGCGGGATGGCGCGACGGGCGAGCGCCGGCGCCGAGGCCACCAGCACTTCGGCGGAGAGCCCCTGCGACAGTCGGAACAGCGTCGACATGCGCTGCACGATGGCGCGACGGTCGGGCGAGATGTCGGCCCAGGGCGTCGTCTCGAGCCACGGCAGATGGGCGACGCGCGAGGCGGCCGTGGGATCGTCGGCGGCGTGGATCGACTGCATGAAGAATCGCAGATCGCGGGTGAGCGCCTGCGCCGCGGTCTCGTCGGCCGTGACGGCGACGAGCGGCCGCGCGTGGCCGGGCAGTGACGCCAGCCGCGCGCACAGGAGCGCCTGAAACGCGCCGACGCTGTTGTGCACGCGCACAATGCGATGCGCGCCGAGCAAGTCGGCGACGGTAGCGAGTCCTTGTTTGGCGCTCAGACCGGACAGCGATTCGTCCATGGGGAGGGTGAAACCTATGGCGCCGCCGTACAACGCGCAAGATGCTAGGATGCGCCGCATGATCGTTCGCCTTTTCGCCCTTCTGACGGCGCTCGCCCTGGCAGTGCCGGCCGTCGCAAAGCCTGCCGCCGCCAAACCGGCCGCGAAACCGAAGAAGCCCGGAACGACGAAATCGACTCCCAAGGCGCCGAAGGAGGCGCTCATGGCGGCCGCCGACGAGATCGCGCGTCAGGTAGCGGCGCTGCGCGGGCTGACGCTCAAGGCGCCGCTGCAGCGCGGGGTGCTCTCGCGCGACGAAATAGGCGTCAAGCTCAAGGATCGCATCGGCAAGGAGTATTCGGCCGACGAGATTCGCACCGAGGCGCGCGCGCTCAAGCGGCTCGGCCTCCTGCCGCCCGACGTCGACTACGAGAAGATGCTGCTCGATCTATTGATGGAGCAGGTGGCCGGCTTCTACGATCCGTTCGCGGCCAAGCTCTACATCGCCGACTGGCTGCCGCTCGAGATGCAGCGGCCGGCGCTGGCGCACGAGATTCAGCACGCGCTGCAGGATCAGCACTTCGATCTCAAGAAGTTCGCCACGCCGATCAAGGACGACGGCGACCGGCAGCTGGCGCACTCGGCGCTCGTCGAGGGCGACGCGACGGCGGTGATGCTCGAGTTCCAGGCGCAGTCGATGGGGCTGCCGCCCGATCAGCTGGGCGAGCTCATCGCGCAGATGGGCAAGCAGCTCCTGCAGGGCAGCTTCGGGCAGACGCCGCAGTTCGACAAGGCGCCCGCGTTCGTCAAAGAGACGCTGATGTTCCCGTATCTGACCGGGCTCCTCTTCGTGGAGTCGATGCGCCGCTCGTCGCCGTGGCCGAAGGTGGACGAGGTGTTCCGCTCGCCGCCGGAATCGACCGAGCAGGTCATGCATCCCGAGAAGTACGCGTCCAAGGAGCATCCGGCCAAGATCACGCCCGCCCCGCTGCCGTCGCTGGGCACGCGCAAGGAGGTGCGCCGCGACGTGTTCGGCGAGCTGGTCCTCAAGATCTTGTTCGCCACCGCGCCGCTGCCGCCGGCCCCGCCGTCGCCGGCGAAGAAGCCGGGCGCGCCGCTGCCGGTGCCCGGTGACAGCGACGCGTCGCTCATCGCCGAGCGCGCCGCGGCCGGTTGGGGCGGCGACCGCGAAGTCGCCTACGCCGACGGCGAAGGGCCGGTCACGATCGTGGACCTCTCGGTCTGGGACACCGAAGGCGACGCCAAGGAAGCGGCCGAGGTGGCCCAGCGGCTCATGCGCAAGCTCGGCGACGGCGACGCGGGCCACGACGACTGGCTCGTCAACCGCGACGGCGACAAGCTCCTCCTCGTCTTCGGCGCGCCCAAAGGCACGGGCCCGCAAGTGGTGAGCGAAGTGATGAAGGGCTGGAAGGTCGCGCGCTAGTGTGACGTCTCGTCGGCGTCAGCCGGCGAGGTACTTGACCATCTGCGACAGGCCGCTCACGTCGTAGATGTCCTCGTCGAAGAACGGCACCTGGACGATGAGCGCCTTTTGCCCCGAGCGTTCGCCGAGGCGGGTCACCTGCCGCGCGTCGGTCTCGGCGAGCTCCTGGAACTCTTTGTGCGTGCGATCGAAGTCGCTGGCGACCTGCGTGATGTCGTCGGGCGAATAGCCGCGCAGCTCGGGGCGCGCGGTCAGCTTGGCGATGAGCGTCTCGCGATCGATCGTCGAGCGGTTCGAGGTGTGGACGCGGTTGACGACGAAGGCGCCGAGCGGCATCTTCGACGCGATGAGCCGGTCGTAGAAATAGATCGCCTCGTCGACGGACATCGGGTCGGCCGACGACACCAGCACGAAGGCGACGTCGGCGCCGCGCAACAGCTCGAACACCTCGCGCGCGCGATCGCGAAATCCGCCGAGGATGCTGTTGAACTCGACGAAGAAGCGCGCCATGTCCTCGAGGAACGCCGAGCCGACGAAGCGCGCCAGCCGCTTGAGCACGAACGCCGCGCCCATGCCGACCGCCTTCAACGAGAAGCGCCCCGCCGCCATGTACGGCTTGGTGAACCACTGGATCGCCGAGGAGTCGATGGCCGCGGTGAGCCGCTCGGGGGCGTCGAGGAAGTCGAGCGCGTTGGCCGTCGGCGGCGTGTCGAGGATGATGAGATCGTATTTGCCCTCGCCCGCGATCTCGTAGAGCTTGGCCATCGCGGCGTATTCGTGCGAGCCCGCCAGCGTGGACGAAATCTGCTGGTAGATGCGGTTGGACATGATTCGCTTCTGCGACTCGGGATCCTTGGCGTAGCGGGTGACGATCTCGTCGAAGGCGCGCTTCTGGTCGAGCATCATCGCGTCGAGCGTTCCCGCGACCGGCGCGCCACCGAGCGAGACCTTGTCCGCCGGGACCGCCTGCACGTCGTGGCCGAGCGTCGCCAATCCCAGAGCATTGGCGAGGCGCTTGGCGGGGTCGATGGTGAGCACCAGCGTGCGCCGGCCGGCGCGCGCACCGGCCAGCCCCAGCGACGCGGCGGTGGTGGTCTTGCCGACGCCGCCCGAGCCTACACAGACGAGGATCTTACTTTTTTCAATGAGGGGCTTGAGCGACATGCGAGGCGACCTTTGTAGTATAAATCGCGCATGGCAACCAAGTCGCTCCGCGAATACCTGGACGAATATGGAGAGGGGCACCGCCACCTCGGGACCCGCCTGACGCATATGTTCGGCATCCCGATGATCCTCGCCTCGTTGCCAATGCTGCCGTTCAATCCGCTGGTCGGTGGCGGCCTGTTCGTCGGCGGCTGGATCCTCCAGTTCATCGGCCACTACGTCTTCGAGAAGAACGATCCCAAGTTCTTCGGCGACCCGGTCAACCTGTTGATCGGCGTGGTGTGGGCGGCCAAGGAATGGGTCGAGCTGGTCGGTCTCGAGCTGCCGCTTCCCGCGGCGAAGTCCGGTACGTAGGGAGAGCGCCAGCCATGATCCACAAGTACTCGATCGAGATGTCCGGTTCGGAGCGCGAAATCACCGTCGAGAAGCTCGACGGCAACCGCGTCCGCGTGGTGCACGCCGGTCGCACGCGCGTCTACGATGCCGTACGCATCGGCGGCAGCGGTCGCGCCTCGTCGTGGTCGCTCCTGCCCGAGGGGGGCGGCACGACAGCGCTGGTCGACGTCGACGGCGCGGCGCCCGATCTCAACGTCACGGTCGACAACGTGACCGTGCCGCTCAAGCTCGAGAGCGCGCGCGCCAAGGTCGCCGGTCGCGCAGCGCCGGCGCAGAAGGTCGGTCCCTCGTCGGTGCAGTCGCCGATGCCGGGCAAGGTGGTCAAGGTGCTCGTCGCTGCCGGCGACGAGGTCAAGGCGGGCCAGGGCGTCGTCGTGGTCGAGGCGATGAAGATGGAAAACGAGCTCAAGGCGCCCAAGGACGGCAAGGTCAAATCGGTCTCGGCCAAGGAAGGCCAGCCCGTCGAAGCCGGTCAGACTCTCGTCACACTCGAGTAATTCCCGTCGGGCTCTGTTGTATACTGCGGGCGTGCGTCGCCTAATCCTTGCCGCGTTTCTCTTGTCCGCGGCTGGCTGCAAAAACAAGACGGTGGACGTCGCGCCGATTGCCGCCGAAGACGAGAGTCTGCGTAAGAACGAATCGGACCTCATGACCCAGCGCGGCGCGCTGCAGCGCGAGCGCAAGAAGCTGTCGGACGCGCGGGCCGAGATCATCGAGCGGCGAACGCAGCTCGGTCACGACTCGACGGGGCAGTCCGCCCTCGACGAGGAAGAGAAGAAGCTCTTGACCAAGGAGAGCGACCTCACCTCGCAGGAGGCGCAGGTCAACTCCAAGCTCGACGAGCTGCTCAAGATGCGCGGCGATCTGGTCAAGCGCGCCACGCAGGTGGTGGCGACGGCACCGGGCGCCGATCCGCTCGAGCGCGCCGCCAAGCGCGAGCAGTCGGTGGCGTCACGCGAGCGCGAGATGGCCGAGCGCGAGCGGGATGTGTCGCAGCGCGAGAAGGAGCTGGGGTTGCGCGAGGCGGTGCTGGCCAAGCGCGAGCGCGACACCTGCGGCGCGGTGGCGGTGCCGGCCAAGGTCGAGCTGCCCAAGGGGCTGCACTACTCGTCGCGCGACGTCGAGCCGATCTATCGCAAGGCGCTCAAGCTGATGCAGGAGCGCGGCCTTTTGACGTCGGACCTGCCGCCGGGCACCGGAAAGCTCGTCGAGGACACGCGCGAGACGATGAAGAAGGGCGACTACGTGCGCGCCAAGTACGACGCCGATCAGCTGCTCGCCACCGTCGAGGAGATCCGGATCGATCGGTCGTTCATCTCGGCCAAGATGGCGCGGCTGTCGGCGGCCATGCGCGGCAAGAAGCTCGAGGGCGGCGACCGCAAGACCGTCGAGGAGCTGTTCCAGGAAGCGACGTCGAACTACGGCGACGGGAAGTTTCCGCAGGCGAACCTGAAGATCAACAAGCTGTTCGCGCTGTTGAAGGCTGGTTAGGACCAGCAACTTTTCGCGCCGATCGCCGATAACCAAAGAGGGTGTAGAAGCATGCCGGGACAGGGCCGCCTCGGGGACAAAGCGCAGATTCAGTCGGACGCCCACGGCTGTCCAGGCTGTCCGCATCCGGGTGTCGGGCCGGCGATCGCCGGATCGGCCAACGTCTTCGTCAACGGGCGGCCGGGGCTGCGCGTCGACGACGTCGGCATTCACGCGATCTGCTGCGGTCCCAACATGTGGAAGGCGCAAGCCGGGTCGGGCACCGTGTTCATCAACGGCAAGGCCGCCTATCGCAAGGACGACGAGTCGAAGCACTGCGGCGGCAGCGGCAAGCTGATTGAGGGCTCCGACGACGTCATCGTCGGCGGCTGAGCCGACGAAAACGGGCGAAGCGGGCGCTTAGCGCTTGGCTGGCTCGAGCATCTTGATCCCGTCGCGAATCAAGGTCCTGATGACGCCACCGACGGAGGTGTTGCGGCGCTTGGCTTCGGTCTGAAGATCACGCAAATCTTTGTCCGTTATTCGGACGGTGATTCGGGTGCCTTTTGGATCCTTCGATTTACCTACCATGGCTTGTCCACACACCCCCGGGTTTGCATTAAGGCCGGAGAGAGCCTCGTTATGTGCGCCCTACTCTATGTCACCGACAATGCACGTCAAGATATTGTTTTTACACGTTAATTTGTCTGACAAAATGATCATGTTTCGTTCCTTAATTGCACGGTAGGCCGCGCGCAATTTCGCGCAAGCGTTGCGCGCGAACGCGTGACGAATGTGACGACGCGACTTCTAAGGTGTTGGATTGGGGTTGTAGCCGGTCGATGAATCGGCGCCGGGAAGACCCGGCCGCACCAGCCAGACGACGCCGACCGTGATGCCGGTGACGGCGACGCCGGCGAGCGAGAGCGCCCACCAGGTGCGGTACCACTTGAGCGGTTTTCTCGTCGCTGACGGCAGACCGCGCTTCTGATTCTCGGTCATCTCGCCCTCGGCGAGCGGATAGGCGGCGAGGTTGATGTCGACGGGCAGGGTCTTGTCGAACTCGACATCGAGGAAGCGCAGGAAATCGTGATAGGCGGGATGGGTCACGCGCAGCGCGTGCGTGCCGACGGGCAGCTCGACGAGCCCGGAGTGCGACGGGCGACCGTCGATCTGGACCTCGGCGCCCTGCACGTCGAGCCGGATCTGCAGGCGGCCGTTGTAGCGGCCGGGATCGAGGATGCGCATGAGCGCGGCGCGCACCGTGTCGCGATCGTGCGGGGCGCGCGTGTTGCCACCCGCGAGCGAGATGGTGGTCGAGCCGAGGACGCGGCCGCTCGGGACCTCGACCGCCTGGAGATAGATGACGAGCCCCTCACCGAGCGGCGTCGCCTCGACGGAGACGGCGCGCTGCGAGCTGGTCTCCTTGCCGAGCGCCAGCGCACGCCCCGACGGCTGCGGATCGAGCTTGGCGTCGCCCTTCTTGAGCCCGGTCAGCTTCGTGCCGGCGAGATTGGCGAGGACGAAACCGGGGAGCGCCTGCGCCGACTCGACCAGCGCCGCTTCGATGCGACCGGCGGCGGCGCCGAGGCTGCCGTCACGCGGCGGCAGGACGGCGAGGCGCACCGGCGGCTGCGCGAACGCCGCCAGCGACAACGTCACCGTCAGCGACGCGGCCACGAGGCCGGCGAGCCGCGCGCGCGTCACGGGCAGCCGCCCTTGGCGCAGTCGACGACGCCCTGCTTCGGCACCGCGTAGCCGACGGCGAGGCCGGTCAAGATGGCGGCGCCGGCGGTGGCGGTCCAGAACCACCAGCGCGTGTAGATCGGCGTCTCGCCGGCGGCGCGGCGACGGCGCTCGGCCTTACGCGCCGACTCCGACATGGCGCTCTGGTGCACGACCACCTGCGTCGTCTTCTCGAAGCGGACCGGCACGTCCTCGGTGAACTGCGTGAAGCCTTCGCGCTGGACGGAGAGCTTGTGCACGCCCGTCGGCAGCGCCGTGAGCGGGCCGGCCAGCGGGGTCTTGGCGACGTCGAGGCCGTCGAGGGTGACGACGGCGTTGGGGACGTCGGAGAGGATGGCGATGTTGCCGACCAGCCGCTCGGGCGCGATGAGGCGAAAGGCGGCGACGCGGATCTCGTCGATGAGCTCGTCGGGCGAGCCGCGCAAGGTGGCGCTGACGCGACGCAGCTCGCGGCCGGTGTCGTCGACCAGCTTCAAGTTGACGACGTAGGAGTCGGCCAGGCCGCCGACGTTGCCGGCGACCACACGCGTGACCTTGAGCGCGCGCGCCAGAAGGACGAGGCAGGTGGGATCGGCGGTGCAGTTGGCCAGGCGCGGATTGGCGGCCAGCACGTCGCCGACCGCGCGCTCCGACGGCAGCTCCTTGCCGACCACCCGCTGCAGCTCGACGCGGAGAATGCGTTGCAATTGGTCGACGATCTCCGGCTCGATCCCGAGGGGGTCGAGTCGGAAGAGCGCGTACGTCTCGGTAGCGCGCGCAGCCGTCGCCAGTAGCAGCAGCGCGGCCACGACAAGCGGGCGCATCGCCCGCATCATACCCGGTTACTGGATCGCCGCCAATTGCGGCTCGAGGCGGTCGGCGAGATCCTCCAGCGCCTTGGGGCCGAAATCGGGCGTGAACAGATACGGAAGGTGCGCCTGCGGCACCGGAACCTCGCGGCGCAGGCGCTCCAGGTAGCGGTCGTTGAGCTCGCGCCGTCGCTGCGCCGTGCGCGCCGAGGCGATGAGCGGCTGCAGCGCCGGGTCGCCCACGTCCTCGGGCAGCGCGTGCAGGGCGCGCGCCGAGACGCCGGTGACGAAGCGCGGCGGATAGAGCGCGTTGACCACCAGCGGCCCGAGCGTCACGCCAATCTTCTCGGTAGCGCGGCGCGACAGCTCGATGGCCTCGTTGGACGGCAGGTCTTCGGCCAGCGTCACGATGGTCATGTTGGTGCGGCGCGGATCGCGCAGGAGGTCACGCGTGGCCGCCGCGGGACGCGTGAGCGGCCCTTCGGGCACCGCTTCCAGGATGGCCTGCGGGATCTGCAGCATGGTGATGAGGTGGCCCGTCGCCGGCCCGTCGACGATGACCTGATCCCACTTGCGCTTGCCGTCCTCGACCTCGGTGGTGTGGTACCAGATCTTGCCGAGCATCGAGTAGTCCTCGAGGCCGGGGATGGCGTGCAAAAAGGCGCGCGACACCTTGTTCTCGAGCACCTGCTTGGCGATGAACTCCGAGCGCAGAACCATGGCGCCGTATTCGCGCAGGGCCGCGTGCGGGGTCATGTTGACGGCCCACAAGCGCTCGCGCACGCGGGCGAGGTCGGTGCCGATGGGCGGCACGCCGAACAGCGACGAGAGGCGCTCTTTGGACTTGGTCTGCGCCAGGAGGACGCGCCGGCCCTTTTTCGCCGACGCCAGCGCCAGCGCGGCGGCGACGGTGGTGCGGCCGACACCGCCTTTACCGGCGATGATGACGAGCTGTTGGTCGAAGAGGCTCATGCTCGGAGGCGATCAGCGACGCAATCGAGAACGCGTGGCGAGAGCAGCAGCGACAGGTGGCCGAGGTTCTCGAAGACGCGATCTTCGCCGACCGGAGCGATCGACGCCGACTCCGGCGGCTCGATGATGGCGTCGGCGCGCGACCAGACGGAGGTGTACTGGATGCCGTCGCGGGCGGCGAGCGGGCCGAGCTCCGTGTAGAACGGCGAGTCGGCGACCGATTCGCGCGCCGACGGCATGAACGAGCCGAGACGCGCCACCAGCGTGCCTTTGTGCGGCGAACCGATGGTGACGAGGCGGCCGATGTGCTCGTGGCCGCCGAGGTGCTCGATGTAGTAGCGCGCGACCACGCCGCCGAGCGAATGGGCGACGATGTCGACGCGCTGGCAGCCTTCGCGGGCGCGCACGCCGGCGATGAAGCGCGCCAGCTGCTCGGCCGATCGGCGCACCGGCTGCGGCGAGAAGTAGCTGGTGCCGTAGAGCGGACCGATGCCGCGTTTGGCGAGGCGGCGGCCGAGCCAGATCCAGTTGGTGCGGTTCATGGCGAAGCCGTGCAGAAGGACCACCGGGTTGCGCGTGCCGCGGGCCGTGCCCTCGCCTTCGTGGGTCGCCTCGTAGGTGGCCCCGATGATGAGCCACAGCGGCCAGAACGGCAGCAGCAGCATGCAGGCGAAGAGCTCGACGAAGGCGGCGCGGACGAGGTTGGACGTGGGGGTGTGGGCGCGACGATGCCAGAAGGCGTGGGTGTAGCTCGTGACGACGTAGAAGCTGCAAGCCACGAGAAGGACTGCCAAGGCGGCAACGAAAATACGTAAAACCACCGACGGAACGTAACGACCACAGCGGGCGCTGTCAACGTCGCTGCGTGACCGGGATCAAAAGCGGAACCCGACTTCCAGCTTCGGCGAGAAGAAGCCGCCATCGAAGACGGCGAACGGCGGCGAGCCGACGCTCAGCGACGAGAAGGTCAGGTCGAGGTGTCCGGCCACCCCGATGTCGATGCCGCGATAGACCTCGACCGAGAGGCCCAGCTCGAGCTGAACGACGGGCACGACCGTCTGGACTTCGGTCAGCGGACCGGTGCCGCCAGGCGGCGGCGGCTGGAAATACCAGGCTGCGCTCAAGCCAACACCTGCCGTCAACCAGGGCCGCAACCTGCCGACGATCGCGTCGAAGACCGCGATCGCGGCGAAGGTCATGTGGGCCAGATGGTGCGACGTATCGGGCTGACGGACGACGAAATCGGGCGAGAAGCGGGCGTAGCCGAAGTCGAGGCCCGCGCCGAAGCGGATGCGCCGAAGATCGATGAGCGCACGCGTGACCTGGGCGCCCGCTCCCCAACCGACCGTGGGAAGGCCGGGCGGCACGCGAAACGCGATCGGCGCGCGACCGTCGGCGCCGATGTGCCACTTGAGCGGCGACGGTGGCGGCGCTTCCGGCTCGGTCTTGCCGGGCGGAATGTAGCCTTCGGGGGCCGGCTCGGCCTGGGCGCGAGCGGTGCTTGGCGCGATGGCGGCAAAGGCGGCGAACGTAGCGAATACGAGCGGAAGGAATCGCACGCGGGCAACTTATCATTGTTGTGGTAGGTTGCGCGGCCATGGCGACGGTGTATCTGAAACGCGGGCGGGCCAATCCTTTGTGGCAAGGCCATCCCTGGGTCTATTCGGGCGCAATCGCGCGCGAAGAAGGTAGCTATCAGCCCGGCGACATCGTCGACGTGGTCGACACCGAAGGGCGCTTCATCGGGCGCGGCTTCGTCAATCCACGGTCGCAGATCCGCGTGCGCATGGTGACGACGCGCGACGAGGCGGTCGATGGCGAGCTGATCACGCGGCGCGTGAAGGAGGCGGTCGGGCTGCGGACGCGGCTCGGCTTCCCGTCGGAGGAGACCAACGCCTATCGTCTGATCAACTCCGAGGGCGATGCGCTGCCGGGCGTGGTCGTCGATCTCTATGGCGACGTCTGCGCGGTGCAGTTCACGGCGCTCGGGATGAAGAAGCGCGAGGTCGAGCTCTACGACGCCCTGACCGAGGTGCTGGCGCCCAAGGCGATCGTGGAAGTGGCCGCGGGTGGGTTCGCCCAGGTCGAAGGCTTCGCCTCGGCGACCCGGACGGTGCGCGGCGACGACGCGCTCGCCAAAGAGGTGCGCTGCAAGGAGAACGGCATCGTGCTGGCGGTCGATCCGCTGCACGGGCAGAAGACCGGCATGTTCCTCGATCAGCGCGAGAACCGGCGGCGGCTGGGGTCGTTCGCCAAGGGCGCGCGGGTCCTCGACATGTACACCTACGCGGGAGCGTTCGCGCTCAACGCGCTCAAGGGCGGCGCGCGCGAGGCGACCTGCGTGGATGCGTCGGGACGGGCGCTCGAGCGGGTGCGGCTGCACGCGGAGCTCAACGGGGTCTCGAACATCGAGACCGTCGAGGCCGACGCCTTCCGCTTCCTCGAGACGGTGCGGCCGAAGAGCTACGACATGGTGGTGCTCGATCCGCCGAAGTTCGCGCGCGCGCGGAAGGATCTCGATGCGGCGCTCAAGGGCTATCAGCGGCTCAACACGCTCGGTATGAACGCGTGCACCGACGGGGCGCTCTTGGCGACCTGCAGCTGCTCGCAGCTGGTGGACGCCGAGAGCTTCGAGCGCATGCTGGCGGGCGCGGCCAAGGACGCGGGGCGGCGGGTGCAGCTGCTCGAGAGCTCGTCGCAGGGGCCGGATCACCCGGTGCCGCCGGCGTTCCCCGAGGGGCGCTACTTGAAGTTCCTGCTCTGCCGCGTCGTCTAACGGTCTAGAGGCGCGCGCGGCCGAGGCGGCGCGCCAGGGCGGCGACGCCCGAGGGCGGCAGCGCCAGACCCGCCGCTACCATGGCGACGAGGAAGGCGACCTTGCGCGGCGCCGTCGCCAGGCGCGCGGCGACGTGGGTGTCGCCGGCGAATTCGACGCCGGCGATCCAGCCCGAGAGCGCGCCCATGACGGTGACGACGAAGAGCGGCACGAGCCACCAGGCCGAGACGCGCGCGGCGCGCCAGGCGACGGCGGCGAGCGTGGCGCACAGGAGGAGCGCCGCGACGACGATCCACTCCGAGCGCGCCATCGAGCCGGTGCCGCGCGGATCGCCGCCGACGAGACCGACGGTGGTCACGCCGACGAGCGCGACGACGACGACGGGGGCGAGCGTCTTCACGCCGCTTGCGGCGTGGCGGGAATCGGGCGATGGAACGTGAGGCGGTAGACGCTGTTCTCGGTCTCGACGTAGACCGACTCGCCGTCGGGGTCGGCGAGCACGCGACGGACGGGCGTGGTGATCATGCGGTGCCCGTTGGGATCGCGAAAAATGACCATGCCGCGACCAACTACCGGATAGCTGACGAGAAAGCCGTTGTAAACACGGCCGACGCCAACCGCGGCGCGTTCGCGCCCATGATCGCGGATCTTGCGCGCAGTCACGTTGGTCATGGCCTTACAGTCGGCTCGCTCAGCCGAGTCACGCCTCAATTCTACGCGCCACAAATAGCGCAGTCACGGTAAAACTTGTCCATGGCGAGCGGAGTGACGCAGCAAGTCAACGACGGCGGCGAGCCCTTCACCGTCGAGGGCGCACCGTGGATTCGCGTCGTTCCGCTACGTACGCCCACACTTCCGCCGGCGACGCGCACCAACTGCTACCTGGTCGGCGACGCGGGGCGGGCGATCGCCATCGACCCGGCGACGCCCTACTCCGACGAGCAGGATCGGCTGGATGACTTTGTGCAACTGCACAATATTCGCCTGAGCGAAATTGTGCTCACGCATCATCACCTCGACCACGTCGGCGATGCCACGCGGCTGGCGGCGAAGCACGGCGTCGGCATCGCGGCCCACGCGGTGACGGCGGACAAGCTGCGCGGCCGCGTCGCCGTGACGCGCGAGATTGCGGATGGCGAACGGCTCGACGTCGGCCCGCGCGGGCTGCGGGCGAAGTTCACGCCCGGCCACGCCCCGGGTCACCTCTGCTTCGTCGACGAGGCGGCGTCGTCGATCGTGGCCGGAGACATGGTCGCGTCGCTGGGGACGATCATCGTGGAGCCGGACGACGGCGGCGACATGCGCATCTACCTCGAGTCGCTGCAAGCGTTGCGGGCCGAGGTCGCTGCCGGCATGCGGCGCCTCCTGCCTGCGCACGGCGCGCCGGTGGACGATGGCGGGGCGCTGCTCGACCACTACGTCGCGCACCGTCTCGGCCGCGAAGCGCGCGTGGCGGCGGCGCTCACCGGCGAAGCGCAGGAGGTCGTGGCGCTGGTGCCGCCCGCCTATCCCGACGTTTCGCCCGCGCTCTACGGTCTCGCCGCGCGCTCGCTGCTCGCGCACCTCATCAAGCTCGAATACGATGGCCACGCCCGCCGTCACGCCGACGGCCGCTGGAGCCGCGCCTGAAGCCCGCTCGCGCCTCCTGCCCCTACCCCAGCTCCAACTTCATCCCCACGTGCGACGCCACGAACCCGAGCCGCTCGTAAAACCGATGCGCATCCACCCGCTGGCCGTGCGACGTCAGCTGCACCCGCCGACAGCCCGCCTCCCGCGCGCGCCCAATCGCCCAGCGCATCATCTCCGCGCCCACGCCCCGCCCGCGCACCGCCGCCGCCACGCGCACCGCCTCGATCTCGGCCACCTTGCTCCCGCCGTGCGACAGATGCGTGATGAAGGTCAGCTGAAAGGTCCCGACGACCGCGCCGCCCTCGTCCTCCGCCACCATCAGCTCGTGATTGGCGTCGGCGTCGATGACCTCGAACGCGGCGAGGTAGCCGCCCAGCCGGCGCGGATGCTCACGCCCCGCCCCCAGGAAGTCGTCCGCATACAGCGCCACCAACGCCGCCACATCCTCGCGACGCGCGCGCCGGATCTGCATCAGAGCCGCCCGAGGTCGCGCTCGCGCACCCAGCCCTCGAGCCCGTTGGCCAACCTGATGCGCACCCAGTCCTGCTCCTTCTCCGTCACCCGCACCCGCAGCCCCGCGTGCACGCCGAACACCGACTGGTAATTCGGGTCCGGACCCTCTTTGACCTGAACCTGATCGGGCAGCACGATCGCCTGCTCCACGCGATCGGCCAGATAGAGCCGCGCACCGAGCAAGGCGCCGCCGATGAGCGCACCGAAGCCGAGGAAGGCAAAGCCCGCCCACATGCCGACGCGCAAGAAGCCCGGCTGCACGAAGTGCAGGACGATCAGCACCACGAACAGCCCGACGTAGAGCGCCAGGAAGAGCCAGCTCGCCCAGTTGACCGTGACTTGTCCCGCCAGGCGCATCCAGAACGGCTGCGCCTCGACGCCGGCCAACCGGTCTTCGCCCTTCTTGCGGGCCGCGTCGCGCGCGACCGAGAGATTGAAGCGCACGTCTTCCTGCGACGGGTCGAGCTCCAGCGCCCGCTCGTAGGCGTAGATGGCCGGGCCGAGCTGCCCCGATTTCAAGTACGCGTTGCCGAGGTTGTAGAAGAGGTCGGCCGAGATGACGCCGAGCGCGGCGACCTGCTCGTAGGCCTCGACCGATTCCTGGTAGCGACCGTGGAAGTAGGCATCGTTGCCGCGACGGAAGGTGGCGTCCTTGGAGGCCGCGATCTCGGTGTCGGCTGCGAACGCCGACCCGGCGACGCCCAAGACTGCGAAGGCTGCGCTGACGAGCGCAGCGACGAGAACGAGCGTCTTCATGCCGCCACCTCCTTCTCCGCCGGTCGCACCTTTTCGATCAAACCGAGCAGCGCGCGCACGCGCCTGAGCGCCGCCCGCATCTCGCCCGGCCCCGACGCCGACGGTGCGAAACGCGAAAAGTCGCAGTTCTCGAGCTCCTTGACCGTCGACTCGGCGGTCTCCTTGGAGAAGCCGCGCTGCAAGAGATGCTCGCGCAGCTCCCCGAGCGTGAGCGCCTCGACCTTGGCGCCGAGCCGATACTCGAGATGCTCGTACAACACGCGCGCGCACTCGCCGAAGAAGGCCGACGGCCGCTGCGCCCGGATGTGGTACTCGGCCACGCGCAGTCGCCGTCGCGCCGAGCGCCGCGCGCGCCGGCGCTTGGAGCCCGCGGTCTCGCGGCCGAGCCGGCGGCGCAGCGCATCGAGGATGAGCACGAGGAGCCACGCGCCCGGCGGCCCCGCCAGGATGATGAGCCCGAGCCGCCCGCGAAACAGCCGGTCGCCGACGTTCGAGCGCACCGACGCGCGATTGCGGATGGGACGCACCTGCTGCCCGAGGAGGTTCTCGCTCGTCGCTGCCGGCGCCGCTTCCACCGCGGTCGGGTCGCCCTCGACGGTGAGCTCGATCGGCTGCGTGCGCGCGACCCCATATTTGGCGAGCGCGGGATCGAAGTAGGGCAACGCCATCGCCGGCACCGAGAGCTTGCCGCCCTTCGACGGCAAGAGGAGGTAGGTGTAGACTTTCTGGCCGTGCACTTCGTCGCCGGGCTCGATGGTCTCCTTCGTCGTCGGCTCGTAGACGCGAAAGCCTTCGACCCGCTCGAGCTTGGGGAGCCGCACGTTGCGAATGTTGCCGGCGCCGCGGATGGTCACCTTCCAGGTCACCGCTTCGCCCGCCTTGACCGCCGTGCGATCGAGCGACGACGACAGCTCGAAGCGCCCCACGTTGGACGCCTCGAATCCGACCGGCCGCCCGTCGACGGGGAGCGGCATGACCTCGACGGTGATCGCCTTCGACTTGCGCGAATCGGAGGCGCCGGGACGAAACGCGGTCTGCATCGTCGTCGCCTCGGCCTCGAGCGCCGTGATGGCGAGCTTGCCCGACTTGAGCGGGAAGAGCGCCTTCTTCAGCAGCAGCGCCACGGCGAACTCGTGCCCTTTGACGACGGCGCGATCCCACGCGAGGTGCGTCGTCGGCACGAAGAGATCTTCGCTCCAGAAATCTTCGTACTTGGGCTCGGCCAGGGGGCGGTACTTCAAGATCTCGCTCTGCGTGTAGAGCCGCCAGCTCGCGGTGACCTGCTGACCGACGTAGACGCGCGGCTTGTCGACACCGGCGTCGACGTAGAGATCCTCGTCGCCGCGCAGCGACTCCGGCGGCGGCAGGCTGTCGATGCCCGACGGCGAAACGTTGGCGCCCTTGGACGAGATCGCGTTCTTGAGCGGCGCGCCGACGTGGACCGTCAGCTCGCGCGTCTTGAGCTCGGTGCCGGCGATACGCACCGACGCCGGCAGGATCTTGAGCGCGCCCTTCTTCTTGGGCCGATAGACATAGACGTGCTGCTCGATGATGCGCACCGTCGAGCGGCCGTTCACCATCGAGAACTGGGTCTGCTCGCTCGAGCCGGTGTGCGCGAGATCGAAGTCGGGCGCGACGGGCGGGCGATAGGACTCGAACGCCTGCGAGCCGTTGCGCTCGAGCGTGATGGTCAGCTCGACCTGCTGATCGAGCGTGATGTTCTCGGAGGTCAAGGCGGCATCGAAGCGCACGCCCGCGGCATCGGCGCGCGCGACACCGGCGACGACGACGAGGGCGAGGAGCGCGAACAGGGGTCTCATCAATAGTCCTTCGTCGGCCTAGTACGCGTGCTGGCGCGCTTCCGCGCCAGGTCCTTCTGCACCGTCGGCTCCACGCGCTCGAGCGCATCGAGCACCGCTTCGGCGTCCTGCTTGTCGATCTCGCGCGGCTGCTCCTTCTTGGCGCGCGCCTGCGCGAGCTTCTCGCGCTCCTGCTTTTCGCTGTCGCCCGGCTGCGGCTGCGGCTTCTGTTCCTGCTTCTGCGAATCCGCCTGCTGCTGCTGCTGCTGTTGTTGCTGCTCCTGCTGCTGTTGTTGCTGCTCCTGCTGCTGCTTGTCGTCCGGCTTCTGTTCCTGCTGCTGCTGCTGTTGTTGTTGCTGCTGCTGCTGCTGCGCCTGCTTCTGCTGGTCGTTCTTCGGCTGCTGCTTCTGCTGCTCCTGCTGCTCCTTGAGCCGCCTGAGCGCCAGCTCCAGGTTCCACTTGGCGCGACGGTCTTCCGGCCTGAGCCCGAGCGTGTGCTTGTACGCGTCGAGCGCGTCCTTGAACCGCTCCTGCTTGAGCAAGGAGTTGCCCATGTTGTAGTAGGCATCCGCCTTCACCGCCGCGTCGCGCCCGTCGGACGCACGCAGGAACTCCTTCTGCGCCTCGGGAAACTTGCCCAGCTGATAGAGCGCCACGCCGCGATCGAAGTGCGCGATCGGATCCTCGGGCAGCGTCTCGACGGCGCGGTCGTACGCCTTGAGCGCATCGGCCGCCTTGCCCGCTTGCAAGAGGCGATTGCCCTCTTCGATGTTCGGGTCCTTGCGCTTCAAGAGATCGAAGCCGGTCAGCATCGGCAGCGCGAGCACCAGGAGCGCCGCCGCCAACGCCTGCCGCTGCGACGGCTCGCGCGCCGAGCCGGTCTCGGCCACGACAACCTCGGTCATCGGGGCCCGCCGCCGCCGCCGCTCGCGCACGCAGGCCGCGCCGGTCAACAGGAGGAACGCCGGCAAGAGAAACCAGCGGCCCACGTCGTCCGGCTCGCGTTCGAAGCGCGCCGCTTCCTCCGTGCGCTCGAGGGTGGCGATGGCCGCCTGCACGCGCTCGACGCCGAAGCGGCGCGCGTCGAGCGACACGTAGTCGCCGCCGCTCGCGGCCGCGATCTGCTTGAGCGCCGCGACGTCGAGGCCGACGCGCACCGGATCGCCGTTCTCGTCGGTGACGTAGCCCTTCTGCTTGCCGTCCTCGTCGAAGAGCGGAACCGGCGGTTTGTCGTTGGAGCCGATGCCGAGCGTGTAGATCTTGATCCCGAGCGCCGCCGCCTTGCGCGCCGCCGCGATGCCACCGCCTTCGGTGTCCTCGCCGTCGGTGAGGAGGAGGATCACCTGCGCCGGGCGCTTCTTGCCCTCGCGCGCGCGCACCCGCACCAGCAGCTCGGTCGAGGCGGTGAGCGCGCGCCCGAGATCGGTGCCGCCGACGGGCATGTCATCGGGCGTCATGTCGCGCCAGAACAGCTTCGCCGCCTCGTAGTCGAGCGTGAGCGGATAGGACATGGTCTCGCCGGCGAAGGCGACCAGGCCGACGCGGTCGCCGCGCAAGCTGTCGATGAAGCGCGACAGCTCGGCCTTGGCGCGATCGAGCCGCGTCGGATAGATGTCGCGCGCCAGCATCGACTTCGAGAAATCGAGCGCCACCACGATGTCGAGGCCGCGGCTCTCGGTCAGCTTGGCGCGTCCGGGAATCTGCGGCCGCGCCAGCGCCACCACCAGCAGCGCCACGCCGGTGACCGCCAGGACCGCGCGCCAGCGACGGCGCGCCGGCGAGAAGCTGGCCGTCATGCGCGCGATCATCGGCAGGTGGCCGATGCGCTCGAGGACGCGACGGCGCCGCTGGCCGTCGAGCGCGTAGCCGACGACCAGGATCGGCACGATCCCGAGGAGCCACAGGACGGAGAAATCGCCCCAGGTCATGGTTGCGCCCGCTCGCTCAGGGGAATCTCCGGAATCGGGTGAGCGACAACAGGATCTCCAGCAGCGTCAGGAGGAGCGCCGGCGCGATCAGCATCGGGTAGAGCTCGGCGTAGTGAGGAGTTTGCGCCTTCAGCTTGCTGCGGTCGAGATCGTCGAGAATGGCCTGGAAGCGGCTTTCGAGCGCCTCGTTGTCGGTGGCGAGGAACGGCATGCCGCCGGTCGCGTCGGCGATCTCCTCGAGCAATTTGGGATTGACCGGATAGCGCGGCTGCGGACGGATCCAGTTGCCGAAGCGGTCCTGGCCGGCGGGGGCGTTGGCGGCGAGCGTGTCGCGTCCGATCAAGATGGTGAAGATTTTGACGCCGAAGGTCTGGGCGAACTTGGCCGCCTTGCGCGGATCGAGCTTGGAGGCGTTGTCGTCGCCGTCGGTGACGAGGACGATCACCTTCGACTTGGCGGACGATTTGCGCAACCGATTGATGGCGGTGCCGAGCGCGTTGCCGATGGCGGTGCCGCGGCCGTCGATGAGGTTGAGCCGCACGTCCTTGAGCAGACCGACGACGGCGCGGGTGTCGAGCGTGAGCGGGCACTGCGTGAACGCTTCCTTGCCGAAGATGACGAGGCCGATGCGATCGGTCGGGTTGCGCTGGATGAACGACTCGATGACGCGCTTGGCGGCGGTGATGCGGTCGGGAACGAGGTCGGTCTCGGCCATCGAGTTCGAGACATCGAGCGCGATGACGATGTCGATGCCTTCGACCTCGGCCGGATCGTTGGTCATGCGCTGCGGCCGCGCCAACGCGACGGCGACGAGGCCAATGGCGACGAGCAGACAGGCGCGCGGCAGGTGCATGAGGTAGCCGAACGCGCCCTGCGAGGTGGCGAGCAGATCGTGCGTGCGCGAGAACGCCATGGTGCCGACGCGGCGGCGATCGAGGTAGAAGCTGACCCACGCGCCCAGCGGCACGGCGGCCAGCAGCACCAGCGCGCCGCGATTGCGCCAGTGTACGTCGGTGCCGCGCAGCGCCAAAAAGAAGTAGACCGCGAAGGGCAGCGCGATCGCCAGCGTCAGCAGATACGGCGACAGGCCGCGCCAGATGCGCTGCTTGCGCGTCGGATCAACCATTGTCGAGATCCTGGCGCGGCAGGCGGACCGGACCCGAGATCGACTGCGCGACCGCCTCGAGCGGCGCCGACGTCGAGAGCACGATCGCCTGCCCGGCGTCGAGCGCCCCGACGGCGGTGGCGTCGGTGGAGCCGGCCTTGGCGAACTTGACGAGATCGCAGTCGGCGAAGAAGCGACGCAGCTCGCCGCCTTCGCCGACGAGGTGCTCGGCGCGTCGCCCAAGCTCGTCGAGCACCTCGGTGGTGGTCATCTCGAGCGCGTCGAAGCCGTAGCGGGCGCCGAGGTACTCGCGCACGATCTCGGTGAGCGCGAAGTAGAACGGGCGATAGCCGTCGGCGGCGAAGTTGCCGGCGGCGCGCAGGGCGTTGAGCTTCTCGATGGCGACGGCGTCGGGCGCGCGCTTGGGCACGGCGGCGGCGGCGACGATGGCGCCAGGCAGGCGGCGCTTCCAGGCGCGGCGAATGAAGAGGCCGGCGACGGTGAGCAGGAGCGCGCCGCCGAGAACCGCGCCGCCCCACTTGAGCGCACGCACGACGCGCTGATCTTCGACCCACGCCGAGCGCGGCGGGCGCTCGGGCTGCGGCTCGGGGCGCGCCTCGTCGGCGGCGACGAGCGGGCGGATGGTCACCGAGAGCGCGTCGGTCTCGACGGTGCGGACGTCGCCCTTCGGGTTGATGTAGCTGACCTCGATGGTGGGGATCTCGAGCTCCCCGGTCTCGTAGGCGGCGACGCCGATGACGAAGCGATGCGAGCGGCGCCCGTCGCCGAGGTCGCGGCCGTTGCGATCGCCGTCGTTGCGGTCGAGGATCTCGAGCTTGCCCAGCTCCAGCTTGGCCGGCAATGTCACGGCGATCCCCGCCTTGGCCACCGCGCTCACCGTCAGCGTCAGCCGATCCCCGACATGCGCCTCCGCCTTATCCAATGACGCCCCCACCGTCGGCGCATCATCATCCTCCCCGCCCAAATCCGGCGCGGCATACACCGAGCCCCCGAGCATCCCGATCAGCATCAGGCTGAGAGCTGAGAGCTGACGGCTGATGGCCTTTTTCCCCGGCGCCCACCGCATCAGTGCCTCATCCTCCGCTCGCGCGCGCGGAAGAAGGCGACCAGCGCCGCGACGTAGGGGCGATCGGTGCGCACGTTGACGAAGTCCATGGCGTGCTTGCGGAAGAGCTGATCGCGCTCGTCGCGCATGCGCTTGACCATGGCGGCGAAGCGCGCACGGCCGGGGCCGCCGGTGTCGAAGGTGACGACCTCGCCGGTCTCGACGTCCTCGAAGTAGACGTAGCCGACGTCGGGCAGCTCCTCCTCCATCGGGTCGGTGATGGTGACCGGCACGAGATCGTGCTTGCGCTTGGCGATGCGCATCGCCTTTTCGTACGCCTGCGTGCCGCCGGAGACGATGAAGTCGGAGACGAGGAAGGCGACCGAGCGGCGGCGCGCGACCTTGCCCAGGAACTCGAGGCCGCAGCGGAGATCGGTGCGCTTCGACGCCGGCTGGAACGTGAGGATCTCGGTGATGAGCGCCAGGACGTGCTTCTTGCCCTTCTTGGGCGGCACGAACTTCTCGACGCGATCGGTGAAGATGATGAGGCCGATGCGATCGTTGTTCTTGATGGCGGAGAAGGCGAGCAGCGCGGCTATTTCGGCGGCGACCTCGCGCTTGGCCTGCTCGCGCGAGCCGAACGCTCCCGAGGCTGACGCGTCGACCAGCAGCATGACGGTCATCTCGCGCTCTTCGACGAAGAGCTTGACGTAGGCTTCGCGCATGCGGGCCGTGACGTTCCAGTCGATCATGCGCACGTCGTCGCCGGGCTGATACTGGCGCACCTCGGAGAAGGCCATGCCGAGGCCCTTGAAGACCGAGTGATAGGCGCCGGCGAGCTGATTCTGCGCCTGGCGCGCCGTCACGATCTCGATGCGGCGGATCTTCTTGATGAGCTCGCGGGGTAGCATCAGCCGTCTACCGTTGGCTCCCGACTACGGAACTTCGACGTGTTCGAACAGACGGCGAACGATGTCTTCGCTGGTCACGTTCTCGGCTTCGGCCTCGTAGGTGAGGATGACGCGGTGGCGCAGGACGTCGAGGCCGACCGACTTGATGTCCTCGGGCGTTACGTAGCCGCGGCGCTTCAAGAAGGCGTGCGCGCGGGCGGCCAGGTTGAGGAAGATCGAGGCGCGCGGCGAGGCGCCGAACTGCACGAACATCGAGAGCTCTTTGAGACCGTAGGCGGCGGGCTCGCGCGTGGCGTGGACGACGTTGACGATGTAGTCGCGGATCTTGTCGTCGATGTAGACCTGGCTGACGACGCTGCGCGCGCTCAGGAGCTCCTCGAGCGTGGCGACCGGCTCGACGCGGGTTGCCGTCGGTGAGCCGGAGGTCATGCGGTCCATGATCTCGCGCTCCTCCGACTTTTGCGGATAGCCGACCTTGATCATGAGCATGAAGCGATCGAGCTGCGCTTCGGGCAGCGCGTAGGTGCCTTCCTGCTCGATCGGGTTCTGCGTGGCCATGACGAGGAACGGCTCGGGGAGGCGGTGGGTCTCGTCGCCGATGGTGACCTGGCGCTCCTGCATCGCCTCGAGCAGCGCCGACTGCACCTTGGCGGGGGCGCGGTTGATTTCGTCGGCGAGGACGAGGTTGGCGAACACGGGGCCGCGCTTGGAGCGGAACTCCTGCGTGGCCGGATTGTAGATGGTGGTGCCGACGATGTCGGCGGGCAAGAGATCGGGCGTGAACTGGATGCGCTGAAACTTGGCGCGCAAGGAGTCGGCGACCGTCTTGACGGTGAGCGTCTTGGCGAGGCCGGGGACGCCTTCGAGCAGCACGTGACCGCCGGTGAGGAGGCCGATGAGAATCCGCTCCACCATGTAGCGCTGTCCGACGATGACCTTCGCCACTTCCCCCATCAGCTTCTCGCTGAAGGCGGACTCTTTCTGGACTAGCTCGTTGATGACTTTGACGTCGTAGGCCATTGGGCACTTTGGTAGCACAGGATCACCTGATCGCCCAGTCGCCGACGTGGGCCGCCAGGTCCGCCGTTCGACTTGCGTTCTGGTGTTGCGCGGCTACTTTTCCTGGCAGTGCGACCTCCATGTCTCTTTCCGACTCAGACCAGCTTCGCCACGACGTCGCAGCCGTCTCCGGTATCTCGTCGGTGCCAACGATCCTGCGCGTCGTCTCGCAGGTCACCGGCCTTCGCTTCTCCGTCATCGCGCGCGTGACGGAGGACCATTGGGTCGCCTGCGCGGTCCACGACGAGATCTCATTCGGGATCGAACCCGGGGGCACGCTCGACGTGACCACCACGCTCTGCAGCGAGGTTCGCGATTCACACGTCCCGGTGGTGATCAATCAGGCCAGCCGCGACGCGCGTTACTGCACGCATGAGACGCCCAAGGTGTACGGCTTCGAGAGCTACGTCGCGGTGCCGATCTTCCTCACCGACGGACGATACTTCGGCAACATATGCGCGCTCGATCCGCTGCCGGCGCAGGTCGACCAGCCAAGGATCCTTTCCATGCTGCGGCTCTTTGGCGAGCTCATCGCGCTCGAGCTCGACGCCGAGGCGCGGCAGGCGACGACGAACGCGCAGCTGCTCGACGCGCAACAGACGTCGCAACTCCGCGAGCAGTTCATCGCGGTGCTCGGTCACGACCTTCGCAACCCGCTCTCGTCTGTCAGCGTCGGAGCCGAGCTGCTCCTCCGCGGGTCGCTCGCCGAGGGGCAGCGCAAGACGGTCGAACGGATTCGTGCGAGCGGACGCCGAATGAGCGGCCTGGTCAGCCATTTGCTCGACTTCGCCCGAGCAAGGCTCGGTGGCGGCATCGGCCTGTCGCTCGCCGACGTCGCGGATCTCGAGAGCTCGCTGCGCCACGTCGTCGCCGAGTTGGAGAGCGTCCACCCGGGTCGTGAGATCCGCTTCTCGGCGGAAGGCTCAGGAACGATCCGCTGTGATCGAGAGCGGGTCGCCCAGCTCTTGTCCAACCTCGTCGCCAACGCGATCGAGCACGGGGCGCCCGAGCGGCCGGTCGCCGTTCGCGTACGGCAGTCTCCTGGTCGACTACACATCGCGGTGCAAAACGAAGGACCCGCCATCCCGGCGTCGACGATCCCTCGTCTCTTCAGGCCCTATAGCCGCGCTGGACAGGGATCCCAGAAGGGCCTCGGCCTCGGACTGTATATCGCGAGCGAGATCGCCAAAGCGCACGGCGGCACGCTCGAGGTGCGGTCCAACGACCAGGACGGAACGGTGTTCACGTTCTTGCTCGGGGATTTGGGAGCTGGCTGAGCGCAGGCGGGATCACGGAAGCCGGCAGCGGGAAGGCGAGGCGCGCGGACCCGTACACACCCGCCATGACGACCAAGCTCCTCCCCGTTCTCCTCGCCGCTGCGTTCCTCGGCGGCTGTGGCTCCCCCTCGAACAACAACAACAACAACGACACGGATATGGGCGGCGGCGGCGGCTCGGGCGGCTGCAGCGCGACCGCCGCGTGCACCACCGCCGGCGCCACGCGCTGCGCCTCCGCCGCGTCGCAAGAGACCTGCACGGCAGAGGCCTCGGGCTGCCTCGAGTGGGTCGCATCCGCCTGCTCGGCGTCGCAGATCTGCGGCGATCCCGGCGACGGCACCTCGAACAAATGCGTCACCGGCGTGCCGTGCACCTGCCCCACCGGATACTCGTGCGACGCGCAGGGCGTCTGCACCGGCGGCAACGGCGCGGCCATCGGCATCGACGTCAAGACGGTCAGCGTCGCCGGCGTCGTGACGCTCAACGGCGCCGCACCCGCCACGCTGCCGTCGTGCAACCCGAATCCCACCGCCTCCAAGGCGACCGTGCACCTCGTCGACGTCGCGCGCGGCTACAGCTTCGATCTGCCGGTCCCCTGCTCGACCACCAGCTTCGCCTGGTCCGGCGTCATCTTCCCCGGCACCTACAAAGTGACCGTCACCGGCGACAGCAACTACTCGAGCCTGCCCATCGACTCCTTCGTCGCCAACGCGCAGCTCGACGTCAAAGCCGACGCGCAGAACGTCGCCCTCGACGTCAAGACGGCGCAGATCGGCGGCACGCTCACGCTCAACGGCGCCGCGCCCACCACCGACGCCACCTGCACCGGCAACCCGAACGCCGCCAAGGCGACCGTGCACCTCTACGACGCCACCAACGGCTACCACTTCGATCTCGACGTGCCCTGCTCGTCGACGACGTTCGCGTGGGGCGGCGTGGTGTTCCCCGGCACCTACGCCCTCAGCGTCGACGGTGATCGCAACTACACCAACGTCCCCGCGACGGCCTTCATCGCCAACAAGTCGCTCGCGGTCACCGGCACCGTCGCCAGCCAGGCCATCGACGTCAAGACCGTCACCGCCGCCGGCACCCTCACGCTCAACGGCGCCGTACCGACCGCGACCTGCCCCGCCAGCTCGACCGCCGCCAAGGCCACCGTCCACCTCTCCGACGCCAAGCAGGGCTATCACTTCGATCTCCCCATCCCGTGCTCGCAGACCGGCTTCGCCTGGAGCGGCAGCATCTATCCCGGAACCTACAAAGTCTCGGCCAGCGACGGTGGCAACGGCTACTCCAACCTGCCGCAGACCGCGTTCGTGGCGAACGCCGCGCTCCAGGTCAGCGCCAATGTCTCCAACCAGGCGCTCGATTTGAAGACCGTCACCGTCGGCGGCACCATCACGCTGAACGGCACCGCTCCCGCCGCGACCACGTTCTGCACCTCGAACCCGTCGGCCACGCAGGCGACGGTCACGCTCACCGACGCCACCAACGGCTACCTCTTCAACGTCAACGTCCCCTGCTCGTCGACGACGCTCGCCTGGACCGGCACCGTCTTCCCCGGCACCTACAACGTCACGGTCCACGGCCAGCCGTCCTACTCGACGCTCCCCAACGACAGCTTCCTCGCCAAGGACGGCTTCGCCGTCAGCGCCAACGCCGCCAACGTCGCGCTCGACGTCAAGACCGCCACCGTCGCCGGCAGCATCACGCTCAACGGCACCGCGCCCACCTCGACGCCGTCCTGCGGCTCGAACCCGAGCCAGATCAAGGCGACCGTGCACCTGACCAACGCCAAGCTCGGCTACTCGTTCGACCTGCCGGTGCAGTGCTCGTCGTCGTCGTTCGCCTTCTCGGGCGAGGTCTTCCCGGCGACCTACGTCGTCCGGGTCAGCGGCGGCTCCTACTCGAACGTCCCCGCCGAGCCGTTCCAGGCCAACGGCGCGCTCGCCGTGTCGAGCAACGTCTCGGGCCAGGCGCTCGACGTCAAGACCACCTCGGTCGGCGGCACCCTCACGCTCAACGGCGCCGCGCCGTCGACGACGACCTCGTGCAATCCCAACCCGACCGCCTCCAAGGCGCACGTCAACTTCTACGACGCCACCAGCGGCTACGCCTTCAACGTCCCGGTGGCCTGCTCGTCGGCGAGCTTCGCCTGGTCGGGCGTCGTCTACCCGGGCACCTACCGCATCAGCGTCGACGGCGACAGCGGCTATTCCAACCTGCCGTCCGAAGGCTTCCTCGTCACGCCGCGCCTCAAGGTGCAGTAGCTAACAAGAGTCCGTGCACGCTGCGTAGCTCGTCCCCGAAGCGAGCGCGCAGCAGTGCTGTCCCGTCGCGCACTGGCTGTCGTCGTGGCACATCGGCCGGCCATTTCCGCATCCCGCCGTCGCACACGCCGCCCCGATCCCGTCGAGCAGGCAGCAGCTGCCGAAGACGCCCTGGGTCGTACAATCCTCGGGTCCATCGCAACCGAACGACTGATTGTTCGCCGCCGCGTGCGCGCGACACGAGCCGCTCCGCCCGTAGTCGGCGGTATCGCAAAATTGAGCGGCGCACGGTGCGCACGCGACGCCGGCGCACGGCACACCGGTCGAAGCTCCTCCGAGATCGGGCGCGCTCGCCGATGAACCGCAGCCGGCGAAGCACAGCGCCAGGAGCGCCGCTGCTACATGCACGCTGTCTTGGAGCAGCGATGGTATTGCGTCGTCGGGACGACGCAGCAGCCGACGTAGCCCTGACCCGCCGGACAATCGGCGAGCGTGTGGCACATCTGCTGGCCCGGGTTGCAGGTCACGCCCGGCACGCAGCTCGAGCCGTTGTTGGCGTTGCCGCCGCCGGTGAACGACAGGCAGCAGGTGTCGTTGACCGCGGCCTTGCAGTCCTCGGGACCGTCGCAGCCGAAGATCGCCGGCGTCGAGCCGCCGCTGCAGCTCATGTTGGTGCCGTCGATGCACTGGCGGCCCGCGTTGTTCTGACAGCAGTCGGGCGTGTTGCCGCTGCACGTCTTGGTGCCACACACGACGCCGTCGAAGCTGGTCATGTCGGGTGGTCGCGCGGCCATGTCGCCCGGGTGCATCGCCAGGTCGACTCCGCCGCCGATGCCGCCCCCACCACCCGCGCCGCCGCCGCCACCGCCGCCGCCTGCGCCGCCGCCACCGACGGACAGATCAACCTGACCGCCATTGGCGATCGCGTCGGGGTTGGCCTTCGTGCAACCGGTCGCGGTCACGAGGCCCGTACAAAGGATCGTAAGCGAAAGTAAGTAGTTCATGTCACGCACTCCAGCGACGATGTTATCATGGTCGGCGATGGGTCGTCTCCTCTCCGCGGCCGCTCTGTCGACGTGCATGATCTGCACATCGTGCGCCGCCGACCTTGGCGGCAACGAGGGAGATCCCGATACGGATGGCGGACTTGGCGCCGCCGCGCTGGCCCCGGGCGGCATGGCGCGCGTGACCGCCACGACGCTCAACCTGCGCTCCGCGGTCGGTACCAGTGCCACCGTCGAGGGCTCGATGCCCTGCGGCACGCAGCTGGCCATCCTCGGCGGCCCGTCCGCCACGCCGGTGGCCGGCTGGTGGAACGTGCGCTGGGACGGCGCCGCCAACGGCGGCATGACCGGCTGGGCCTCGGGCAACTATCTCGTCGCCGAGAGCGCCTTCAGCCCGACGATGTGCGGCGCGGCCGGCGGCGGCAGCGGCACTCCCGGCGATCCGGGCGACCTCTTCGGACGCGCCCGCCTGGCCGTCGGCTACTCCTACTATTGGGGCCACGGCAGCTGGCGCGACGACGGCGCCACGCTCGGCTCCTGCGCCGGCAGCTGCCCCAGCTGCACCCACGCCGGCCAGTACGGCGCCGACTGCAGCGGCTTCGTGGCCAAGGTGTGGCAGGTCCCGTCGGCCAGCCCGATCGATTTCGACGCCCATCCCTATTCGACCGCCAACTTCTACGCCGATCAGACCTACTGGACCCAGGTGCCGCGCTCGACGCTCACCGCCGGCGACGCCGTGGTCCGGCGCAGCGGCTCCTCGGGGCACATCGCGCTCTTCGAGACGGGCGCCGATCCCTTCGGCGCCGTCTGGCTCTACGAGGCGCGCGGCTGCGCCACCGGCGTGGTTCACGACCTCCGGACCGTCGACTCGAGCTACCTGAGCATCCGCCGCAATTGACACGGCAGGCCCTCGCTGCTACAACGCGAGCCGCCATGACGATAACACGGGATGATCCTCGCTTCTGGGACGTCCGAACCCTGCAGCGCCGGCTTCGCAAGGGTCAGATCACCAAGAAGGACTACGAGAAGTACTTGAAGACGATCGCGGACGCCGCTGAAAAGCAGGCGCCCATCGATCTCTCGTCCGTCGACGACGATGAAGACGATTACGACGACGCCGACGAAGCGGACGAGCCGGGTCCGGGCACCAACGGCGTCCACTCCGAGTAGCGGCTTTCGGAGCGGCGGTTTAGACTCCCAGCGATGGGCGTCAACGACTGGGATGGTACGCGCGCGCTGTCGCTCCTACGCGAGCGCATGAACCGCTTGTTCGACGAGCGGCAGGCACGCGGAGGCTCGTCGATCGAAGGGCAGTTCGCCCCCGCCACCGACGTCTACGCCACCGATGAGCAGGTCGTCGTCACGGTCGAGCTGCCCGGCGTGGCCGACGGCGACGTGGCGGTCGACGCCGAGGGACGCGAGCTCACCGTGCGCGGCGCGCGCCACTTCTCCGGCGAAGGCTCGCAGTACCATCGCCTCGAGCGCAGCTACGGCGAGTTCCGCTGCGCCATCGAGCTGCCCGCCGACGCCGACCCGTCCCGCCGCACGGTGAAGCTGGAGTCGGGTGTGCTCATCGTCGAAATCCCGAGAGTGACATCATGAGGCAAACATCATGAGTGAGACGACCGAGGACGCGCCGCCCGAATCGCTGCCGCAGATCGACTTCGGCATGTTCGTGATGTCGCTGGCGTCGTCGGTGCTGGTGTATCTGGGCGAGATCGAGCATCCCGATACACAGAAGCCCGATCCCAATGTTCCGCTCGCCAAGCAGACCATCGACATCCTCGGCATGCTGCGCGAAAAGACGCGCGGCAACCTGACGCAAGAGGAAGCGCAGATGCTCGACAACCTGCTGTACGACCTGCGTATGAAATATGTGGATGCGAAAAAGCGTTAGCCTCGTCTGCGCCGCGGCCGTCGGCTCGCTCATCGGCCTCATGATCTTTTCGAAGCGGCAGCCCACGACCGCCGAGGCGCAGCACGAGCCGCTGAAGACGGCGCCGGAGACGGTGCCGGCACGGGCCGGACAGCCGGTGGTTCCGGTCGCCGGCGCGCCGACCTCGTTCGTCGAGCTGGTCAAGCGCGCGCGCCCGTCGGTGGTGAACATCCACTCCATCGCGCTCATCCGCCAGCGGCCGGTGGCGGTGCCGTTCGGTGAGGACTCGCCGTTCTATCGCCTGGTGCAGCCGCCCGACGAGCGCGCGCAGTCGCTCGGCACCGGCGTCATCATCTCGGCCGAGGGCGACATCGTCACCAACAACCACGTCATCGCGCCCGAGGAGCTGGGCGGCCGCGTGGCCGATCAGATCGACATCCGCCTCGACGACAAGCGGCAGTTTCGCGCGCGCGTCGTGGCGCGCGATCCGCAGACGGACATCGCGCTCTTGCACATCGAGGCGCCGGGGCTGGTCGCGGCGGTCCTCGGCGACTCCGACCACGTCGACGTCGGCGAGTGGGTGGTCGCCATCGGCGAGCCCTACGGGCTGTCGTCGACGGTGACGGCGGGCATCGTCAGCGCCAAGGGGCGGCGCGGCGACGAGCTCGGCGGCTTCAACAACGGCTATTGGGACTTCATCCAGACCGACGCGGCCATCAATCCCGGCAACTCGGGCGGGCCGCTCTACAACATGCGCGGCGAGGTGGTCGGCATCAACACCGCCATCAACGCCAAGGCGCAGGGGCTCGCCTTTGCCGTGCCGATCAACATGGTCAAGCGCGACGTGGGCGACTTCAAGAAGTACGGACGGGTGCAGCGCGGCTGGCTGGGCCTGCGGCCCATCGATCCCGCGCGCGTCGGCGTCGAGCTGGCGACGGGCGCGCTGGTCGGCATGGTGGTGCCCGGCTCGCCCGCGGCGCGCGCCGGCATGCAGCGCGGCGACATCGTGCTCAAGTTCGACGGCGTCGCCGTCGACGACGCGGAGCGGCTGCGCTGGCTGTCGGCCAACGCCGGCGTGGGCAAGAAGATCACGCTCCGCATCAAGCGCGGGCCGCGCGAGAGCGACATCGCCATGACCACGATCGCCCAGCCCGACTAGCTCGCCCGCCCGCTAGAGCGCCGCTTAGAGCGCCGCTAGAGCGACGGGAGGGAAGCTGCGACACCGCCGCGCCCGTATCATTGGCATGCGTTGGTGGAAGCGCGTTCTCGTGGCCGGCGTCGTGGTGACGGCGCTCGGAATGATCGTGATGCATCGGACCGCGTGGGCGCTCGTGCGCTACGCGTCGGCGCCCAACGAGCTGACCGTGCCGGTGCAGGGGCTCGAGCGCGCGGCGCTGCACTCTTCGTGGGGCGAGCCGCGCTCGGGACATCGCAGCCATCAGGGCATCGACATCTTCGCCAGGCGCGGTACGCCGGTGGTGGCGGCGACGGCGGGCCAGGTCATCCGCATCGGGCACGACCGACTCGGCGGCAACGTGGTCTGGGTGGCAGGGCGGCCGTCGACGCTCTACTACTACGCGCACCTGGATGCGTTCTGGCCCGGGCTCTCCGTCGGCGATCGCGTCGATGCCGGCGCGCCGCTCGGGCGGGTCGGCACGACCGGCAACGCCAGGGGCACGCCGCCGCATCTGCACTTCGGGATGTACCCGGCGGTGCACGCCTTCTGGCCCGTAGATCCGACGCCCGCGCTCAAGCGCTGAGCGCGGCGCCGTCGAGGTGCCAGCCGATGCGGAAGAGCTTGTCGGCACTGGCGCTGACGAGCAGCTCGGCGGCGCGCGCGACGTCGCGGCTGCCGTCGAGGAGCTGGGCGAGCCCGCGATCGCAGAGCGCCAGCGCCGCTTCGGCCGCTTCGAACGGGCGATAGCGACGGCCCGCGCGCGTGGCGCCGGCGATGAGCACGTTGGCGAGATAGCCCAGCTCGTCCACGCGATGGGCGTGCGCCTCCGCGTTGCGCACCGAGAGGGCCACGAGCGCGCGCGTCACCAGCAGCTCGTCTCCACCGTCGCCGGCGCCGAGCAGCGGGCGAGCCGGCGCCGCCTCCTCGGTCTCCTCGAGCAGCTCCGCCAGCGGCGTCGACGGCGCATCACTCGGACGCGCCCGGCGCTCGTAGCGACGGAAGTAGGTGCGCGTGATCGGATCGCGCTCGGACGAGCTCATCAGCTTCTCGAGCGACGTGACGCGCGCGTACCCGAGGAACGCGGCGGCGTCGGACGGCGAGACGAAGCCCTCGGCGGCGCGGCGATCGTCGCGCTCGGCGGCGGCGTCCGACTCGAGCATCTCCTCCGACGTCAAGACGTCGTAGAGCCCACCGTGGTCCTCGATGTACGACTGCGAGGCGTGCGCGCAGCGGTCGAGCAGGCCGACCAGGAAGTCGTGCTGAGCTTCGTCGAGCGCGAGCAGCACCCGGACCAGCGCGTCCCAGCCGTCGTGGCGGCGCGCGATGACCAGGTACTCGCCGATCTCTTCGGACAAGACGCCGTCGAGGACCTTGTCGACGAGGTCCTCCTCCTCCTTCGACTCGGACAGGTCGAGCGCGCGCTCATCGAGGTTGAGGACGATGGCCTGCCGATGCAGCGCCAGGCCTACGAGCTCCTCGGGAAGCTCGGTGAGCTTCTCGGCGGCGAAGCGCTCGCCCGCCTCGAGCATGACCTCGAGCCACAAGCCGAAGCGCGCCGGATCGAAGCGCTCCTCCTGGCCGGGGCGCGCGGCGTGCCACAGATCGTCGTCGAAGATGCGCTGCAGCTGCTCGGTCGTGGCCAGCGCCACCAGCTCGGCCGAGTCTTCGAGACCGACGCGGTCGATGAGGCGGCCGAGCGCGCGCGGCTCGAGCGACTGCACGTGGCGCACGAGCGCCGGATCTTCGAGGATGCGCGCCAGCAGCGCGTGCGCGCCGGGCGGACGGCGCGTGATCTCGTCAGCCATGCGGCAGCTCGGCGACGAGGAGGACGTTGCCGGGGTGCGTGCGCGCGGCGACCTCGTCGATGCGCACGGCGAACCCGAGCGCCTCGAGATCGGCGCGCAGCTCGGCGACGGGACGGAAGCGTACGGCCGGACCGCGGTTCCAGCCCAGCCGGGTGACCACGCCTTCGACGAAGCGGGTCCAGCGCGCGCCGCCGCGTGCGGCCGGATCGCCTTCGCGCACCAGGAGTCGGCCACCCGGCCGCAGCGCCGCGCGACAGCGCGAGAGGAGCGCGCGCTGCACGCCGGCATCCCAGTAGTGCAGCATGTCGACGAGCGTGATGACGTCGCAGGCGGGAAGGTCGGCGTCGCGGGCGTCACCCTCGAGCACCTGGATGCCGTCGAGGTCGCGGCTCGCGTGCGCGCCGCAGGCGACCTTGGCGGCATCCCATTCGACCCCGAGCGCCCGCCGGCCGTCACCGACGACGCCCAGCAGCACCGGCAGCATGCCGAGCCCGCTGCCGAGGTCGACGGTGAAGGCGCCGGGCGGCACCAGCGGCACGATGGCGCGGTAGCACGGGTCCATGACGTACTTCATGCGCGCGTACCACTTGTACTTGGGATGGAGGCCGTCGTAGCGGCGGCGCGCGCGCTCGATCGCCTGGCCGAGAGCGTCGCCAGCCGCGCCGGCGCGCGTCCTTCGGCGCGCCAGAATCGCCCAGGTGAGGCCGCCGGCGACGACACCGATGGCCGCGCCGAGGACGAGGCCGCCGACCATCCAGTCGACGAAGAACACTTTGGCGAGCGCGCGCACGTTGGCGAGCGCGAAGTCGCTGCGATGCAGCGCCAGCCAGCGGCCGTGCGAGAGCCGCTCGCCGAGCTGCACCGACGCGAAGCCGAGCAGCGGCACCATCGGCGGGATCGACAGGTTGGCCGCGCCGTAGACGACGAGCTTGTTGAGCCCGAGCGCGTAGGCGAGCGCGACACAGACGAAGAAGTGCAGGCCGAAGAGCGGCGTGCAGCCGACGATGCAGCCGACCAGCACCGCCGCCGCCAGCCGGCCCGGCGCCGTGTGCTCCTGCAGAAGCTCGCGCCACAACGCGTGCAGCCGCCGGCGCAGGCCGTTCACACCAGCTCCACGAAGCGCGCGATGATCGTCTTCGGCCCCACCGACGGGAAATAGACGGTCAGCTTGAGGTCGCTGCCGGCGCCGGTGAAGCCGCGCACCTCGCCCTCGCCGAACTTGGCGTGGCGCACGCGCTGCCCCAGGCGAAACGTGCTCTCGACGTCGTCGTAGGAGACGTCGCCGTCGTACTCGACCGAGATGCCGCCGTCGCGCTCGATCTTGCGCGCGGGCGGCTCCTGCCGGTGCGCGTAGCCGGAGTCGTCGCCGCCGCCGTCGCGCGCGCCATCGCGGGCGCGGTCCATCCACGACGGGCGCTGGCGCGGCTGATTGATCGGGCGCGCGATGCAGTGGTCGGGGATGTCGGCCAAAAAGCGGCTCTCGCGGAACGGCCGCGCGTCCTGCCCGAAGAGGCGGCGCGCGCGCGCGTTGGTCAGAAAGAGCCGCTCCTCGGCGCGCGTGATGGCCACGTAGGCGAGCCGTCGCTCCTCGGCCATCGCGTCCTCGTCCTCGCCGTTGCGCAGCGAGGGAAAGACGCCGTCCTCGAGGCCGGTCACGAAGACCACCGGGTACTCGAGCCCCTTGGCGGCGTGCACCGTCATGAGCGTGACGCCCTTGCCCTCGGTGTCGGACGGCGCCACCAGCGAAACCTGCTCGAGGTAGTCGTGGATCGAAGGCGGCATGCCCTCCTTCGCGATCACGTCGCCCTCGTAGTCCTTGATCGACCCGGTGAGCTCGAGGAGGTTCTCGATGCGCTCCTGCGACTCGTGCGAGCCGTCGGCGGCGAGGCGCTCGACGTACTGCGTGCGCTCCAGCACCGCGTCGGCGAGCGCGCCGAGCGAGCCGTCGTGCACGATGAACTCGTTGCGCAGATCGTCCATCATCGTGATGAACGCGCTGAGCTTCTTCTTGGCGGCTGGCGTCAATTCGCCGTCGCCGCTCTGGGCGATCGCCTCCATCGTCTTCCACACCGTCTCGTCGCTGGCCCGCGCGCGCGCGACCACGCGCTCGTAGGTCGACTCGCCGATGCCACGCGTGGGCTTGTTGATGACGCGCTCGAGCGAGACCTCGTCGGCGGGGTTGGCCAGGACGCGCAGGTAGGCCAGCAGATCCTTGACCTCGGCGCGATCGTAGAAGCGGATGCCGCCGATGACCGAATAGGGAAGCTCGGCGCTGAGCAGCGCCTCCTCGAGCGCGCGTGACTGCGCGTGCGTGCGATAGAAGACCGCGAAGTCCGACGGGACGCGCTCCTCTTCGATGGCCAGCTTCTGCATGACGCGTACGACGAACTGCGCCTCGGAGCGCTCGTCCTCGGCGGTGTGATAGAGAAGCAGCTCGCCGGGGCCCTTCTCCGTGAAGAGCCGCTTCTGCTTGCGCTCGAGGTTGCGCGCGATGACCGCGTTGGCGGCGTCGAGGATGGTCTGCGTCGAGCGGTAGTTCTGCTCCAGCTTGACGGTATGCGTGGTCGGGTGGTCGCGCTCGAAGTCGAGGATGTTGCGCACGTCGGCGCCGCGCCAGCTGTAGATCGACTGATCGTCGTCGCCGACGACGCACAGGTTTCCCAGGCGGGCGGCGAGGTGGTTGACGACGTCGTACTGCACGCGGTTGGTGTCCTGGAACTCGTCGACGAGGACGTGATCGAACCGCTCGGCCAGGCGCTTACCGACGTCGGGATCGCCGCATAGCTTGAGCGTCTTCAAGAGCAGATCGCCGAAGTCGACGCCGTTGGCCTTCTCGAGGCGCTCCTGATAGACGGGGTAGACGCGCGCGACGATGTCGCTGAAGTAGTCGTGTCCGACGAAGACGTCGGGACCTTCGCCGCGGTTCTTGGCGCCATCGATGGCCGAGAGCATGGCGCGCGGCGTGGCGAAGCGGTCGGCGACGCCGAGATCCTTGAGCACGCGCGAGACCAGCGTGCGCTGATCGTTGTCGTCGAAGATGACGAAGTCGCGCCCGAGGCGGACCTTCTCGGCGTACATGCGCAGGAGGCGCGCGCAGGTGGCGTGGAAGGTGCCGACCCACATGCCGCGCGCGCGCCCGCCGGTGAGCTTCTCGATGCGCTCGCGCATCTCGCCGGCGGCCTTGTTGGTGAAGGTGACGGCGAGGATGCGGTCGGGCCAGACGCCGCGACGAAGGAGCTCCGCGATGCGGAAGGTGATGACCCGGGTCTTGCCCGAGCCGGCGCCGGCGAGGATCAGAAGGGGGCCGCCGGGATGGAGGACGGCCTCGCGCTGGGCGGGGTTCAGGCTGTCGACGCCACTCGTCACGCGGTCGTTATAGCAGGTACATTGCCGCTGTGGGACCGACGCGGCGAGCAGCGTTGCAGGCCGGTGCGCTGGTGGCGCTCGGGGACGCGTGGGCGCTCAGGCACGCCTGGGGCAGCGTCGGGGAAAAGCTGGCGCTGGCGGTCGGGGTCGCGGCGCTCGTCGTCGGGGCGGCGGTCGCGCTCGTGCCCTGGCTGCACGCGCTCGTGGCGCGCGACGGCAAGTGGGCGCTCCTCGCGGCGGCGTTGGCGGGGCCGCTGGTCGGCTGGCCGCTGGGCGCGACGGCGACGGCGACGCGGCTGCTCGGCGCGCCGGCGGCCGGGATCGTGGCGTCGCTGGCGGTGGCGGCGGCGCTGACCGCGACGGCGCTGCTGGCTCGCGGCGACGCGCGCTTCGTCGCCACGCGCTCCTTCGCCACGCGCTCCGTCGCCACGCGCTTCGTCGCCACGCGCTCCGCCCTGCGCTTCGCTCTGCGCTCCGGCGCCACCCGTTACGCGCTCGCGGCCGTCGGTGCCGCGGCATTGGTCGCGCAGCTGGCATTGCCGAGCCGCTTGTACCCGTCCTTGCGAATGGCGCTGCTCGTCGGCAGCGTCGTCGCGCTCACCGCCGCATTGCGCCACCGCCACCGCCCCGACCCCGACGCTGACCCGGCGCCCTCGCGCGCCGTGGTCGCGACGCTGGCGCTGGCGGCCGCGCTGCTCCTCGCCGGCCGCGTCCTCATCGGCGTCAGCGCCAACACGCGCTTCATCGCCCACGCGCAGGCGCCGGCGGCCGGCTTCGTCCTCGACGCGCTGCCGTCGCTGCGCGCCGCCGAGCCGCTCGCCCACGCCGACGCCCTTCCGGCCGCGCACCCCGCGGCGCTCGACCTCGACCTCCCCGGCGACGCGCACCTCGTCCTCGTCACCGTCGACGCCCTGCGCGCCGACCGCTTGCGTGAGCGGCTCATGCCGGCGCTGACGGCGCTCGCCGCGCACGGCGTCCGCGCCACCCATGCCTACGCCGCCGCGCCGAGCACCGCCTCCTCGATCACCTCGCTCCTCACCGCGCGTCCGCCGACGCGCCTCGAAGGGCGCCCCCCGTCGCTGGGCGAGCGGCTGCGCAGCGCCGGCTGGTACACCGCCTGCTTCTACCCGGCCGGCCTCTTCTTCGACGGCGGCGGCCCCCTCAAGCCCTACGCCGAGGCGCACTTCGGCTTTCGTTGGGCCGACACCCGCACCCTCCCCGCCGAGGCGCTCACCGACGTCGTCCTCGGCCACGCGCAAGAGGTGGTCGCCCGCGGGGAGCCGCGCTCGTTCTTCTGGCTGCACTACTTCGATCCTCATGAGCCCTACGACGCGCACGAGCTCCCCGCCGACGCGCCGCCCGAGGCGCGCTACGACGCCGAGGTGCGCGCCGTCGACCGCGCGCTCGGCCGCCTCGTCGCCGGGCTGGCCGTCTTCGAGCGCCCGGTCATCGTCGTCATCACCGCCGATCACGGCGAGGAGTTCGGCGAGCATGGCGGCGCCTATCACGGCTCCTCGCTCTACGACGAGCAGCTGCGCGTCCCGCTCGTCATCGCGCGCCTCGACGGCGGTGCCGCCCGCCTCGACGCCGCCGCCGCCCGCGTCATCGACGCCCCCGTGTCGCTCGTCGACCTCGTCCCCGCGCTCCTGGGAGAGCCGTCGCGCGACGGTGACCTGCTCGCCGCCGTCGACAGCCGCCGCATGCTGGTGCGCGGCAGCTGGAAGCTGATCCGCGATCTGCGCCGCGAGGTCGACGAGCTCTACGATCTCGCGCACGACCCCGCCGAGCAGCACAACGTCGTCGACGCCCACGAAGCGGTCGCCGACACGCTGCGCCGCGCGCTCGAGACCCGCCTCGATCACACCTCTGCCGCGCAGCTCATCACGACGCTCGGCGACGGCGCGCAATCGAGCGTCGTCCGCGCCGACGCCGCCCGCCAGCTCGGCGCGCGCGAAGCCTACGCCGCCGCCGAGCCGCTGCGCGACGCGCTCGACGACGGCGACGCCTCGGTGCGCGCGGAAGCCGCGCTCGCCCTGGCGCAGCTCACCGACCGTCGCGCCGGCCCCCCGCTGCGCGCGCTCCTCGACGACCCGCGCTGGGGCGATCGCGCCGCCGTCATGCTCGGCCGCCTGCGCGATCCCGCCGCCGCGCGCCGCCTGGTGCGCATCTGCCGCCGCTCGCTCGCCATCGGCGACAGCGCCGAAGCGGCCTTCCGCCGCGAGGCCGCCCACTACCTCGGCTTCGTCGGCGGCAGCGACGCGGTCGACGCGCTCCTCTTCGCCGCCGAGGACCCGCGGGTGCGCGGCTCCGCCTACGTCGCCATCGGCCGCATCGCCGGCCGCACCCGCGACGGCCGCGCCGCCCGCCTCCTGCGCGACCGCTTCGCCGTCGAGGAGCGCACCGACGCTCGCAAGGATCTCGGCACGGCGCTCGAGCTGGCGGCGACACCAAAGTGATCTCCGTCGCCGCCCACGTGACGACAGGGCCGCTTTAGCTCATACTCCTCAACCGCATGCGCAGTTACAGGCAATCGGCGGGACAAGCGTTCCGCCACCGTTTCGAAGGTCCCTTCTACCGCCGCATCATGATGCTCGGTATTCGCAACATCTCGCACCCGATGCAGCGGACCACCATGCCCTTCTGGGCCGGCATCTTCTACGTGTTGGTACCGCGGGCGCGTCGCATCGTCGAGCAGAACCTGGAGCGCGTCCTCGGCCCGGCGTCGCCGCTCGAGACCAAGGCGCGCTCGTTCCGCCTGTTCGTCAACTACGCCCAGTCGATCGCCAACGTCTACTGCCTGCACAACGGCCAGCCGGTTCCGGTCGAGCCGACCACCGTCGGTCAGGAGCACATCCAGAAGCTCCAGGCCGAGGGGCGCGGCGCCGTCGTCGTCACCGGCCACATGGGCTTCTGGCAGATCGCGCCCATCCTCATGCAGCGCAAGTCGTACCCGCCCTTGACGATGGCGATGGCGCAGGAGCCGAATCAGGCCACCGCCGAGTGGGAGCAGCAGTTCCGCGAGAAGTTCCGCATCGTCTACACCACCAGCTCGCCGTTCGCGACGCTGGAGCTGGCGTCGGTGCTGCGCAAGGGCGAGCTGGTCGGCATGCAGATGGATCGCGTGCAGGGCGGGCCGCACGTGCTGGTGCCGTTCTTCGGGCGGCCGGCGCCGTTTCCGCTGGGGCCGGCGACGCTGGCGCGGGCCACCGGCGCGCCGATCGTGCCGACCTTCATCATCGCCGGCGGCGACCGCGCCAGCTGCACCTTCTACGTCGAAGAGCCGATCGAGGTGCGCCGTACGCGCGACCGCGACACCGACGTGCGCGAGGCGACGGCGCGCATGGTCGCCGTCTACGAGCGCTACGTGCGCCTGCACCCGGAGCAGTGGTTCAACTTCTTCGATTTCTGGAATCCGCCGCCGCCGTCGCCGCGCCCGATGAACCCGTCGCAGCGGCCGTGACCATCCGCCCGTGACCCTCCGCGCCGCCATCACCGGCCTCGGCTGTGTCAGCGGCTTCGGCCGCGGCGCCGACCTCCTGTGGTCGGCGCTCCTCGACGGCAGACGCGCCATGCGGGAGCAGCCCGAAGTGGCCGCGATGGGCCTCTCGGTCGGTCCCGTCGCGCTCGTCGAGGGGCTGCCGATGTCGACGCCGTCGCGCGCCGCGCAGATGGCGCTGTGGGCCGCCGACGAGGCGCTCACCGACGCCGGCTCGCCGCCGCCGGGCGCCATGCTCGGCGTCGCCTGCGGCACCACGCTCGGCGGCATCTCCGACTGGCTGCCCGCGGTCAGACACGACCCGAGCGACTTCGGCTGGACCAGCGCCCCCGCCGCCTGGGGCCACGCCGCGCCGGGGCAGGCCGTCGCCGCCGCCATCGGCGCGCACGGCCCCCTCGTCGTTCCGTCGGTGGCGTGCGCCTCGGGCAACGTCGCCCTCGGCGCGGCGCTCGAGCTCATCCGCAGCGGTCGCTGCGACGTGGTGCTCGCCGGCGGCGTCGACGCGCTCAACGACTTCGTCCTCGCCGGCTTCGGCTCCCTCAAGGCGGTCGACGCCGCGCCGTGCCGCCCCTTCGATCGCACGCGCCGCGGGCTCAACCTCGGCGAGGCGGCCGCCTTCCTCGTCCTCGAGTCGGAGGCGCACGCGCGCGCTCGCGGTGTTCGCATCCGCGCCTTTCTCGACGGCTACGGCGTCGCCGCCGACGGCGTGCACATGACCGGGCCCGACAAGGACGGCCGCGGCGCCGCCCGCGCCATGCGGGGCGCCCTCGCCGACGCGGCGCGCACGCCGGCCGACGTCGGCTTCGTCAGCGCGCACGGCACCGCCACCGTGTTCAACGACCTCATGGAGAGCAAGGCGCTGGCGCTGCTCCTCGGCGACCGCGCTCGGACGACGCCGGTCAACTCGATCAAGAGCGCGCTCGGCCACACCCTCGGCGCCGCCGCCGCTCTCGAGGCGCTGGCGTGCGTGCGCACGCTCGAGACCGGCCTCGTGCCACCGACGGTCGGCCTCGAAGAGCTCGACCCCGAGATCCACCTCGACGTCGTTCACGGCGAGCCGCGCGCCGTCGCCGCCCGCGCCGTCCTGTCGACGTCGTCCGGCTTCGGCGGCACCAACGCCGCCGTCGTCCTCACCGCCGCGTAGGCGCTAGTTGTTGCTGACGACGGGCGCGCCGGCACGGAAGCCGTCGATGAAGTCGAGCGCCAGCTTGTGCGCGACCTCGATCGGCGTGTCGATCGGAATCGGCTTGTCGTAGCGCACGAACGGCGGGAAGGGCGGCTTGAACTCGTGGCGCCCGCTCTGCGACGTGAACATCCCGTGGCTGGCGTTGTCGAGCTGCACCACCGCGCGCAGCGGCGTGGTCATGACCGGCGCCATCAGCGCCGGCAGCTGCACGTACTCGAGCGGGTGGGTCTTGCCCGGCAAGGTCACCTCGGTCGCGCCCCACGCGCGCGCCAGCGCCTGATTCGACTGGTTCGGCACCGTCTCGTCGGCGTAGGCGAACAGGAAGAGCACGTTCTTCGTCGGATCGGCCATCGCCGCCAGCGCCACGCCGTCGCCGGGCTCGATCACCTGCTGCAAGAAATTGAGCGACATCTGCCCCGCCGCCGGCGTCTCGACGGGATGATTGACGTCGACGAGCGTGTCGAAGGCGCCGGCGACGAACGGCTGCAGGAGCTGCGCGAACTGCGGCGAGTTGGTGACCAGATCGACCAGCATGCCGCCGCCGCCGACGTCGAGCACCGCCGCCTGCAGCAGCGGATCGACCGCCAGCACGATCGCGCCGAGGATCGAGCCGAACGACTCGCCGGTGTAGACCAGCTTGGTGCCGTCGAGCGTGAGCGCGGCGAGCTCCGGCATCGCCGCCGACGACTGCGTCACGACGTCGCTCCAGTCGCCGCCCTTGGCCATCCGCACCGTCTGCATGAGGTCGACCGACGCCTGCCGGAAGTTGTCGCGGATGTAGCGCGGGTCGACGGCGAGGACGCCATTGTTGGAGTCGCCGGCGAAGTCGAAGAAGTACTGCACCGCGCCGGCTGCGGTCGGATCGCCGATGCCGTCGGAGCCGGGATCGCCCGAGAGGTTCATCTTCTCGTCGACGTTGCCGGGCAGCCGCGAGCCGTGCCACAGCTCGTCGATGCCGAGCGTAGCGTAGCCGCGCGCCGCGTAGCTGTTGGCGACGGTCAAAACGGCCGACCGATCGCCGTTGATGCCGTGCTGGAAGATGACGATCGGCGTCGCCGCGTAGTTGGCGCGAATCGGCAGCACCAGGATGAACGGGATGTGGTCGGTCGACTTCACCGACGGTCCGCTGTCGAAGAGGCCGAGCGTCTCGGGCGTGGCCGACAGATAGTTGGGCGAATCGAAGGTGCCTTCGACCACCGCCGCCACCGAGTCGTGGCGCACGCCGCCCGACGGTGGGCGGCCCGGCTTGGTGGTCGTGACCGGTCCGCCGAAGAGCGCCTGCAGCTCCGGCGCCGTCGAGAAGAGGCGCGTGAAGACTGCCTTGGGCGCGGTGGCGTTCAGGTCGCCGATCGCTTTTTGCGCCCACGCCGTCACGGTCTGCGTGGTGAACGCCGTGGCTGCGATGGGCGACACGTGCGCCGCCTCGATCGCCTTGGCCAGCTTCTGGTACGAGGCGCGCTTGCCGAGGTCGCCGCGCCCGTTCATGGCGTCGCGCATCGTCGCCGACGGACGCAGCGACTTTCCGGCGGCGTCGTGCACGCCCGCTTCGATCCAGCAGCCGTAGGCGTGACGCTCGGCGAGCGCGGTGCCGAGCGGCGCTATCGCCACCAGCTGCTTGGTCTCGGCGCGATAGTAGAGCGGGTAGCTCCAGCTCTTCGAGCCGTCCTCGAGGTCGACCACCTTCGCGACTGCGCCGTCCGCGACGACCAGATCGTCGACGACCGGGAAGAAGATCGAGCGCGTCGTCGAGAAGCCGTCGGACTCGGAGATCGTCGCCGCCAGCTGGGTCAGGTTCTCCACCACCGACGAGTCGAACGGCAGCGGCAGCGCCACCTTGACCTTGCCGTCGGCGCCGAGGAGCGCGTCGGACGGCCACGGCGTGGTGCGCGCGTCGCCGTCGGCGGTCATGAGCGCCTCGGGCCCCGACTCGCCGCACGCGCCGCACCAGAGCGCGGCCGCCAGGCCGGCGCGAGACAGCCAGGTCCGCATCATGGGTTGCCCACCACCGACGGGGTGCCCGTCGCGAAGAAGTCCTTCATGAAGCGCAGATAGATCCCCTGCGCGCGCGCGACCGGATTCGACACCGGCGTCGGCGGATCGATCTTGGGATACGGCAGCGGCTTGGTCACGTCGTGCCGCCGCGTTCCGGTCTGGGTCGTCAGCATGCCGTGCGTCGCCGGCGAGAACTGCAAGAACGCGCCGACCCGCTGCATGCCCGCGACGGTGACGTTGGGGCCCGACGGCAGCGTGCCCACCGACGGCGCGTGCGGCCAGAAGGCCAGGTCGGGCGCCTCGCCCATGCTCAGGTCGAACGGCGCGAGCCCGAGGCCGCTGGCGAGCGCTTCGTTGGCCTGATTGGGCACCGTCTCGTCGAGGTGCGCCGAGAACTGCATGACGTGCTTCGGCGAGTTGCCGCCGACGGGATACTTCATGACGTAGGGCGCGTAGGCGAGCGGATCGCCGCCCTCGAGGAGGTACTGCGCCAGGTTGTAGCCGAAGTCGGTGTCGGGCGGATCGGTCGGATCGATCGTCGAGGTGCCGAGCGCGCCGTCGAGCAGGATGGCGAACACCGGCCCTTCGTCGGCGCTGTCGAGGAGCAGCGGAAAGAGCAGCCCGCCGCCGCCGACGTCGAAGAGCGCGGCACCGACGGTGGGCTCGATGGCCATGGCGATGACGCCGTACATGGCGCCGAACGATTCGCCCGAATAGCCGACGGCGTCGTGGCGCAAGGAGAGGCCGGCCAGGCGCGAGTCTGCGGCCGCGATGGCGCTGACGTCGCCGGCGGTGACGAGCCGGATCTCCTGCATCACGTCGTGGGCCGACTGCATGAAGGCGCCCCGCAGGGCCGCCGGCAGCAGCGTCGGAATGCCGTGGTTGGGGTCGCCGAGCGCGTCGAAGAAGTTGTACGGCGGGTTGTCGGTCCACTCGGCCCAGCCGTCAGGACCGCTGGCGCCACCCCAGCGATGCTTCAGGTCGGTGGCGGTGGCGCTGCGCGCGCCGTGAAACGGAATGTCGATGCCGAGCGTGGCGAAGCCCGCCGACGCCAGCGTGTTGGCCACCGCCATCACCGACGAGCGATCGCCGCCAAGGCCGTGCTGGAAGACGACGACGGGAACGTTGGCGAACGAGGCGACGTCGGGGAGAACGAGCGTGAACGGCACGGTCGCGGTGCCGCGCGGACGCGGAACGTTGTTGGTCTCGTCGAAGAAGCCGAGCGACGTCGCCGAGCCGCCGGCCGCCGACAGCGGCGCCGCGGCATTGAGATAGTCGGGCGAAGCAAAGGTGCCCTGCACGACGAACGCGATCTTGTCGTGCGCGATGCCGCCGGCGTTGTCGCTGCCGGGCAGGTTCTGCGCGGGCGTGCCGAGCAGGCTGTCGAGGCTGGCCTCGGTCCCCTGTGGGCTGCGGGCAAAGATCATCGCCACCGTCGCCGCGGGCGGCGGCGCGTTTTCCAGCGCGGCGCGCATGCCGAGCAGGCGCGTGGTGATCGAGTGCGTCGTGAACACCGTCGCCGCGGCCACGTCGCTCGCCTTGGGAAACGCGCCCGTGCCCAGCTTGTCGAGGAGCGGCTTGTACACCGGATAGGCGCGCCCGAGCGCACCCGACGGCGCCGACTTCGCCGCCAGCAGCGCCGCCAGGTCGCTCGACGGCGACAGCGATCCCGACGGCCCCTTGACCGCGCGCGTGACGATGAACGCGTACTGGTGGCGCTCGCGCAAGACGATGCCGTCGACGGCGCGGGCGTAGATGTTCGGACGGGGGCGATCGAGCGAGCGGAAGTGGGTCGTCACCGAGAGCGCCGCGCCGCTCTCGAGATCGAAGAGCTGGACGTTGCCGTCGAGCGTCGCCGGATCGATGGCGTCGCTCACCGGGAAGAAGACGCCCGAGGAGACGCCGAAGCCGTCCTCGTCATGATTGAGATCGGCGAGGACGAAGGGCGTGAGCGCGCTGTCGCTGAGCGGGTCGAGCTTGGCCAGCGCGACGTGGCCGTCGGCGTCGAGGTAAAGGTCGCTCGGAAACGGCGTCTCCGGCAGCAGCTGCGCGGCGGCGCTGTCACGCACCGTGAGCTGCGCGACCGGTCCGCTTTGGCCGCATCCGACGAGAAACAAAGCAGCGAGGAGAGATTGGTTAAACCATTTCTTAATCGACGTGAATTGCACCATCGCGGTAGACTCTACAACCTTCCAAATGGCGCCGATACGGCCAAGCGACGTCGTCTTCACCGGTCTCGCGAGCTTGATGGTGAGACCGGGCGATGCGATCACGCCGGCGCGCTGGGCGGGCAAGGAGGCGCGTCTGGCCCGCATGGATCGACTGTGCGGGTTGGCGCTGGTGGCCTGCGACGGCGCGCTCCTCGACGCCGCGCTGTCGCCGGCCGCGGCGGAATGGAACGGCGAGCGCACCGCCATCGTCCTCGGCACGGCCTACGGCTGCCACGCGACCAACGAGGAGTACTACAAGGGCGTCGTGCGTGACGGCGCGCTCGGCGCCAGCCCGCGGCTGTTCGCCTACACGCTGCCGTCGTCGCCGGTCGGCGAGGTGTCGATCCACTATGGCGTGCGCGGCCCCGCTTCGACGCTGGCGGGCGGTCTTGCCAGCGGCATCGATGCGCTCGTCGAGGGCGTGGCGCTCGTGGCCAACGGGCGCGCGGATCGGGCGATCGTCTGCGCGGCCGACGTGGCGACGCCGCTGTTGGCGCGGCTCCTCGCGGCGCACGCGCACCGCGGCAGCGACGGGCGGGAGATCCTGCCGCCCGACGGCGTCTGTGACGCGGCGGCGGCGATCGTCGTCGAGCGTGCAGCCGACGCCGCCGCGCGCGGAGCCGTACCGCGCGGCCGTCTCGCCGGCGCCGCCGCC
>JAQBQH010000321.1 GCA_028287105.1 Myxococcales bacterium
TCGCGGCGCTCGGCCGCGGCGACCGCGCGCTCGATGCCGCCACGGCGCTCGCGCAGCTCGGCGTCGCCGGTGACGATGCCGCGCGCGCCGCGCTGGCCAACCTGGTCGGCAAGATCTTCGGCGACCCGCTCGTCAAGGTGCGCGCCGCCGAGGCGCTGGCGCGGGCCGGGGACGCCCGCGGGGTCGACCACCTGCGCAAGGCTGCGCGCGCGCGCCGCGACGACGTGCGCGGCCTCGCCGAATCCGTGCTATCCGATCTCGGTCATGCCGCTCTGTGACTCGCACTGCCATCTCGAGCCCAAGGACTTCGTCACCGCCGACGGCGTCGACGAGCGGCCCGCGGTCCTCGAGCGCGCACGCGCGGCGGGGGTCGAGGCGTTCGTGTGCGTCGGATCGGGCGCCTCGCTCGCCGAGGTCCACAACGCGGTCGCCATGGCCGAGGCGCACCCCGACGTCTGGGCCGCGGTCGGCATCCATCCCCACGACGCGGCGCGCATCCCCGACGGCGCGCTCGACGAGATCGAGCGTCTGGCGACGACCCACCCACGCATCGTCGCCGTCGGCGAGACCGGGCTCGACTATCACTACAACCACTCGCCGGTGGCCGAGCAGCAGGAGACGCTGCGCCGCTTCTGCGCCATCGCCCGCCGCAGCAAGCGACCTTTGTCGCTGCACATCCGTGACGCCCACGCCGATGCCGCCCGCATCCTCGCCGAGGAGCACGCCGACGAGATCGGCGGGGTGATTCACTGCTTCACCGGCGAGCTTCGCGACGCCCAGGCCTACGTCGGCCTCGGCTTCCACATCAGCCTGTCGGGCGTCGTGACCTTCAAAAGCGCCACCGCGATCCGTGAAGCCGCGGCCTGGGTGCCGCTCGAGCGGCTGCTGGTCGAGACCGACTGCCCATTTCTGGCGCCGATTCCGATGCGCGGAAAGCGCAATGAACCCGCATATATCACGCACACGGCCGCGGCCGTCGCGTCGCTGCGCGGCCTCGACGCGACGGAATTCGGCGTCGCCACGACGCGCAACGCGCGAACACTGTTCGGTCTGCACTAACTAGTTGACAACGTGGGGATCGGGTCGTAGCCTACGCCCCTCTTATCGCACTGCAACGAGGGAAAGATCGTCATGGCGTTTCGTACCGGCCTTCTCGGCAAAAAAATCGGCATCACCTCGATCTTCACGCCCACCGGCGATCGCACCTCGGTGACGGCGATTCACGCGGGTCCTTGCGTCGTCATCGACAAGATGACGCCGGACAAGCACGGCTACTCGGCCGTCAAGCTCGGCTTCGGTGAGAAGCCGCTGCGCCGCACCAGCAAGCCGGAGCTCGGCGTGTTCACCAAGGCGAACGTGCCGCCGCAGCGCTTCGTTCGCGAAGTGCGCCTCGAGACCGGTGACCTCGACAAGTTCGAAGTCGGACAGACCGTGCCGCTCACGACGGTGTTCGCGCCGATGTCGTACGTCGACGTCGAGGGCGTCTCCAAGGGCAAGGGCTTCCAGGGCGTCATGAAGCGCCACCACATGCCGGGCTTCCGCGCCACGCACGGTACGCACGAGTTCTTCCGCCATGGCGGATCGATCGGCTGCCGCCTCACGCCTGGCAAGGTCCACAAGGGCAAGCGCATGGGCGGCCACATGGGCGACGACAAGAAGACGATCCAGAACCTCGTCCTCCTCGAGATCGACGAGGCCCAGAACCTCCTTCTGATCCAGGGCTCGGTTCCTGGCGGCCGCAACGGCTTCGTCGTCGTGCGCAACGCCAAGAAGAAGACCGGCGTGAAGGTCAAGCTCAAGGGTCAGGGCGAGCCCGAGGTCAAGTCGAAGAACCCGATGAAGGCCTCCAAGGCGGGCGGTACCACCAAGGCCGCCGCCGCCAAGCCGGCCAAGAAGTAACCTCTCTCCATCCTCGTCGCGGCTTGCCCGCGACGCTTCCACACACGACCCCCGTTACCGACGCGCGAAGCCGCAAGGCTTCGTCGCGCGCTCGGTTCTCGGCTATCTGTGAAGTGTTACTTGAGCTGCGACAGGGAGCGCTTGACGTTCTTGGACTCGGCGCCGGTCGGCGCGATCTCCAGGTACTTCTTCCACGCCTTCCGCGCCTTGTCCTTGTCGCGCGCTCGCCACAGCTCGCCGTCGAGGGCGAGCGCCTCGGGCCAGCTGTCGTCGAGCTCCACCGCTTTGTCGGCCTGCGCGCGTGCCTTCTCCAGCTCGCCGTTCGTCTCGGCGATCTTGGCCAGCCAGTAGTGCGCCTCGGCGGAGCCGCCGTCGTCGCGGACCGCGGCCTCGAGCGGCGCCACCGCCTCTTTGCCCTTGGGATCCCGTTGCAGGATTGCCCGCGCCAGGCCGATCCGCGCGTCCGTCTGATCATCGATGCCGAAGGCGGCGCCTTTTTCCCACGCCGCGAGCGCTGCCTTGAACGAGAGCTCCGCTTCGGCCGACTGGGTCGCCGCCAACTGAATGCGGCCGAGGGTCAGGTTCGCGTGCAGCGGGTCGCCGAACATCGCCGCGCGCAGGAGGTCGCCCGCCTTGCGCAGATCGCCGGCGCGACGCCAGGCGTCGGCGACGTCGATAGCCAGCCGCGAATCGTGCGCCGCGGCGCCACGACGCTCCTTCTCGAGCACCTTGGCCGCGATCGCTGCTTCCTTGGGCCCGCGCCACGACTGTGAAAGCAGGTGCAGCCGCGCAACCTTCGGCGCCGCGATTCCCGCATCGACGGCATCCTTGATCGCCTTTTCCCCCTCGTCGACGCGACCGAGCCGCACCGTCGCCTCGGCGTAGGTCAGCTTGTCGTCGGCGGACGCCTTGCCCGCGTCGAGCACTTCGCGGGCGTCGGCGCGCGCCTCGCGATCGCGGCCGAGGTCGAGGTAGAGCCGCGCCCGCGCCGCGTGTGCCGACATGAGCGACGGCGCTTCGCGAATGACCGCGTTCAGCTCCGCCAGCGCCTCCTTCGGCTTGCCCAGATCGCGGAGGACGCGCCCGAGCAGCGCGCGCGCGCGGAACGACTCCGAGTTGTGCTCGAGCGCCTTACCGAGCTCCCGCTGCGCGCGCAAAAGATCGTGTCGCTCGTACGCCAGAAGTCCGAGGCCATAGCGCGGTGCCGTCGACGACAGCGTCGAGGCCGCTTTCTCCAGCTCGCGGATGGCACCCGCCGCATCGCCGAGGTGCGCGCGCGCGACTCCACGGTAGGTCACCGCCACCGGATCCCCAGGACGGCGCGCCAGCGCCGCGTCGAGCGTCGACGCCGCCTCGCGATATTTGCCGGTCAGCGCCAGCGCGCGCCCGAGCACCCCGAGGCTGCGCGGCGTGGGCGGACGGGCGGCCAGTGCGCTCACCACCTTGTCCTCGAAGCCCTTGGCGAGCGCCACCTCGGCGTCGAGCACCGCGACGTCGCCGTCGTTGGGATCGAGATGCTCGGCGACGCGCATCGCCTGCTCGGCCTCGCCAACCTTGCCCTGCTGCAGCCGCGCCCGTCCGTACAACAGCGCCAGGCGCCCATCGTGGACGATGCCCTTGCGCGCCTGATCGAACTCGTACCCGGCCTGCGCCTCCGGTGCGCCGCGCGTCAACGCGCTCAGCCCGGCCGCCAGATGGAACCACGCCTCTGTGGTCGGCCCGATGCGCCCCTTCGGCACCTCGACCGCGGGCGTCTCGTTGCGCTCGAGCGCCACCAACAGGCGGCCGACGAGCGCGCGCGGGTGCTGCGGATAGAGCGCGAGCACCTTGCCGTAGGCGGACTGCGCGGCGTCGAGATCGCCGGCGCCGAGCTCCAACGAGCCGAGCGCCAAAAGCGCCCGCACGCTCTTGCCTTCGCCCTGCGCGGCGACGGTCTGCGCCAGGATCTTGCGCGCCGCCTCGACGTCGCCCTTCTGCAACGAGCAGCGGGCGGCCACGTCGCCGTCCTCGGCCGGATTGGTCTCGGTGCACGGCTCGCCGCGCGACAGCGCCAGGAGCGCCCGCGCCAGCCGCAGCTCGCGGTCGGCCCGCGGATCTTGCGTCGGGCGCCGCTTCTGCTCGCGCTCCGCCCGCTTCATCATGGCCCAGGCGGCCGCGTCGCTGTCCTCGCCCTGATCGGCGGCGAGACGCGCGTTGGCCAGCGCCACCATGGCGAAGTATTTGCGCTGATGCGGCTCGGCGCGCAGCGCGCTGGCGTAGGCGTCACGCGCCGCCACGTCACCCTCGTCGGTGGCCTCGAAGGTACGAGAGTCGGCGCGCTCGACGGTGGCGACGAGCATCTTGGCGCGCTCGTGGGCCCGCCACATCCAGCCGCCGCCGATGCCGATCGTGATGAGCGCCAGGGACGCCCACAGCCAGACGAACGCGCGCGCGCGACGCTCATCCCACGCGCGCGACATCGGATCTTCTTCGAGGTTCGAGACGACGTCGTACTGCTGCTGCCAGTTCGCGCCCTCCTCGTCCGCGCCGCCAGCGCCGCCGATGAGGTTCTCTGCGACGGTGCCGAGATCGATGTCGGCGGCCATCGGCACGGCCCCAGAATGGCTGAGCGGTCGCGGTGTGGGCACACGGTAGCGCGGCTGCGGAGTCGGGGTCCGCTGCGCCGGATACTCGTCCGACGACTCGCGCATGTTCGGATGGAACTCTTCGCGGCGCGGCGGCTGGGACGGCATCGCGCGCGGAGGCGGCCGCGGCACCAGCGTTTCGTCCTCCACCGCACGGCGGCCTCTGACGCTGGTCGAGTGCGAATCGGTATCCTCGCCTTCGAACGAAGCCAGCGTCGGCACGGTGTCGTTCACCGGCTGCAGCTTCTTCAGCGGCGTGGGTTTCGACGGCGCCGGCGCCGCGCGTGCCGGTCCGGCGTCGCGCGCGCTCTTCTGCCGCGACACCGCGTCGAGCAGCGCCGCTTGCGCTTCCTCGAGCTGGCCCGTGGCGGACAGCGCGCGGCCGAGCGCCAACCGCAGCGGAATGTCGTCCGCCCTGACCGACAGGCCACGACGGCAGGCCTCCACCGCTTCCTCGGCGCGATCGTTCGCGACCAGCGCGTCGGCCAGCTTCACCAGCTGCGCGGGATCCTTCAGCGCCGCCTGGCGCAGCCTCTCGATGTCTTCGCCTGCCATCTGCCCCTCATTATCTTACGCCAACAACCGGTTGCTCGTCGAGGAGGAGACGCGCCCGCAAGCGTGCCAGTCGTCGCCGTCCGATTCCCCGTACACCCGCCACCTCCTCGACGCTGCGGTAGGGCCGCGCCGCCACGATCCGCGCCGCCAACTTCGGACCGATGCCGTCGAGCGACGCCAGCTCCTCGACGCTGGCGCGGTTCACGTCGACGGGCGCCTCCCACGCGGCCAGGCGATCGGGGCGCATGTGTGCCCCCGCGCGTAACCCCCGTCGCTCCGCCTCGGCGCGCCCGAGGCAGGCCACGCCCTGCCCGCTCAGCTCGACGGGAACTTCACACGGCGGGGCCGGCCCGGCGCGACCGAGTATCGACGGCGCGCGCAGCGCCCGCGCGACGAACAGCCCCGCGGCAACGACCAACCCGACGGCCAACAGATCTTTTCCGACGAACATGAAGAGGTCATCGGCGACCGGCGGAAAATGTTGCGTGGAAAATTGGAAAAACTACGCGGGCGCTTTGCCGAGGCCGAACCCGTCGTGAAGGACGCGCACGGCGAGCTCCGCGTACTTCGCCTCGACGACGACCGAGATCTTGATCTCGGAAGTGGAGATCATGAGGATGTTGATCCCTTCCTCGGCCAGGATCTCGAAGGTGCGTAGCGCGACGCCGGCGTGCGAGCGCATGCCCACTCCGACGACGCTGACCTTGGCGATGTTGTCGTCGGTCTTGATACCCTGCTCCGCCATGTCGGGCAGCGCCCGGCGGATGAGCTCGACCGTGCGCTTCAAGTCGGCGCGCGGCACCGTGAAGGTCAGGTCGGTGCGGCCCGCCTCCGAGATGTTCTGGATGATCATGTCGACGACGATGCTCGCGCCCGACAGCGGCTGGAAGATCTTGGCCGCCGTACCGGGTTTGTCGGGCACGCCGATGAGCGTCACCTTCGCCTCGTTCTTGTCCGCCGCCACGCCGGAGACGAGCACCGATTCCATCTGTTTCTCCTCGGGAACGACCCACGTACCTTCGTTGTTGTTGAAGCTCGAGCGCACGTGGATCTTGACGCCGTACTTCATGCCGAACTCGACCGAACGGATCTGCAGCACCTTGGCGCCGAGCGACGCCAACTCGAGCATCTCCTCGTAGCTGATGCGGTCGATCTTGCGCGCCGACGGGACCACGTTGGGATCGCTCGTGTAGACGCCGTCGACATCGGTGTAGATCTCGCAGACGTCGGCCTTGAGCGCCGCCGCGATGGCGACGCCGCTGGTGTCCGAGCCGCCGCGGCCGAGCGTCGTGATGTTGCCGTCGGCGTCGGTGCCCTGAAAGCCGGCGACCACCGCGATCTTGCCCTGCTTGAGCGCGTCGTGGATCTTCTGGCCGTCGATCGACTGAATGCGCGCGCGCGTGAACGCTGAATCGGTGACGATGCGCACCTGGGAGCCGAGGAACGACTGCGCCTGGCCGCCCGCCTTCTGGATGGCCAGCGACACGAGACCGACGGTCACCTGCTCGCCGGTGGCGGCGATGACGTCGAGCTCTCGTTCGTACTCGGGCGGCGGATCGTCGTTGACCTGTTTGGCCAGACCGAGCAGGCGATTGGTCTCGCCCGACATCGCCGAGACGATGACCACGACGTCGTTGCCGGCCTTCTGGGTGGCGATGCAGCGACGGGCGACTTCGCGGATCCGTTCCACCGAGCCAACGGAGGTGCCACCGAACTTTTGCACCACGAGCATGGGAACCGGACCTTACTAAGGAGGAATGCAGCGCGTCAAGGAAGCATGGAAGGCGCGTAGGCGATCGCCGGCACGACGCCGGGAACCATCGTCGGTGGCACCCGCGAACGGATGGTGACGCGCCCGTAGCTGCCGCTGCCGCCGCCGCCGCCGCCGAGGCCAGTGCCGGCCGCGCCCGACTGCGAGGCGCCATTGG
>JAQBQH010000339.1 GCA_028287105.1 Myxococcales bacterium
GTAGAGGATGGCGCCGAGGTTCGCGTAGGCGGCGCCGGCATGGGTCGGGTCGGCCTGGATGGCCTTCTCGAACCACGACTTCGCCGTCGTCGGGTTGTTCTGCTTCCAGTAGATCTGCCCCAGGTTCGCCATCGCCGGCGCGTACGCCGGATTGGCCGACAGCGCCGCCTGATACTCGCCTTCGGCATCCTTCTCGTAGCAGCAATGCTCGAGGATCGTGCCCGCGTTGAAGTGGGATTGCGCCGCCAGCTGCCCATCGCTGATGCGCGAGAAGTTGGCCGCCAACCCCTTGCAGTCCGCCGTCACGAGGCCGCCCTTGGCGTTCTTGGCGGTCTCCCACTTCTTGACTGCGCCGTCGAACTCCGCCTTGACGCTGGCCGAGATCTTCGGACCCTGGGCAACCGGCTGCTTCTTGACGTCGGCCTGCTGCTGCTTGGCCGCCTGGATCTTGTCGTCCGACGGCGGCTTCGGCGCGGTCTCGTTCTTGGCCGCCGCCTCTTCGTCGTCACCACCGGCCTTCGAAACCGGCGTTCCCGTCGTCGCACAACCGACGAACGCTGCCGCCACCATCAACGCAATGACTCGCGTGTTCATGATTGCTCCGCTCGCTCGTTTCGGCTCAGCGCGCCAGGTCGGCTCGCTGCACTCGCCTCCGGGGGCGCGAAGATCCTTCGCCTCCACTCGCTCACTCATTACTTGGTCTCCAGCGGCTGCACCGGCGCGCGATCCATCGTCACCTGCACGTAGCCCGGCTGCGCGCGAATCTCCGAGGCCAACGGGTACTCGACCGGCTTCAGCTGATTGAGCTCCGACTCGCAGAGCTGCGACCACTCGTCATAGAACGACAGGTCGGTCGACTTGTTGAGGCAGACCGACAGACCTTCGATCGCCTTGGACTCGAGCGGCTCCGCCGTATCGACCATCTGATCGCAGTAGGCGTCGTGGAACATGAGCTCGAACTCCGACTGCGGATAGCCCGACGGAGCCGGCGGCGCCTTGGGAACCGGCGCCGTGTAGAGCTGACCCGAGAAGTCCTGGAACAGCTGACCGATACGCGCCGCGGCGGCGATGACCCAGTGCGCCTGACGCGTCTGGATCACGTTCTGGTAGACCTTCTGCGCCACCTGAATCTGCTTCAGCTTGTTCTCGTACCAGCCTTTGAACTTCTTCTTAGACTCTTAGATCTTCTTCTCGGCCGCCTTCTTCTTCGCAGGCGACGCATCGAACGGCGCCGGCGAGAAGTCGAGCTTGTCGGGAATCTGCATCGTCAAGAACTTCTCGTACTCGACGTCGCCCTGCTTGAAGCGCGCCTGCGCCGCGAAGAACGCCATGGTCGACTTGCGCGCGTCGCGCTCGCCCTCGTCCTTGCCCGGAACCGACTTCTCCGCCGCGCCGCCCTTGAACAGCTTGAGCGCCTCGGCGAAGTGGGTCATCGCCTCTTTGAGCTGCGCGGGCTTCCGCGCGTGGACGATGATCTTCGACTTCGTCTCCGGTCCGCACTGCGTCGGCAGGCTGGCGCCCTTCGCCTTGCCCTTCTTCTTGCCCTTCTGCGCCTTGGCCTGCTTCTCCGCGACGCGCGCGGCACCGCCGGCGCGCTCACGCTTGAGCTCGATGCAGGCGTCGTTGACGCCGCCGTTCGGCAGCGGGCACGACTCCCGCCACAAGATCTCGCCCATCTTGACGTGCGCGACGATCTGACGATCGACACCGCCCTTGGTACCCCAGTTCTTGAGGTAGTCCTGGAAGTGCTTCATCAGCTTGGTGCGGTCGTTCTGCTGCTCGTAGATCTGCGCCTCGTCGAAGGCGACGCCGGCAGCCTTGTCGACGAACTCGTGCCGCCCGCCGTAATCCTTGACGAACAGCGCGACGTCCTTGATGGCCTTGTCGTTGTCGCCGAGCCCGCGACGGAAGAACGCCGCCGAGTTGAGCGCGACCGGCGCTTCCTTCTCGCCCGGATACGCCTCGGCGAACTTCTCGTACTTGTCGGCGGCCAATTCGTAGGCCGCGATGTCCTGGTAGTTGCGGCCGATCTGATAGATGGCCTTCTTGGCCATCGTCGAGTCCGGCTTCGCCTTCAACAGGAGCTCGCGGGCCTGGATCGCCGAGCCGAGCAGCTTGGCGCGCTCGAAGAGCACCGCCGCGTTGTAGTAGAGCTCGTCGAGCTTCGGATCGTTCGGATAGTCGGCCGCCGTCTTGAGATAGAGCTGCGCCGCCTCTTTGAAGCGCCCTGCCTCTGTCGCGAGCTCGATGCGCTTACGGGTCAGGCCCGAGTTCAAGACGCCGCACTGGCCCTTCACCGACGCGTCCTTCTCCGAGTACATTGGGCAGAACTCGTCGAGCGCCGCCTGCAGCTCGTCGTACTTCTTCTTGATCGACAAGCAGTCGAAGAGGAGGTTGGTCGAGTAGTAGGCCAGATCCGACGTCGAGTGCTTCTCCGCGATCTCTTTGAACAGCGGGATCGCCTCGTCGAAGTGGTTGTACTCGTAATAGATGCGCGCCTTGCGATACTTGATGTTCGGCAGCTGGTCCGAGTCCGGGACGTACTTGATGTACGTATCGAAGGCCGAGATCATCTGCATCTGGTTCTTCGAGATGTCCTTCGGCTTGAGCACGACCTCCTCGGCAGCCGCCTCGCCTTCCTTCGGCTTCTTGGCGCCGCCCTTGGCCTGCGCGAGCTCCTTGCGCTTCTCGAGCTGGCTCGCCTGCGTGTCCGTCGACGAATCCTCGATCGACAGGCAGTTCTTCCACGAGATGACCGCTGCGTAGGCCGCGTCCTTCAGGAACTTCGCCGTCGGCTGCGAATTGAGCTCGACGACCTTGGTGTAGATCGGCGCCGCGTTGCAGTAGCTGTTGTTGTCGCCGTTGGAGCCGAGCTTGAAGAGAAGCTCGCCGTAGTAGTACGTCATTTGATAGACGTCCTTCTCCTTCGGGAACCGCGACAGATACTCCTTATAAAGATACTGCGCGAGCGCGTAGGTATCGTTGTTGTTCGTCTTCTGCGCTTCCTTGTGCCAGACCGTCGCGAGCTCGCCGAGCGTGTTCTTCGTCGTGTCGCGGCACTCCTCGAGCTGCTCTTTCTTGAGCCCCTTGGCGTCCTTGACCTTCTCGTAGACCGCGCCGAGGCGCTGCAGCTCCTTGACGTTGTCGGCCGACGCGCGCGAGCCGGTCGCCGACAGCGTGTTCTTCATGACCTCGCCCTGCCACGCGCACAGCTTCGGCGACGTCGGCTCGAGGACCATCAGGTTGCGGAAGACCTTGATCGACTCCTGGAACTGCCCCTGCGCGTTGTAGAGCTCGCCGAGCTGCTCCATCATCGTCATGGCGTAGTTGCCGCCGATGCGACGGAAGAAGTCCCACGCCTTTTCCGGCGTGCCGACGCGCGCGTACGAGCGCACGCAATCCTTCTTCGCTTCCTTCGCGAGCTGGATGCGGCTCTCCTTCTTGCCGACGTTCGACTTCTCCGACATCTCGACGACGCTGACGAAGGTCGCGAGCGCCTGCTTGAAGTCGCCGAGGTTGAAGAAGACCCAGCCCTCTTTGTATTTCGCGTAGCCGAAGATTGGCGAATCGGGGAACTGCAACACCCGGTCGTAGAACTTCATCGCGTCTTCGAGCTGCTTCTGCTCGAAGTAATACTCGCCGAAGGCGAAGAACGCGTACGGGATGAAGCGCGACTTGGGATAATCCTTGATGAGCCGCTTGAAGTACTTGCGCGCGGCGTCCTCTTTCTTCACCTGCGACAGCATGTACGCCAGGTAGAAGAGGACCTCGTCCATACGCTTGTACGAGCCGTACTTGTCGGGGTGATCGGCGACCTCGAGGTAGGCCTTGGCCGACTCGAGCAGCCAGATCTGCGACTTCTTCTGATAGTCGGTCTGCTGCGCCTTGAGCTGACCGGCGAGCGCGGTGTTGCCGGCGTTGCCGGCGTTGAACACCTTCTCGTCGATCTCTCGCGCGCGGAAGTCGTAGTAGCGGTATTGCTCGTTGTAGAGCTCCGCCATACGGAACAAGAGGTCCGGCTTCTCCGGATCCGAGTCGTTGGTGTTGTCGATCAGGCGTCGTAGGACCTTGATCTGCTGGTCCGTGACCGACTTGACCTTCTCGCCCACGCCACCGAAGACGTCGTCAGCCGTGATGGTCGGCTTCTTCTTCTCGTCTTTGGTGTGTTGGACGGGCTTGGTCAGCGCCGTCTGAGTCGCCGTGATCTCCGACTCTTTCTTGGTGTACTTCCCTGCTGCGCCCGCGAAGGACGACGACAGGGCAAACGTTGCGATCAGGGTCCCCGACAGAACACGCTTCATTTTGATTACCGCCCGCACTTGTTGGCCACCTTGAATCGGTAATAACCGAGCTCGTCTTGCCAGTACTCGCCCGTGAAGGGCCACTGCTGATGCTCGTCGTCGATGACGATGTTGTTGTAGTTCTTCGCGTTCGGATTGACCTTCGTCGCCTGATCGCCGGCGATGCCGGCGGTGAGCGAGCCCTTCAGACCGTTGAGGGTTTCGTACTCGATCTTGATCGCCTGCTTCGTCAGATCCTGAATCTCCGACGAGAGACGCTGCATGCGATTGCGGGCGAGCTGTCCGGCGTCGTTGGCCGCGAGCGACTTTTGCAGCGTGAGGTCCTGCAAAATGTTGCCGGCGACGGCAGTCGAGCGCCACGCCGGATCCGACTTGTCGATCGCCTTGAGCTCACGGTCGAGCTCCGAGACCCACTCGATGTTCTTCTGCAGCGAGCGATCGGCGAGCGCGCCCTCGGCTGCGCGCGACGCACGCTCCGAGAGACCAGCCTCGCCCGAGCGGATCTTCAACACATAGTCGAAGAACTGCGCGTTGTCGGCGTACTTGGAGAGGATGGCGTCGACCTCCTTGCGAAGGTCGGGATAGACGGCGTTGAACTCGTTGATCGCTTCCTGCGAGCGGTCGTAGTTGCAGCGGTTGAAGTAGATGACCGCCTTCAGGATGTAGGCCTCGGGATAGAACTCGGTCTCGAAGAACGGCGACGCGATCGAGTGGATGTTGCCGAGCGCCTTGGAGTCGCCGTCGACCATGAAGTAGGCCCACGACGCCTCGAACAGCGACGCGCCCCAGTCGGGCGCGGCGCCTTCGCGCGAGTCGGGGCCGGGGAGCTTCTCGAAGTACTTGATGGCCTGGTTGTACTGCTTGGTCGAATAGAAGACGCGACCGAGCGACAGGTTCGCCAGCTCCTCGGCTTCCTTGAGGGCCTTCGGGACCTTGTCCGGGTCGTCGTACTGCTTGACCTTGCGCAAGATCGCCTTGAACGAATCGGCAGCGATCTTTCCGTGGTACTCGCGCACGTGAGTTAGACCCTCGAGGAACTTGGCCTTGGGGTAGAACTCCGATTTTTCCGGCACGCTATTGAAGAGGTCGATCGCCTCTTTGAAGTTCCCCTTCTGGTAGTGAAACCGTCCCAGGAGGTAGTAGAGCTCGTCCTTGACCGGGTCGAGGGCCGGCTGGTCGAGGTCGGCCTTCGTGTACTTGCCGATCTTCTCGAGGACGCCCGCCGACTCCGGCAGAAAGCGCGACAGCGACGCGAGCCACTGTAGGGTCTTCTGGTAGTAGCGGTGCGACGGCCCCTTCTGGACGATCTTGTCGAAGTAGCTGAGCGAGGCCGAGTAGTACTTCATGTTGAAGAGCGTCTTGCCCATGAAGAACTCGCCGCGCTGCTTGTTGGCTTCATCGTCGCCGGACTGGCCTTCGATGACCTTGTTCAGCTCGATCGACGAGTTGGCGTAGTCCTCGGCGTCGTAGAGCTTCAGCGCGCGCTCGAGCACCTTCGACGGTGGCCCGGCGGGTCCGGTCGGCCTGGCCGGCTCGGGCGTGAACTTCATCTTGCCCTTCTTGCCGCCGGAGTCCGAGGGAGCGGTGTCCTTGTGGACCTCCTCTGGCTCGAAGGTCATGCCACCGCCCTGTCCGCCAGTATCGGCAGCAGGAGGAGGAGAGGCTTGAGAGCCGCCCTTTTTCTTCGGTTTGGCGTCGGCGGCGCCTGAAGTGACCTGCATCACCAGAGCGAATGCGGCGAGCAGGCCAGTTCCACGGAGCGAGTTGCGAGTCATCCCGAACCTCTCTTTGGGGTCGCGAGTGTAAACACAGCCTGACGATAAGACAAGGAAATGCAAGGACGTGGGGCTACCACCGACCTGGACCTACACCTACGGAGCGTGTGGCTAGTCCTCCCATCGTCAGCGCGACAATAGGAAATGGAAGCGACGTGTGTCAAGCCGAGCATTTGGCTTGACGATGGCCTGGTTGGTTGGTAGTAAACGCGTCTCTTTTCGGAGATAGCACTTTGGATAACTTGCTCGGCCGCCCGCTCGAAGTCGAAGTTCGCGATAGCCTGGAAAAGGCGATGAAGATCCTCAAGCAGAAGATGTCGAAGGAAGGCATCTTGCAAGAGGTCAAGCGGCGCCGTTTCTATGAGAAGCCCAGCGTCAAGCGCAAGCGCAAGATGCGCGAGGCGCGCAAGCGTCGTCGTCGCGAGGCGAAGCGCCGCGGCGGGAAGTAGCTGGAAGAAGCTGACAGCGCACAGCTGACAGCCAACCACTAAGATCTCACCGGATGGGCCGTCTGGAAACAGGCGGCCCTTTCCTTTTCCGGAGGGTCTAACTCTTAGCTGTCAGCGGTTGGCTGTCAGCTCGTTTATCATTCCCCCATGAAACGACGGTCGACGTTGTGTGCGCACGCGGGGGAACATGCGCCGGGGATGCCGGCGGGCATCAAGGCGCACGCGCCGCCGATCTACCAGACCTCCGGGTTCGAATATCCGTCGCACGTCGAGGCCGAAGCGGCCGGCCGCGGCGAGGTCTACATCTATTCACGCGACGCCAATCCAACGGAAGATCGGTTGGCCCACGCCATCGCCGAGCTGGAGATGACCGAGGACGCGTGCATTTTCTCGTCGGGGATGGGCGCGATTTCGGCGGCGCTCCTGACCTACGCGCAGGCGGGCGGCCACGTCGTCTCGACCGAGGGGCTCTACGGCGTCACGCACGCCTTCATCACCGAGCACCTCTTGCGCTTCGGCGTCACGCACACCCTCGTCGCCGGCACGGCGCAGGCGATCGACGGCGCCATCACGCCGGCAACGCGGGTCGTGCACATCGAGTCGATCACCAATCCGCTCCTGCGCGTCGCCGATCTCGACGCCATCGCGGCGGTCTGTCGCGCGCGCGGTGTGCCGCTCGTCGTCGACGCGACGTTCGCGACGCCGCTCGGCCAGCGCCCCATCGAGCGCGGCGCGCTCTTGAGCGTGCACTCGGCGACGAAGTACATCGGCGGCCACGGCGATCTCCTGCTCGGTGTCGTCTCGGGACCGAAGAGCGAGATCGCCAAGGTGCGCAAGCTGCGCAAGCTCCAGGGCGGCAGCGCCGATCCGTTCGCCGCCTGGCTGGCGCTGCGCGGGCTGCGCACGATGGCGCTGCGGGTGGAGCGGCAGGTCGCGTCGGCGCTGACGGTGGCGCGCGCGCTCGAGCACACGGACGGCGTCGAGCGCGTCTTCTACCCGACGCTGCCGTCGCATCCCGATCACGAGATCGCCGCCCGCGTCCTCGACGGCGGCGGCGCCATGGTCAGCTTCGAAGTGGCCGGCGGGCTCGACGGCGCGCGTCGCTGCTACGATCGGCTGCGGCTGATCGCGCGCGCAGCGTCGCTCGGCGACGTCACGTCGCTCATGACCCACCCGGCGACCTTCTCGCACAACAAGCTGTCGGACATCGAGCGCCGCCGCTTTGGCATCAGCGACGGGCTTCTGCGGCTATCGATTGGAATCGAGGACGCTGCGGACCTCGTCGACGACCTGCGGCAGTCGCTCGGCTGAGCGCGCGTATTCGTCGAGGCGCGCCAGCACGCCGTCGACGAGCTTCTCGTAGTCGTTGCGCCCCTTGCCGTTCTTGGCTTCGAACTCGAAGATCGTCTTCTTGTGCGACGGCGCCGCCTTGTGGCGCGTGTTGACGCGAATCGGATCGGCAAAGATCGCCGCGCCGAAGTTGCGGCGCAGGATCGACTCGATCTCGGCGGTGATCTTCTCGCGCTTGTCGTACATGGTCAGCACGTAGCCGAGGATGTTGCAGGGCGCGCCGAGCCGCGTGCGCATGCGGGTCAGCGTCTCGCCGAAGAGCTTGAGCCCGAGGATGGGCAGGTACTCGCAGCTCACCGGCACGACGATGTGCTGGGCGGCGACGAGCGCGTTGGTGGTGAGGAGCCCGAGATAGGGCGCGGTGTCGATGACGATGTGGTCGACCTTGGCGCTCACCGTCGAGAGGCAGCGCTCGAGGACATGCTCGCGCGCCATCGCGGTGGCGAGGTGGATGTCGACGGCAGCGAGGGTCTCGCCCGCCGGTGCGACGTAGAGGTTGTCGGTGGAGGTCTCGCGGACGACATGCTCGATCTGCCGCTCGTGGACGAGGCATTCAGCGACGGAGGGATCGCCTTCCTTCAGGCGAACTCCGAGCGTGGCGGTGGCCGAGCCCTGGATGTCGAGATCGACCAGGAGCACCTTGTGACCGCGGCGCGCGAGGCCGGCGGCGAGGTTTACCGCGGTGGTGGTCTTGCCGACGCCGCCCTTTTGGTTCGCGATGCAGAGAATGGACATGCTCCGACGCTAAGTCCGAGTGATCGCAACGGCAAATTTTTAGGTCTCACGTGATATGTTGCCGGCCCGTGTCAGAGGCCCGCTATAGCGAGATCGCGTTCGCGGTGACGACCGAGCGCGCCGAGGAGTGGATCGCGACGCTCGTGGAGCTGGGCGCCACCGGCGTCGAAGAGCGCGATCAGACGACGTTTCAGAAGGCGCCCGACGCCCGGCAGCCGATGCTGGTGGTCTGGATCCCGGTGGCCGAGGCGCGCGAGTTTCTACAGCGCGCGGCCGAAGCGGGGCTGCCGCCGCCCGCCGAATCGGCGCGGGTGCGCGACGAGGACGAGTGGCGCGACGTCTGGAAGCAGTACTTCGCGCCGCGCAAGGTGGGGCGCTTCGTGATCGTGCCGAGCTGGGAGAAATATGCGGCGGCGGCCGACGAGGTGGTGCTCGACATGGACCCGGGGCGCGCGTTCGGCACCGGCGGCCATCCGTCGACGCGGCTGTGCCTGGTGGCGCTGTCGGAGCTCGAGCGTTGCGAGCGGTTCCTCGACGTCGGCTGCGGCTCGGGCGTGCTGGCCATCGCGTGCGCCAAGTCGTACCCCGACGCCAGCGGCATCGGCATCGACGTCGACGCCGACGCGATCGAGGTCTCACGTGAAAACGGCGCGCGCAACGGGGTCGACGGTCGCATCTCGTTCTCGGCGACGCCGCTGGTCGAGGTGCACGGGCCGTTCGACGTGGTGACCGCGAACATCCTGCCCGACGTGCTCATCCCGCTCGCGGCGCAGATCGCCGCGCGGGTGGGCGACGGCGGCACGCTCGTGCTGTCGGGAATCCTGCAGGAGCTTGCCGACGGCGTCGAAGCGGCCTATGTCGAGTGCGGGCTGGCCACGACGGCGCGGCTCGACGAAGAGGGCTGGCGAGCGATCGTCATGACGCGCTGATGTCGAGGCTGTTCATCGATCCGGTCAAGCTGGCCGAGGACGTCGTGGTGCTCGTCGACGAAGACCATCGTTACCTGACGCGCGTCTTGCGGCTCGGCATCGGCGACGAGGTCGTGCTCTTCGACGGCAAGAGCGTCGAGGCGTCGGCGCGGATCATCCGCGTGGGACCGCGGGCGCTGGAGCTCAAGGTCGAGGAGCGCCGGCCGGTGGCGGCGATCGAGCGGCCGCTGGTGACGGTGATCCAGGCGCTCGGCAAGGGCGACAAGCTCGACCTCGTGGTGCAAAAGGCGACGGAGCTGGGGGCGGCGCGCATCATCCCGGTCACGACGACGCGGGCGGTGTCGCGGCTCGACTCGGGCGCCATTCGCACGCTCTCGAAGCAGGCGCGCTGGCAGAAGATCGCGCGCGAGGCGGCGCGGCAGTCGGGGCGGCTCGACGTGCCGGAGGTCGAGGGTGTGACCTCGCTCTCGACGGCGCTCAAGGCGTCGCCGAAGGACGCGCTCAAGCTGATGCTGTGGGAAGGCGCGCGCGAGACCTCGCTCAGGCAGGCGCTGCCGGCGACGCCGCCGCGCGAGATCGTCATCGTGGTGGGGCCCGAGGGCGGATTTACCGTCGAGGAAGTGGATGCTGCGCGGCACGTCGGCTTCGAGCCGGTGGGGCTCGGGCCGCGCATCCTGCGCACTGAAACCGCGGCGCTGGTGGCCCTCTCGATTTTGGGCTACGCGCTCGGAGATCTCGGCTAATAATATGGCTCCCATGGCGCCGGCGTTATCCACAGCGGTCGCTCCCATGCGTGTGCGCGTGGCTGGATTCTGGCGGCGGCTCGCCGGCGGAATCGTCGACGGTATGGTGCTCTCGTCGGTGTTCGCGATCGTGGCGACCCTGGCGGCGGTGGTGCTGCGCCAGCCGCTGCCGCGGATCGGACAGATCGGCCCCGACTACGTGGTCGACATGGCGGTCAACGGCGGCGTCCTCGCCGAGGCGGGGCTGGCCATGATCGCGATTCTCTCCTTCTTGTATTTCTTTTTGTTCACGGCGCTGCGCGGCCAGACCTTCGGCAAGCACCTGATGCGCCTGAAGGTGATCGACGGGTTCGGCGATCGCCCGTCGATCACCCGCGCGCTGGTGCGAACCATCGCCTACGTGCCGTCGCTGGTGTTGCTCGGCCTCGGCTTTCTGTGGATCGGCTTCGACCGCGAGAAGCGCGGCCTGCACGACTGGCTCGCCGATACGTATGTGGTGAAGGCATGACGTCGCGGCTGGCGTCATTGTTGGTGCAGGACGGCCTGGTGAGCGCCAAGAAGATGGCGGAGGCGTTTCAGCGCCAGGTGATCTACGGGGGGACGCTCGACACCATCCTCCTCGAGATGGACGTGATGGACGAGGGCACGCTGCTCGACGCCCTCGGGCGTAGCTCGGCGATGCCGACCGCCGGAGATTTGCCGTCGGTGGAGCAGCTGCAAGCGGCCGACGTGCAGAAGTGGATGCCGCCGGCGATGTCGGAGCGTTATCGCGCGGTGCCGGTCGCGCTCGACGGCAACGTGCTGCGGGTCATCGTCATCGATCCGCCGGACCGCAAGCAGCTCGACGAGCTGGGCTACACGCTGTCGCTGGCGATCGAAGCGATCATCGTTCCCGAGCATCGCTTCGTGCAGGCGGCGGAGCTGGTCTACGGCGTGCCGGTGCCGGCGCGGTTCGCGTCGCTGGCGGCCAAGCTGCGGCAGCGCGCGACTGATCCGAACCGCGCGCGGCTGGTGCCGCAGCAGCCGGCGATTCCGATGCAGCCGCTGCGCGAGCATGCCAGGGCGGCGGTACCGTCGACGGTGGCGCCGAAAGCTGCGCCGACCGCCGCGCCGACGCCGACCGCCGCGCCAGCGCCGACCGCCGCGCCGACGCCGACCGCGGTGCACGCACCGGCGAAGCCGGAGACGCGACGCACCGTCGTCACCGACGTGCCGATGCCCAACGCCAACCCGGCGACGGCGCCGATCCACGAAGTCGCCTCCGAGCCGACGCCGCGGCTGACCCAGCGCCAGGCGAGCGCTCCGATGACGACGGTGGCGCCGGAGGCCGCCGTGCGCATCCCGAGCGCGCCGGCCGGCGCCGACGCCGGGCCGCTGGCGCTCGACGACGCGCGCCGGGCCATCGACGAGGCCGACGATCGCGACGGCATCTTCGAGTCGCTGTGCCGCGGCGCGCGCGCGCGGCTGCCGTTCGCCGCGATCTTGACGGTCCACGCCGACGTCGCCGCCGGCCGGTTGGCGCTCGGCAGCGGCTGGCTCGATAAGCAGCAGCTCGCGGGGGTTTCGGTGGCGCTCGATAAGCCGTCGCCGTTCCGCGCGGCCGCCGTGGGACGCGCGCCGTATCTGGGACGCCTCGGCGACGACCCCAACGGCACGCAGATCCTGGCCGCGTTCGGGCGCAAGACGCCGCTGCCGGCGCTGCTCATGCCGGTGGTGCTGCGCGAGCGCGCGGTGGCGCTGCTCTACGCCGACAACGACGGGCAGGATCTCGACGCCGACATCGTGGCCGATATGTCGACGCTGGTCGCGGCGGCGGCGCGCAGCTTCCAGCGGCTGATCTTGCGCGCCAAGGGCGGCGAGTACGCCAAGGCGCCACCGACGGGCGGCGCCAAGCTCGGCGCCAGCGACAACGGCAACGGCACCGAAGGCGGCGACTGGCGACGGCCGACCGGTGAAGGCGGTGTCGACGCCAAGGCGAGGACGACCAACCCGCGCTTCAGCGTCGCGCTGGTCAACGCCGTCAAGGACACAATGACCGGCGGCGGCAGCGCAGCGCGGACGTCACGCGATGCTGCTGCGCCCGAGGTCGAGCTGCACGAGGCGACCACGCAGCCCAACGCCGACGTCGACGGGCTGTTGTCGTCGGTGGAGCGCCAGGACGAGCATGCGGCGATGTCGGCGTCGGCGCTCGTGACCATGGGCGACCGCGCGGCCGCGGCGCTGGTGGCGCGGCTGCCGGGACCGCTGCGGCTCGACCGCCACACGCTGCGCGGCGCGACGCCGCCGCTCGAGGAGCACGGGCCGTTCCTGGCGATTCTCACGCGCATGGGGCGTTCGGCGCGCGATCCGCTCGTGCAGCGACTCGGCGATTCGTCGCTCGAGGTGCGCTACTACGCGACCCTGGCACTCGGCGAGCTGCAGACGCCCGACGTCGTGGCGCCGCTCGGCATGCGGCTCTACGACCCCGACGCGGGCGTGCGGCGCGCGGCGGTCGATGCGCTGGCGCTGTTTCCCGACTCGCCGGAGCTGCGCTCGCTCATCGAGCAGCTGCGCGGCGAGCTGCCGGGGCCCGACGCGTTGCGCCAGCGCTACGCCTCCGAAGCGCTCGGCACGCTGCGCGACGTGACGGCGGTGCCGCGGCTCATGGAGCTGGTCAAGCATCAGGATCCGTCGGTGGTGTCGGCGGCGCGCAAGGCGCTGGTCGAGATCACCAAGCAGGACTTCGGCACCTCGCGCTGGCGCTGGCGCAGCTGGTGGGAGCGGCATCGCGATCAGCCGCGCGTCGAGTGGATGCTCGAAGGGCTGGGCCACTCCGAAGCCGAGGTGCGCCTCTCGGCGTGCGAAGAGCTGCGCTCGCTCAGCGACGACGAATTCGGCTACAGCTTCGACGCGCCCAAACGCGAGCGCGAAGATGCGCGCAAGAAGTGGGTCGACTGGGTCCGCAACCACGGTCCGCGCCAGCAAGACAAGCGCTAGCCAGAAGCGCTCCTGGATGCGTCCTACAGCCAGCTCAGGCGAGCGCCTCGGCGGCGAGCGTGGTGTCGAGGTTGGCGCCGCAGACGAGGACGGCGACGCGCTTTTCGCGCGTGTCGACCTTGCGCGTGGCCACGGCAGCGACGGCGGCGGCGCCGGCCGGCTCGACCAGCACGCGCAATTCGCTCCACAGCGTGCGCATGGCGGCCTTGAGCTCGGCGTCGCTGACGAGGACCACCTCGTCGACGTACTTCGACGCCAGCGCCAGGGTGTGCGGACCGACGGCGCGCGGCGCCAGCGTGCCGGCGATGGTGTCGACGCTGGCCAGCGCGACCAGCTTGCCGGCGGCCATCGAGTCCTTCATGGCGGTGGCGCCGGTGGGCTCGACGCCGACGACGCGGATCGACGGCGCGAGCGACTTGAGCACCATGGCGATGCCGCCGATGAGCCCGCCGCCGCCGATGGCGACGACCACGGTGTCGAACTTGCCGAGCTGCTCGAGGAGCTCGAGCGCAATGGTGCCCTGCCCCGCGATGACCTCGGCGTCTTCGAACGGGTGCACGAGGAGCGCGCCGGTGCGGGTGGCGTGCGCCTGGGCGACGGCCCACGCGTCGTCCCAGTCGCGGCCATGGCGCTCGACGGTGGCGCCCAGCTCGCGCATGCGGCGCTCGGTCGACTGCGGCGCGCGCTCGGGTAGATAGATCGTCGCCGGCACGTCGTGGCGCGACGCCGCGTAGGCGACGCCGAGCCCGTGGTTGCCGCCCGACGCCGTGACGACGCCATGCTTGAGCTGCTTCTCGTCGGCGGCGAAGACGCGATTGCAGGCGCCGCGCGCCTTGAACGAGCCGCCCATCTGCAGCTGCTCGAGCTTGAGCCAGATATCGTTTTGCCAGCGCACCACCGGGGTCACGCGCACGTGCGCGCGAATGCGATCGCGCGCCGCCTGTACGTCGGCGAGCCCGACGAAGCTGACGTCGCTCACGCCTGCACCGAGGCGTCGATGGCGCGGCGAACCGAGTCGAAGTCGTTGGGCAGCTCGACCGGATGATTGGCGTACTTCGGCGTCACCCCGTCGAGCGCGGCGTCGTGATAGCGGATCTTGAAGTCGGTGAACTTGAGGCCGTTGGCGGTCGAGACCACGACCACGCGCTCCTTGCTGTCGATCAGGCCGCGCTCGCGCAGCTTGAGGAGCACGGCCAGCGCCACGCCGGTGTGCGGGCAGTTGAACATGCCGGTGCGGTCGGCGCGGGCGGCGGCGTCGGCCAGCTCCGCCTCGGTCGCCTGCTCGACGACGCCCGAATACTTCTGCAGCGTGCGGATCGCCTTCTTGACCGAGACGGGATTGCCGATCTGGATCGCGGAGGCGAGCGTCGGCCTGGCAGCGACGGCGTGGAACTCCCAATTGTTCTTGTAGGCGAGGTAGAGCGGGTTGGCGCGCTCGGCCTGCGCCACGACGATGCGCGGCCGCTTCTTGGTGATGCCGAGCGCCTCCATCATGTCGAAGCCGGCGCCGAGCGCGCTGACGTTGCCGAGATTACCGCCGGGGATGATGACGACGTCGGGCACCTCCCAGTCGAACTGCTGCACCATCTCGATGGCGACGGTCTTCTGCCCCTCGAGGCGCAAGGAGTTCATCGAGTTCGCCAGGTACACGCCGCCCTCCTCCGCCAGCCGCTGCACGATGGCCATGCAGCCGTCGAAGTCGGTGTCGAGCGACAGCACCAGCGCGCCGTTGGCGATCGGTTGCACCAGCTGCGCCGTCGTCACCTTGCCGCGCGGCAGGAGCACGATCGAGCGGATGCCGGCGGCGGCGCAGTAGGCGGCCAGCGACGCCGAAGTGTCACCCGTCGAGGCGCAGGCGACCGCGCGCACCGGCCGGCCGTCTTCGATCATCTGGCGCACGACCGAGACGAGGACCGTCATGCCGAGATCCTTGAAGCTGCCCGTGTGCGAGTTGCCGCACTGCTTGACCCAGAGATCGGTGAGGCCGATCTGGCGCCCGAAGCGATCGGCCCAGAAGAGGTTGGTGCCGCCCTCGTCCATGGAGACGACCATGTCGTCGCGCACCGACGGCGCGACCCACTCTTTTTTGCCCCACACCGACGAGCCATACGGCCAGGTGGTGCGCTTGTAGCGGTCGTCGAAGAGCCGCATCCACTCGCCCGCCGAGCGCGTCTTGAGCGCCTCGATGTCGTGCGCGACCTCGAGCAGGTCTCCGCAGGTCGGGCAGCGATAGAGCGGTTGGTCGAGCGGATGGGTCCCGCGGCAGCCGGCGATGCAGCGGAACGCGGCGGAGAAGGCGGCCATGCCTCCTATATAACGTTATCTGGTTACCGTCACCATCGCGGTCTGACCGGCGAGCGTGCAGCTGAGGGTGAAGGTGCCGGGGCGCGTGAGGTTGAAGACGCTGACGGTGCCGGGCCCGAGGTGCAGCGCCGGGCCGACGTCGGTCGCCAGCGTCACCGACGGGTCGGAGGTCTGCCAGTCGCACGGCCCGCCGTAGACCGCGCCGAGCGCCGACTGCGGCACGACCGAGACGATGGCGGTGTCGTCGGGCAGCGTCTGCGCCGACATGGTGATGGCGGTGATCTCGGCGAGCCCGACGATGGTGAACGGCTGGGTCACCGTGGTCTCGGGACAGCTGGCGGCGATCGATCCGGCGCCGGGCGTACCGACGAAGCCGATGGCGTCGCCCGACAGCGGCAGGACCGCGCGGGCGAGCGTGCCGCCGAGCGCGAAGGCGACCGCGCCCGAGCCCTTGGTGGTGCGCCCCTGCGCGTCGAGCGTGGTGACGTGGAAGACCATCTGCTGGCCCTCGAGGACCAGCGGCTCTCCGCTCTTCCAGCCGTGGTCGACGGCGAGCCTGGCGGTGGCCTCGACCGAGACCTCGGCGCTGGCGATGATGCGGTTGCCGCCGTCGAGGAGCTCGAGCGACGTGGTGCCCGGCGAGCCGGAGATCACCTCGACCGATTGGTTGTTGTTCGTGAAGGTCGCGACGCTCGGGTTCGACGAGCGGACCGTCGTGAACTTCGCGCCGGTGACGTTGATGGTGGTGTGCGCGCCGCCGGCCGCGACGGGGTGGTCCTCCGGTTTGCAGGTCTCGCCGCAGTTGGCGAACCAGAAGGTGACGTTGCCGTTGCCGCTACCAGTGCCGCCGCCGATGTGGCAGCCGGCGAGCATCGCAATCGTCAGGCCGAGCGCGAGGGTCCGCATCCCGCCCCGCCTTAGCGAACGGCGTACCAGCGATCAGCGCGCGCGATCTCGCCAGGTTGCGCGGGTGTGGCCGGCGAATTCTTGACACATCTGACGCTCGGCGCGGGTTGCGCAGCGATGGGCCGCCAATCAGCGGTCGGTGAGCCAGAGCTTGATGTCGACGATGCTGCTGCCGGCGGGGAAGTGGCCGATCGTGTACGCCTTGCCGTAGGGGGGCGTGATCGCGCCGGTGAGGTTGAACTGCCGATCGCCCGAGCGCTTGATCTCGTAGTGCAGGCGCGACGAGTCGTGGAACTGGATGCGCAGCTCGACCGACTCGCCGCCGGCGCGTACCCAGAGCGACGTGGGCTCGCCCGATTTACTGACGGTGGCGGCGTACTCACCGACGTCGCTGACGCTGACGTGGGCCTGTGCCGTGGCGGGCTCGGCGGCGTGGACGACCTGTACGAAGCTCGATGCAGCGACGACAGCAAGGGCGGGCAAGATGCGCATGGGGGTCACCTCCAGTGTGCCGGCACGTGATAGCGAGCGCCGTGCCACGCGCGATTCCGGCGACTTGGCGCGCCGTCGACGACAAATTGGCTGGCGGTCGGGAGGGACGCGGGTCGAAACGGCGCTACTGGCGAATGCTGCGCTCGGTGTCGTCGTCGCGGACGCGGCCGCGCGGAGCGATGCGCGGGCGCGGCAGCACGGCGGTCGTCTCGCCGCCGTCGCCGGCGCAGCAGAAGTCGAGCCGCTCTTTGGGGATCGACGTCCGCGACAGGAGCTGCGCGCGCAGGCTGCCGGCGGCGCGCGTCTCGCGGTTGGCCTGCTCGTTGGCGAAGCGAAGCTGCGCTAGCAGCTCGTCGCGCTCGCCGCGCAGCCGCTCGACCGTGGCGCGCAGCATCCCGATCTCTTTTTCCTGCTCGCTGGAGCAGGTGTGCAGCTCTTGCAGAAGCGAAGACATCGATTTGGCACGCGTTCGACCCATCAACAGCACCTCCGTCCGGGGGACACTTCAACTTTCGGGCCGCCCCGAAGCGTGCGACAGCAGACGAGTTTGCGCGGGATGGCATGGACGATCGTCCATGGCCGGGGGTGACTCTCCGTCGCCCATGTAGGCGAGTGGCGCCGGGGTCAGCGGTGGAGCTGGACGCTGGTCGAGACGGCGCCGATGGCGCAGGTGGCGGTGAAGGTGCCGGCGCTGCCGAGCTTGAACTTCGTGGTCGATTTCGCCGCGCCTTCGAGCGACGCGCTGGTCTGGCTCTGGACGACCACCGATGCGTCGTTCACCGTCCAGCCGCAGGGCGCGCCATAGACCGATCCGGTGGCGCTGTTGGCGACGACGTCGACGTTGGCGAAGATGCTCGTGCCCTCGACGCTGTTGGCGTTGGCGGTGGCGGTAAGGCCCGTGAGCGCCGACAGCGGCACGACGGTGATCGGCTGGACGACCGTCGAGGCGTCGGAGCGCGCCGTGATGGTGCCGGCGCCGGCCGCGCCGGTGAAGCCGATCATGTCGCCGAAGACGATGGCGGCGGTCGTGCGCAAGGGGTCGGTCAGCGCGAAGGTGACCGCGCCGGTGCCGACCAGCGTGTGGTCGTTGGCGTCCTTGGTGGTGACGTGGAAGAGCTGCGTCGAGCCTTCCAGAACGAGCGGCGCGGTGCCGCTCCAGCCCTTGACCATGGCGAGCTTTGCCGTCGCGGTGACGGTGACCGTGATCTCGTCGACGAGCTTGCCCTTGGCGTCGATGAGCTGGAGCTGTGCGCGACCCGGCGTCCCCGACTGGACGCTGACGGCGAGGCCGTTCGACGAGCCGCCGACGGAGAACGCGGCGATGGTGGGGTCGCTGGAGCGGATCTGCTGGAAGCTGTACCCGCTCGCGAGCGACACCGAGATCTCGGCGCGCGCGCCGCCGGCCGCCATCGGGTTGTCGGTGACGGAGCAGCCGAAGGGGCACTCCTGCCAGGCGAAGGAGGCGTGTCCGAGCTGGCCTTCGGAGCGGGAACCGCAGCCGGCGGCGAGCATCCCGAAGGCGGCGAGCGCGGCGGCGACGAGGAGCCCGAGGATTCGCATGCGTCTGGGCATAGCGAAACTCGTACCAGCGACGGCAGCGCCACATTTCGCGGACTTCGGCGGCAGGCCATTGGGCGAGCCATGACAACGGCGTCGCGCGAGTCTGGCGGCGCCGCGGATTTGCGAGACTGCGGGCTGGCGGCCGAGCTGCCGGGCGCGCTAGTGGGCGCGCTTGTATTCGTCGCCGCTGAACTGATAGCGCGCGTGGCGGTCGTCGGCCCAGGGGAGCATCAGTGGGATCATGTCGTCGGCGGGCGCCTCTTTCCACGTCTCCGCCGAGAGACCGGGCGCGCTGCCCGCTTCGATGAGGATGTCGGTGGCGCGGCCGCGCTTGAGGTACGAGACCTTGTCGTCGATGCGTCCTTGCGGCGCCTGCTTGGCGACCTCGGCGGCGAAGACGCGGCGGATCTCCGATTCGCCGGCGATGCGGTAGGCGGCGAGCACCTCGCGGCTGCCGCCGTTGCCGCGCTCGACGTAGCGGACGATCAGCGCATGGCGTCCGTCGCCGGCGAGATCGGCGAGGCGCGCTTCCTTGGCGTCGGCGCGCGCCTTGAACGGCAGCTCGACGAACACGAAGCCGTCGGTGATGAAGGCCAGGTTGCGCCCGGCGAGGACGACGCGGCCGCCCGATTTTCCGCCGAGCGAGACGCCCTTGTCGAACCAGATGTCGCCGCGCTTGAGACCGCGGTCCTTCAAGAAGCCCTCGAGCGCGCTGTCGCCCTCGGCGAAGACGAGGCTGCCGCCGGCGTCGAGCGTCTTGTCGGTGGTGAAGGCGGCCTTGGAGTCGCAGTCGGCGACGCCGACGCGATAGCTGAGCGGCATGCCGGCCTTCCAGCCGGGGACGGCCGAGAAGGGCACTGCCAGCTCTACGGCCCAGCCGTGCTCCTGCAGCGCCGAGACCGCTTTGATCCCCTTTGCCGGCTTCTTTCCTTCGCGCACCAGCGTCGGGATGGCGCGCGCGTCGCCGGGGAAGACGGTCAAGACGTGGCCGCCGAGCGTGAGGGTAAAGTGGTCCTCGCCGGGGTGCGCCTGGCGGCTGCGGACGAAGTAGTTGTCGCGCACGTCGACGAGGAACATGAGCGTGCGCTCCTCGACGTTGCACTTGAGCGTGAACGACAGGTTTGGGTCCTTGCCGCCGGTGTCGAGACCTTCGACCTCGCCCCAGTCGTCGGTGAGGCCGTCGAGGCTGACGGTGCCTTTGTCGGCGGGGCCGCACGGCAGATCGGCGGCGCGCACGGGCTGCACGAACCCGACCAGGGCGGCGGTCGCAGCCAGGAAGACGCTGGCGAGACGCAGGGCGTGCTTCATGGGCGGCCGAGTATATGCTAGACCACCCCAATGCTCGAAACACTCTCGCGCGGGTTCCGCAATGCCAAGGCTCGCCTGACCGGCGTGACCGAGCTGACGCTCGACAACATCGACGAGGCGCTGCGCGACGTTCGCATGTCGCTGCTCGAGGCCGATGTCGAGTTCAAGGTCACCAAGACCTTTCTCGATCGCGTCAAGGACAAGGCGGTCGGCGAGACGGTGAAGCTGCGCGCCAAGGCGGGCGACCGCGCGCTGCAGGCGACGCCGGAGCAGCACTTCATCCGCATCTGTCAGGAAGAGCTGATCGACCTGATGGGGCCCATCGATACCGACATCGATTGGGCGAAGAAGGGTCCGACCGCCATCATGATGGTCGGCCTCCAGGGCTCGGGTAAGACGACCACCGTCGGCAAGCTGGCGCGCTGGCTCGAGAAGAACAAGAAGCGGCCGATGCTGGTGGCCGCCGATATCTATCGTCCGGCCGCCGTCGAGCAGCTCAGGGTGCTGGGCGGGCAGCTCGGCATGCCGGTGTTCACGATCGAGGGCGCCTCGCCGCCGGAGATCTGCGAGGCGGCGGTCAAGAAGGCGTACGAGACCAATCGCGACGTGGTGCTGTTCGATACCGCGGGACGACTGGCGATCGACGAGCCGCTCATGCAGGAGCTCGACGAGATCAAGAAGCGGACGAAGCCGAACGAGGTCTTCTTCGTCATCGACGCCATGATCGGCCAGGACGCCGTCAAGACGGCCAAGACCTTCAACGACCGGGTCGGCGTCACCGGCGTCATTCTCACCAAGCTCGACGGTGACGCGCGCGGCGGCTCCGCGCTTTCGATCAAGGAAGTGACCGGCAAGCCCATCAAGTTCCTCGGCATGGGCGAGGGGCTCGACAAGCTCGAGGAGTTCCGGCCCGAGGGCATGGCCAGCCGCATCCTGGGCATGGGCGACATCGTCGGCCTGATGAAGGACTTCGAGGGCGTCGTCGATGCGGAGAAGGCGGAAGAAGACGCCGTCCGCATGCTCAAGGGCAAGTTCGACATGCAGGACTTCCTCGATCAGATCCGCGTGATCCAGAAGATGGGATCGCTGCGCGACCTGTTCGAGAAGATGCCGTTCTTCCCCGGCGGGCTGCCCGAGGGCGTGAACCTCGACGACAAGGAGCTGGTCAAGATCGAGGCGATGATCAGCTCGATGACCAAGCGCGAGCGGTCGAACCCCGAGGCGTTCGTGGTGACGTCGTGGGAGACGATCACGAACCCGAACGGTCAGCAGCTGCGCAAGCGCAAGGGCGCCGACTACGACGAGAAGCGCGTGCGCCGCGTCGCCAAGGGGTCGGGGCGCAAGGAGCAGGAAGTCAAAGAGCTGCTCAACAAGTTTGCGATGATGCGGCAGATGATGTCGCAGATGGGTGCGCAGTCGGGGCTGCTCGGGAAGATCCCCGGGTTCAAGCAGATCGCGCAGATGAAGAAGATGGCGGGCATCGACGTGTCGCAGCTCATGGGCGCGGCGGGCATGCCGGCGCTGGAGCGCAAGTTCACGGTGCCGAAGTCGAACGTCGACAAGAACAAAGAGAAGCGCAAGCGCAAGGACGCGCGCAAGCAGCGCAAGAAGAACAAGAAGCGCTGAGCGCCTACTTCGGCTCGCGGGCGCGGCGCATCTCGTCGCCGCCCTGGCAGTAGATCACGATCCCCATCGTCAAGACGATATCGAGGACGAAGTTGCCGGCGACGCCGCTCCACAAGAGCGCGGTGTCGGTGGGATCGCGCGGCGTGAGCGACCAGCCGCCGCGCGCGAGGCCGGCGAAGGTCAGCGCCGTCGTGGCCGCGTCGAGCGCGCTGCCGACGCCGATGAGCGTCGCGCCGAGGACCTTCTTCTTGTGGCCGTCGGCGTGGACGGTCGACGACAAGAGGAGGAGAGCCAGGATCAGTGCGCGCATGTGGCGCTCCAGGTGAAGCGCGCGACGCGTTCGCAGACTTCGACGGCGTCGCTGCCGCTCAAGAAGTGGCCGCGGCCGGACAGGACCTCGCTCTTGGCCCACGGGCGGCCCGCGACCCAGGCGTCGAGGCGATCGATCTCGCAGAACTGATCGGCGTCTCCGCCGATGAAGAGCCACGGCACGCGCCGGTCGAGCGCCGCCTCGAGATGGCCGACGCGGTCGGGATCTTCGCCCAGGAGCGTCGTCGGGAAGCCGACCGCGGCGAAGGCGGTGACGTCGGCGCCGTCGGCGACGGCGCGCGCGGCCATGAGCGCGCCGAAGGAGTAGCCGACGAGCGCGATCCGCGCCGCCCCCTGCGCGCGCATCCACGCGATGACGGCGGCGACGTCCTCGTGCTCCGCGCGACCGCCGGTGGGCGTGCCCTCGGAGCCGTCGAGGCCGCGAAAGTTGAAGCGCACCGTCGAGAAGCCGGCGGCGTGGCACGCTTCGGCGAGGGCCACGACGAGCGGGTTGTCCATGCGGCCGCCGAACGCCGGATGCGGATGGCACACGATCGCCGCCGGCGCGCCGTCGACGAGGTGCGCCTGGCCCTCGAGCGTGAAGCCGGCGACCGGGATCCTCACCACAGGAGCACGTAGAGGATGCCGCCGAGCGCCACCAGCGCGGCCAGGACGCCGATGGCCACCATGGCGGTCTCGGGCCGGCGCGCCACGACGATCGGCTGCGACGTCTGCGGCGGCTGCGACGGCTGCTCCTCCTCCAACTTCTTGAGATAGACCTCGGCGGGGTCGTGGTAGCGCATCGCCGTCGTGCCGAGGCTGATGGTGTCGCCGTCGTGGAGCAGGCGCGCACCGACGACGCGATCGCCGTTGACGCTGACGACGTGGGTGCCGACGTCGCGCACGGTGACGCCCAGCTCGTCGCGCTCGAGAGCGGCGTGCTCGCGCCACATGTCGATGTCGTCGAGCCTGAGGTCGTTGCCGGCGGCACGGCCGATCATGTACGTGCGTCCGACGTCGCCGAGGGTCAAGACGACGCCGGTCTGCGGCCCGTCGAGGACGTGCAGGCACGGCTGCGACTCGCCCGGCCCGAGCCGCTCCAGGAGATCGCGCACCATGCCGCGCGCCATCGAGAGCGAGCTCTCGGGCCGCGCCTCCGGTCCAGCCGACTGGGTCAGCGAGACCGAGAGTGCGTATTCGCCGATGGTGATGCGATCGCCCTCGCGCAGCTGCTGCCGCATTCCCGTGGCCACGGCGGCGCCGTTGAGCCGCGTGCCGTTGGTCGAGCCGTCGTCGACGAGATAGTAGGCGCCCTTGCGCCGCTCGATGCGCGCGTGCACCAGGGAGACGCGCGCGTCGGGCAGGAGCACGTCGACGCCGCCGCGCCGCCCGAGCAGGATCTGCGCGCGATCGGCATCGAACTCGTAGCGGAACACCCGCCTCGAGCCGGACTCGCCAAGCGCACTGACCTCCAATCTGAGCGGCACCGTGAGCATCATCGTACAGCGCTCCCCTCCCCGGCAACTCGGCCGCCAGAATCGATGGTCACGGTGACCCCGCCATCGCGGTCGGTGCGGAGGACGCGGGCCCCGGCGTCGCGCCAGCGCAGGGTGACGCCGGCGTTGGGAAAGCCCCAGCGGTTGTGCTCGCCGACGGAGATGACCGCCAGCGCCGGATGCGTGGCCGCGATGAACGCGGCGGTCGAGGAGGTCTTGGAGCCGTGGTGCGGCACCTTGACGACGTCGGCAGCCGTCGCATTGGCGCTGGCAATCAGCGCCGCCTCGCCCTCGGCCTCGAGGTCGCCGGCGAAGAGGATGCGACGCCCGCGCCAGCCGAGCGCGACGACGAGCGAGTTGTCATTTTCGCCCCGCGCCGGGTCGACGTCGAGACGGCCGGTGTCGTCGAGCGGCGCGAGCGGCTCGAGACGCGCGCCGCCTAGCTCGAGCGGCCGCGGCACGCCCAGGACCACGCCTCGTCGCTGCGCCGCCGCCAGGAGCGCCACGGTGCCTGGCTGCGCCGTCTCCTGGCCGTTGGTCCAGAGCTCGCCGACGCTGAAGCTCTCGACGAGGAACGGCAGGCCATTGGCGTGATCGGGATGCGGATGCGAGAGGACCATCAGATCGATGTGCCGAATGCCGCGCCGCCACAGAAACGGCGCGATCACCTGCTGGCCGGGATCGAACTTCGGATCGAACGAGCCGCCGCCGTCGACGACCATGACGCGTCCATGGGGCAGCTCGACGACGCAGGCGTCGCCCTGGCCGACGTCGAGAAAGGTGGCGCGCACCGTCTGAGAGTGGGCGCGCGACAAGAGCCGCCAGCCGACCGCGACGACGAAGAGCAGCGCACACGACAGCGCGATGCGGCGCCCGCGCCAGCCGAGCGCGGCGACCGCCGCCAGCGCCGCGTACCAGACGACGATCTCGACGAGGTTGGGCGCCGGCACCCGCCACGCGGGGGCGACCGCGGCGAACCAGACGACGAAGCGGGCCATCGCCTCGGACAGCCAGCCGGCGACGTCGAGCAGCAGACCCGACCCGGGCAGATGCAGCGACGCGCCCACGCAGCCCGCAAGGCCGACGGGCACCACGCCCAGCTCCGCGACCGGAACGACGACGATGTTCGAGAGCACGCCGGCGGGCGCGAACTGCGCAAAGTGCCAGGCGCCGATCGGCGCCGTCGCCAGGATCGCCGCCGCCGATGCCGCACAGAGCCGCGCGGTCCAGCGCACCAGACGCGCCGCGATCGAACCGCCGCTGCCGCGTGGCGACCAGCGATGTGCCAGGAGGCTGGTGCCACCGGCGGCGGCAAACGAGAGCTGGAAGGACGGATCGAAGAGCTCGAGCGGCGACGCGCACAAGATCGCCAGCGCCGCGACGGCGAGCGCCTGGGCGGCGGTCGCGCGCCGGCGTACGGCGACTGCGCCGAGCCAGACGAAGGCGACGACGCACGAGCGCACCGTCGCCACCTCGGCGCCGGTCACCATCGTATAGGCGGCGATGGCCGGCAGCGCCACCGTCGCTGCCCAGCGCTGCACCGAGCCCGACTGCGCCAGCGCCGGCACGCAAGCGAGGAGGCGCCGTAGCCCGACGTAGAAGAGGAAGGCCGCGATCGCCAGATGCAGGCCGCTCACCGACAACACGTGCGAGACGCCGGCGCTGCGAAAGGCGTCGTCGAGCGGGCGGCGCACGTCGCCGCGATCGCCCAGCACCAGCGACTCGACCAGCGCCCGACCGTCGCCGGTGAGCCGCGCCTGCACCGACGCGAGCATGCGGGCACGCCAGGCCGCGATGGCCCGCGCGATGCCAAGGCGCGGCGCGACCACCAGCCGCGACAGCGACGCCGCGCGCACGCTGGCGACGGCAGCGACCCCCTCGGCCGCCGCGCGTCGGGCTGCGTCGGGCGCATCCGGATTGACGAAGCCCCGCGGCCGATGCAGGCGCGCCGGCACGCGCACGCGATCGCCCGGGAGCAGCGGCTCGACCGGTTCGCCGTCGAGAAACAGCATCACCCGGTCGCGCGCGGCGCTGCGCTGCCCCCCGCGCTCGACGCCGGTCAGGTCGATCGCGACGCGCACCCCCGCGCCGAGGCGCTGCGGCGTCGCGACCACGTCGCCTTCCAGGACCCAGCGCTCGCCGTCGAAGAGCTCGGGGGCCGGCCGCGGTCGCGCTCCGGCGGCAGCGACGATCCCCACCGCCACCGCCAGGCCGAGCGCCGCCAGCCCGATCGATCGCCGTCGGTGACGCGCCAGCAGCGCGGCGAGGACGAGCGCGCCGCCCAGGAGCGCCGCCGCGGCAGGGGTCACGCCGACCCACTCCCCGACGGCAATGCCCACCGAGAAACAGACCGCCACCAGCGCGAGTGCTGAAATCATGCTCGACTTATCGGCGCTGCTCGCCAAAAGTTGCGTGAGCGATGAAGCGCGCTCTCGTCCTGACGGCCCTGGCCGGCCTCGCCGTCGTCGCCCTGACCTGGGCGGCGATCGCCACCACGCGCGGCTGGCCGGCGACGGTCCCGCGCCACCTCCTCTACTATGTAGCGGCGGGGCTGGCCTGGGCCGCCGCGGTCGTCGTGGTTCCGCGGCTGACCGCGTCGCGCGCGCAGCTCTTCTGCATCGTCGCCGTCGCCGTGGCGCTTCGCGTGCCGGCCTGGCTCGCACCGCCCGCGCACTCCGACGACGTCTATCGCTATCTGTGGGACGGCCAGGTCCAGCGCAGCGGCGTCAATCCCTACCGCCTCGCGCCCGACGCCCCCGAGCTGCAGCGGCTGCGCGGCGACAGCTGGTCGCGCATCAACAATCGCAACCTGCCGACGATCTATCCGCCGCTGGCGCAGCTCGCGTTCGCTGCCTCGCCGTCGCTGCCGGCGTGGAAGCTGGTCGTGGCGCTGGCCGACCTCGCCGTCGCGCTCTTGCTCTGGATCACCCTTTCCGATCGACGGCGAATCATCATCTGGCTCTGGTCGCCGCTCGTGGTCCTGGAGCTGGCGCTCAACGCGCACGTCGACGCGCTCGGCATCGCGCTGCTCGTCGCGGCGCTGGTGGCGTGGGAGCGCGGTCGCCGCGCGCTGGCCGGCGGCCTGGTCGCCGCCGCCGCGGCCGTCAAGCTCCTGCCCATCGTGGCGCTGGCCGGGATGCGCAGCCGGCGCGCCGTCCTCGCGGCCATCGCGGTCGCGGTCGTCGTCGCCCTGCCCTACGCCGCCGCCGGACCGCGCATGGCCGGCAGCCTCGGGGAATACGGCCGGCGCTGGCGCACCAACGACGGCGCCTTCGCGCTCCTCTACGCCGGCGCCGAGCGCATCGTCGCGCACACCCGCTTCGCCGGCCGCTACGAGATGGCCGAGTCGCCACGTCTCGCGCGCTTCATCAGCGGCCGCGATCGCGACCAGCTCTTCCCCGACGAGCTCGCCAACTTCCTGGCGCGCGCCGCCGCCGGCGTCCTGTTCCTCGTCGCCGTCGGGTGGGCGTTCGCGCGCCGCGCCGCGCCCTCGCGCATGGCCGAGATCGCCATCGGCGCCTTCGTGCTCTTCACCCCCGCGCTGCACCCCTGGTACGTGCTGTGGCTCTTGCCGCTGACGGCCGCGGGCGGCTCCTGGGCCTGGCTCGTCCTCGCCGCGCTGGCTCCGCTCGGCTATCGTCCCCTCGACTCGTGGCTCACCCGCCAGATCTGGCAGGACCCGTGGTGGACTCGCGCGCTGGAGCACGGCCTGACGCTGCTCGCGCTGACGGTTGACCGCTGGCCAACGTCCGGTATTATCGTGAAATTCGGGGAGAGTCCGCCCCGGAGGAGTTGATGGTCCCCAGGGGTCTCGTAGCGGTCGTATTCGTAGGTTGGGCGTCGGTCGCCGCTGCGGCATCGGTGCGCGGCACCGTCATGTTGCCGACGGAACCGCGCATCGCCGACCACGAGTCGCACTGGCGTGTGGAAAACGGCGTGCTGCCGCTCGGCCCGCGCGTGCCCGACCCGCACCTCGACGTCATCGTCGTCCTCGAGGGCGCGCCCAACGCCAACGCCAAGGTGCCCAACACGGTGGTGGAGCTGCACGGCCTCAGGCTCGATCCGCGCGTCACCGTGGTGCCCATCGGCGGGTCGGTCGAGTTCAAGAACAGCGACCGTGTGCCGCACACCTTGTACATGGATCGCGGGACCTCGCTCATGCCGCCGGCGCCCACGCCGTCGGGACAGAGCCGCACGCAGAAGTTCTTCGCCGCCGGCGAGTATCGGATCCGCGACGAGGAATATCCGCACGTCGAGGGCACGATCGTGGTGCTGCAGTCGCCCTATTTCGCGCGGCTCGACGAGAAGGGCAACTTCAAGCTCGAGGTGCCCGAGGGCAAGTACACGCTCAAGGTCTTCTTCCGCGACAAGTGGGTCGTGAGCCAACCGCTCGAGGTAGCTGGTCGCGCGAACGAGGTCACCGTGCAGGTGCCGGCGCCGCCGCCCGCGGGGGCCAAGCCCTGATGTTCTGGTCCAAGACATGGTTCCTGTTGATCGCGCTCGCGGGCGCGCTCGCCGTCGCGGTGGCGCTGCTGGCGGCGCGGCCGCTGCAGCATGATCTGGAGCGCGAGACCGGCGCGCGCCTCGAGCGGGCGCAGCACTCGGCGTCGCTGCTGCTCAAGGTCAACGCGCGCAAGTGGATCGATACGGCGGCCCAGGTCTCGACGGACGCGGTGCTCGCCGAGGCGCTCGAGCAGGCGACCAAGGGGCCGGCCGATCTGGGGCTCGTGCACAAGACCGTGCAGGAGCGGCTGCGCTACTTCAACGAGAAGATGAAGGTCGATCTGGTCTGGGCGACCGATGCGCGCGGGCGGGTGATCGCGCGCGCCGGCCTCGACGATCAGGTCTACAAGGACGGCATCGAAGGCTTCCCGCTCGTCGCCGACGCGCTGCGCGGCCTGCGCGGTGACGATGCCTGGTCCATCGGCGGCAAGCTCTATCGCGTCGCCGCGTCGCCGGTGATCGCGCGCGATCACTACGCGGGCGCGCTCGTGGTCGGCCAGGAGGTCGCCGGCGAGCTGGCGCAGTCGATGAAGCGGGTCCTCGACGTCGACGTCGCCTTCCTCCTGCGCGGGCGGGTGCTGGCGGCCTCGGCGCAGCTGCCGCTGCTCGGTCAGCTTCCGCTCCTCGTCGATCAGCACGCCGAGGAGATGACGCAGAACGGCCGCTCGGCGCCGCTCATGATCGATCACGCGGGCGAGAGCTACCTGGTCGTGCTGGCGCCGTTCGTCGGCGAGGCGCAGGACCACAAGGCCGCCTATGCGCTGGTGGTGCCGCGGCAGCCGGGCGTGACGCTCGGCTATCTGACGTCGCAGCTCCTGGCCATGGATCCCAAGACGCTGCCGTGGATGCAGCTGGCGCCCGTCGGTGGCGGGCTGCTCCTCGCGCTCATCATCGGCTTCGTGCTGATGCGGCTCGAGGCGATCGGGCCGGCCAAGCGGCTGGCGCGCGAGAGTCAGTCGCTCGCGCGCGGCGACGTGACGCGGCTCGATGACGGCCGCCATCCCGGACGCTTCGGGACGGTGGCGCGCGCGGTCAATACCACGCTCGATCGGCTCGGTTCGGCGCCGCGCATGACCGCGTCGCCGCCGCGCGGCTCGGACGGGCCGTTCTCGCGGCCGGAGCCGTTCGGAGCGCGCGATCCGCGCCCCGAGCCGGCCTTCGTTCCGAGACAAGAGCCGGCCTTCGTGCCAAGGCAGGAGCCGGCGTTCGCGCCGCGCCAGGAGTTCTCGACGTCGGCGCCGGAGTCGTTCTCGCCGCGCCGCGAGGGCTTTGCGTCACCGCGGCAGGAGCCGATGGTGCCGCCGCCGCGTCCGTCGTCGCCGGCGTTCGCGCCGACGGTGCAGGAGGAGCGCGCGCAGACCGATGCCGAGCCGCCGTCGGTGCCGGAGTTCGAGAACAGCGCGACCGTGCAGCGCAACCGCCCCTCGCCGCCGGCGCTGCCGCGCGACTCGATGCCGTCGCTGATGGAGCCCGACGACCGCCCCGACACCAGCGAGCTGCGCGCCACCGAGATTCGCAACGTCTCGCCGATGATGACGTCGGGCCCGGGAATGCCGACGATGCAGGGCAATGCGCCCGGCCGCGGCGATACCCAGCCGCAGGAGGCGGGCCCCGATTTCGTGGAGTCGCCGTCGGAGCTCTTGACACCGCTCAAGCACCGCATCCCCACGCCGCGGCCGATGCCGTCGCCGGTGCCGATGGGAGTCGGCAATCCGGGCGCCAGCGTGCAGAAGGATCCGTTCGACGATCAGACCGCGGTGGCCAGCCCGTCCGAGGCGCTGTTGCGGGCCGCGCGCGACAGCTCGCAGGTGGCGCCGGCTCCCGTCGAGGATCCGCTCGACACCGAGTTCCGCCAGGTCTACCGCGACTTCATCGATACCAAGCAGGCGTGCGGGGAGCCTACCGAGGGCATCACCTTCGACAAGTTCTCCGGCAAGCTGCGCTCCAACCGGCAGCAGCTCATCACGCGTTACTCGTGCAAGACGGTCAAGTTCCAGGTCTACATCAAGGACGGCAAGGCCGCGCTCAAGGCTACGCCCGTCACGACCTGATCGACGATCGGCGGCGCTACACTTTTTGTAGCGCGACGGTGAAGACGGCGCCCCTGCCTGCCGCCGCGCCGACGCGAATCTCGCCGCCGTGGTCGCTGACGATGCGGTGCACGATGGCGAGGCCGAGGCCGGTGCCGCGCGCCTTGGTGGTGAAGTACGGCGTGAACAGCTTGGTGCGCGCCTCTTCACTGAGGCCCGGTCCGTCGTCAGCGACCTCGAGCTCCACGCGGCCGTCGAGCGCGCGCGTCGACACGCGGATGCGCCCACCCGCGCCGGCGCCGACGGCGTCGCGCGCGTTTTCGACGAGGTTGATGACCACCTGCGTGAGCTGCTCCTTGTCGGCGAGCGCGCGCGGCAGATCGCGCGGCAGCGACAGCTCGAGCGCGGTCTCGCCGCCCTTGTAGAGCGCCAGCGCGGCGTCGACGATCTCGGAGACGTCGACCGGCGCCAGCGTCGGCTGCGGCATGCGCGCGAACGCGGAGAACTCGGCCACGATGCGCTTTAAGCGCCCGACCTCGTCGAGGATGGTCTGCGCCGATTCGCCGAAGAGCTCGTCGAACTGCGGCGCGCCCTTGCGATGCGCGCGCTGCAGGGTCTCGATGGCCATCTGGATCGGGGTCAGCGGGTTCTTGATCTCGTGCGCGATGCGCTGCGCGATCTCGCGCCAGGCGGCCACGCGCTCGGCGCGCACCAGCTCTTCGCGCGCGGTCGTCAGGTCGCGGGTCATGCCGTTGAACGTCGAGGCCAGCTCGCCAACCTCGTCGCGCGTGCGCACCGGGACCGAGGTCTCGAGGCTGCCCTTGGCGACGGCGCGAGCACCGTCGGCCAGCTCGCGCAGCGGCTCGGTGATGCGGCGGGCCACCAGCGCGCCGAAGAGCAGCGCCAGCACCACGCCGGCGGCGGCGAGCGCGGCCGACGCCCAGGCGATCCAGGCCAGCGCCTCCGCCAGCTCGTCGTCGGCGACGGCGATTTCGACGCGCGCCGCCGCCTGGCCGTCGGGGCCGGGCAGCTCGACGACTCGCCGCCGCCAGCTCTTCGGCGGCGCCGGCGCGCGCTCGCCCACGACGCTGCCGTCGGCCGCGTACAGACGCGCCGAGGGATCGAGCCGCGCCACGAACGCCTCGCCCACGATGCGGCCGCCGATCACGACGACGCGCGGCGTCCGATCGCCGAAGCGGCCCTGGACCTCGCGGGCGGCCTCGAGCGCGAGCACGGTACGGGCGCGCCCACCGTCGAGGATCTGCTCCTTGACCAGGCGCGCCTTGCCCGGTGTGCGGCGGGCGACGGCCAGCGCCTCGGGGTCGCTCTCGCCGATCCGCCCCGCGAAGTGGCCGGCCGCCAACACCTCGCCGCGCTCGTCGACGATCTCGAGGATGTCGAAGCCGAGGGCGCGCATGCCGGCGTGAACGCGCGCGGCCACGGCCTGCGCCGCGTCGTCGTCGAGGTGCGGCCCTTTGGCGAGCTGTAGAAGGATCGGCTGCACCAGGCGATCGTCGGTGTTCGCCAGGCGCTCGGTAGCCTGTTCGACGTCGCTGGCGAGGCGGCGGTACTCGTCGGAGACGTGGTCGGCCTTGGCCTCGAGCGAGTGCGCGAACTCGCCGCGATAGCGCTCCGAGACCACGATGCGCGCGACCGTGGCCAGCGCGGCGATGGGAAGCAGCGCCACCGCGGCGAAGGCGACGGTCAGCTTGGTCTGCAGGCGCACGGCGAGGTTGACTGTACTACGCGCGCGCGCGCGCGAGGCTTCCCCCGTCGCTGGGACGGCGCCGCCTGGCACCGCTAGAAGGTGAGCGCCAGCGCCGACTTCAGCGCCGTATCGAGCGGCTGAACGCCCTCGGGCGGCCGCGTGTCGAGCGTCAGCGTGGCCGAAAAGCGCACCGACAGGTAGCGCGTGACCGTGAGCGCGAGCGTCGAGTCGTGCAGCCAGCGCACGTCGGAGAAGTCGTCCAGGCGTGGCTGCGCGTAGACCGTGTGCGCCAGCACGATGCGCCCCTGACCGACGGTGATGACGGCGTAGGTCGAGAGGCGGTTCGCGATGATCTCGCGGTGGGCGTCGCTGAACATGCCGCCGGCGAGCCGCTCGTATTCGAACATGTAGGCGGCCGCGACGGCGAAAGTGACCCACTTGCCGTCGACGACGCGCAAGCGGAGGCCGACGCCGCCGAGCGCGCGGACGGCGCGGCGGCGGAACGCGTCGGCGTCGTGCTGCACGAAGGCCTCGGCGGCGAGCGCGCGGATGAGGCGCACGCGATAGCGCAGGTGCTCGAGGTCCTTGGAGACGAGCTCGACCCCGCTCTTGGTGCCGAGCTCGCCGTGGAGCGTGACGAACACGAGGTGGCGCTGGCGGCGCCATTGCGCGATGCCGTCGCCGCCGAGGAGGGTCAAGTTGGTGTTGCCGCTGCGCCAGTCGGCCGACGCCTCGACGGAGCCGGAGAAGCCCTGCCGCGCCTGCTTGTCGAGGAGCGGCTGCACGTTGACGATCTGGGCCCGCGCCAGCGACGGGGCGAGGAGCGAGACGACGAGGAATGCGGCGGCGGTGACGGCGACGAAGGCGAAGGCAAAGGCGAGGCGGGTCATGTCAACGAGCGAGCCAATGGGCGTCGGCCCAGCCGCCGCGGCCGGCACCGTCGACGGTGAGATCGCGCAGCTCCGGCGCGATGAAGAGGCGGGCGGCGCGATGATAGAGCGGCACGACGCGCGTGGCGTCGACGTCGACGGGATTGCCGGCCGGACCGGCGAGGAGAGCGCGCGCGGCGGCGGGATCGACGGCGGCGACGAGCGCCAGCGTCGCCAGCGCGGCGTCGGGCGCCGGCGGCGTGGCGGCGCCGAGATAGAGCTCGTAGCGCCACGACTCGACGCGCGCCTGGTATTGCGCGGCGTCGACGGCGTCGATGCCGACGTCGATGCCGGCGCGCGCCAGATCGGCGAGGATGCGCTCGGCGACGTCGCGGTCGTCGAAGCGCGAGGCGTCGACGAGCAGCGTGAGCTTGGGACGCGTGCCCGGCCAGCGGCGCTCGACCTCGCTGCGCGCGCGGCCGGGATCGTAGGCCCCTTTGACGACGCTGGCCGGCTCGCGCACGGTCAGCCGGCGCAGTCGATCGCGGTTGATGGCGATGGCCAGGACACGGCGCACGAGGTCGGCGTCGGGGATGCGCCCCACGGCGACGAAGCCGGTGATCGTCTGCGCGCCCTCGACGGCGATCGCGGGGCGGTGCGGTCCCGACGCGGCCATCGCCGTGTCGGCGTGACGCGCCGCCTGCAGCGCGCCGACCTCGTAGCTGCCGGCCTCGTCGGCGCGGGCGGCGAAGGCGCGCAGGGTGAGCGTGTCTAGATAGGGGCGCCCGGCGAAGCAGCCGGCGTTGGCCGCCAGCCGCACCTGACCGGCGTCGACGCCCTCGACGGTGAAGGGGCCCGATCCGATCGGCCGCTTGGACGGCGGCGCGCCGGCGGGCGTGACGGCAGCGGCGGGCGTCGACAAGAGCAGCGCCAGCTCGGGCGTGGGGCGCAAAAGCTCGAGCTCCACGGTCTCGTTGCCGGCGGCGCGCGCGCTCTTGATCGGCGCCAGCGTCCAGCCGGCCGGCTCGCGCAGCGCCCGCGTGATCGACGCCGCGACGTCGCGCGCGCCGAGCGGCGTGCCGTCGGAGAAGCGGACGTCGGAGCGCAGCGTCAGGCGGGCGCGCAGGGCGCCGTCGGGGTTGTCGAGCGCCAGCGCCAGCGACGGGCGCACCCGGCCGGCCGCGTCGCTGACGAAGGGCGTGTCGTAGAGGAGCGCCGCCAGCTCGCCGTCGCCGGCGCCGCCGTGCAGCGGATCGAACGTCGTCGGCGCCGAGGCCATCGCCGCCTGCACCGCGCCGCCGTATTGCGCGCGCGTCTCCGCGCTCGCCGGCGCCGCCAGCAGCATCACCAGCAGCCACGAACGCCGCGTCAATTGACCATCCACAGCTCGCTGCGCCGGGCCGCGCGATCGCGAACGGCGGCGACGATCTCGGCCTTGCCGTCGCCATCGACGTCGCCGGCGGCGAGCGCACGCAC
>JAQBQH010000367.1 GCA_028287105.1 Myxococcales bacterium
CCCGAGAAGGACTCCGACGGCGACGGCATCGTCGACTCCGCCGATCTCTGCCCGACCGTCGCGGCCGGTCCGCATCCCGATGCCAAACGAGCGGGCTGCGCCGACGTCGACACCGACGGCGACGGCACCTTCGACTCGGCCGACCTCTGCCCGGCCGACCCGGCCGGCCTCCATCCCGACCCGGCGAAGGCGGGCTGCCCACAGCCGGATCGCGACAACGATCAGATCGCCGACGACCAGGACGCCTGTCCGGATCAGCCGGGCGCGCCCGACGTCGATCCCAAGAAGAACGGCTGCCCGGGCCTGGTGCAGATCAAGGGCGGCAAGCTCGTCATCATGGAGCCGGTCTTCTTCGCGACCAACAAGGACGTCATCTTGAGCCGCAGCTTCCCGGTGCTGCAGGCGGTGGCCAACGCGCTCACGGCGCAGCCGGAGATCAAGCACGTCTCCGTCGACGGACATACCGACGCGCAGGGCCGCCCGGAGAAGAATCTCGATCTCTCCACGCGACGCGCCGCCAGCGTGCGGCGCTGGCTCGTCGATCACGGTGTCGCCGAGGAGCGACTCGAGTCGCACGGCTTCGGCCAGACCCAGCCGATCGCTTCCAATCGAACCGCGACCGGCCGCGCCGCCAACCGGCGCGTCGAGTTCCGCATCGTCGAGGCGCCGCCGGCAGAATAGTCGGATGTGTCAATCCGTGGACTTTGGCCGAGCGACTTTTCTTCCGCGCTGATTGCCGTTGGATTTCGAAGAGTGAGCGTCGCGGAGGTTTCGTCGCCGCGCTGCGTCTCGACATTCGTGCTTGATCTGATTGCGGATCCTTCTACTTTGTTCGGACGACGAACAAAGTCAGCAGGAGGATCACAATGGCACGTCGCTCATCGTCTCGTTCCATTCGTGCGCTCGCTGCCTTTGTCCTCTCGCTCTTGGGCTGTGCGTCCAGCGACCTGCCACACACGTCGGGGGTCGACGCCGGAACCGTCGACCTCGCTGCCGCGGTAGGAGCCGACCTGTCGACGCCCGGCGCGGCGCCGGATCTCGCCAGCGGGCCCATGGGAACGCTCCCGCTCGCCGTCGACGACAAGTACGTCACGAGCGGCTTCATGGGCGACGGCAGCGACGTGGTCATGACGCCCGCCAGGCCGGGCGACAGCACCGATTGCAACGGTCAGCGCGCGAGCGCGGGCGCCGCCGGCAGCTGCCACCAGATCGTCTACACCCCGACGGGAACGAACAAGTGGGCCGGCGTCTTCTGGCAGTCGCCGGCCAATAATTGGGGCGATAAGCCCGGCTTTCCGATTCCATCCGGCGCGACGCGAGTGTCGTTCCAGGCCCGAGGCGCAGCCGGCGGCGAGAAGGTCACCTTCCAGGTCGGCGGCATCGCCGACTCGACCAAGCCCAACCAGGACAGCGTCAAGGTGTCGGCCATCGTGACGCTCACCGCGGCGTGGGCGCCCTACACCGTCGTGCTCTCGGGCCAGAGCTACGGCAAGGTCCTCGGCGGCTTCTGCTGGAGCATGGCGGCCGCCGACGCCGGCGCCGCCGCCACCTTCTTCGTCGACGACATCCAGTGGAAGTGATGACCACAACAGCAGCGGACGCCATCAGCGGCGGCGCGAAGGAGCAGTCTTGAGAACGCTTGGTCTGATCCCATCCTGTGCGCTCATCGTCGCGGCCGGTGCGCTCGCCGTCGCGGCCTGCTCCAACGGCGCGCACCATGGCAGCAACGGCGCAACCGGCGCCAGCCCGCTCTCGATCGCGATTGCGCCGAGCGCCGCGACCGTCGCCCTTTCGGCCACCGGCAGCGCCACCTACAGCGGCAGCACCCGCTTCACCGCGACGGCGACCTACGCCGACGGCAGCACCGCCGACGTCTCCGACGCCGCGTCGTGGGGCGCGTCGGAGGCCTCGGTCGCGGTGGCCCAGGGCAAGGCCACTGCCACCATCGCCGGCCGCTACAACGTGACCGCGACGCTCGGCAGTGCGAACGGCGCCGCCGATCTCACGGTCACCTTGAGCGGCAGCGTCGACAACGGCGGCTTCAACGGCGCCGACCACGGCAAGCTCGACGGCACGCCCACCGCCGGACAGTCGCCCGCGATCGCCTATCCGCTCGACGGCGCGCTCTTCCCCATCAACCTCGCACCCATCGAGGTGCACGTGCAGAAGTCCGATCCGAGCCAGACCCTCGCGCGCATCAGCCTCCGCTCCGGCCCGCTCCTCGAGTTCAGCTTCTACGCCACCTGCCATGCGTCGCCCAATCCGGCGCAGTTCCCCAACGCCTGCATCGTGCCGATCACCGGCGCCTTCGCCGATCAGCTCGCCGGCGCCAGCGCCACCAGCGACGTCTCGGTGCAAGCGCGCCTGGTCGCCGCCGACGGCTCGAAGCTCGGCGAGTCGACGCCGGTCTCCGTCGGCTGGACGCGCACCGGGCTGAGCGGCGGGCTCTATTACTGGACCACCGCCGGGAAGGGAGACACCGCGTTCAACACGGCGGTCGCGCGCTACGACTTCAACGGCGACGCCACCCTGCCGTCGATCTATCTCTCCAGCGACAAGGCGCCGCCGGTCCCGGCCGGCGAGCAGCAGTGCATCGGCTGCCACGCCGTGTCGCCCGACGGCCAGAAGCTGGCGTTCTCGCTCGGCGGCAGCCTGCCGGGCTTCTTCTCGCTCTTCGACGTCGGCAAGCGCGCCGCCGTCGCGACGAAGACGAACGCCCGCTTCGTCAACATGACCACCTTCTCCCCCGACGGCAGCCTCATGGTCAACATGACCTACGGCAAGCTCGCGCTGCGCACCGCCGATCAGACCGTGGCGGTCGTGCAGAGCGATCTCTTCGCGGCCGACGTGAAGGAGTCGGTGAGCCATCCGTTCTGGAGCCGCGACGGCAAGCTGTTCGCGTTCGTGTCGTGGGTGCCCGGGATGTACGGCGCGCTCGACGACGGCATGCACATCACCGGCGACATGGTGCAGGGCGGGCAGATCTGGGTCGCCGGCTCCGACGGCGCCACGAGCTTCGGCACCCCGCGGCTCCTCGTTCCGCGCGGCGCGAGCGCCGACGGCAAGAGCGGCCACTCCTACTATTATCCGGCGATCAGCGACGACAGCGCCTTCGTCATCTTCAATCGCTCGGCGTGCAACGGCCCGGCGAACCCGACCGACGGCTGGGGCGCGGGCGCCTGCGACGGCTACAACGACTATTCGGCGCAGCTGGTGCTGGTGCCGGCGAACGGCGGCGCGCCCGTCGTCCTCGACAAGGCCAACGGCACGCAGACGTGGACCAACTCGTGGCCGCGCTGGAGCCCCGATCACGGCACCTACCGCGGCAAGACGATCTACTGGGTCTCGTATTCGTCGCGTCGCGACTACGGGCTCGCGCTCAAGGGGTCGACCGACGGCTCGACCAAGCCGCAGCTGTGGTTCACCGGGATCGTCATCGATCCGGCGGCGCCGCCGGGTGCAGACGTGAGCTCGGCGCCGGTGTGGCTGCCGGGGCAGGATCCCGACCTGTCCGGGCCGCGCGGAAATCACACGCCGGTGTGGACCGCCGTCGCCGTGCCCATCGGCTGACCGCGACGCTGGCTTCGCGAGCCGATTGCGTGTTTGCTGGGCGGCGTGAAGTCACCGCGCGGCCACCGCAAAGAGCCGCCTGCCGGCTATGGCGCCGAGCTGGCGCGCGCGCTGTCGAAGCTGGGATTCTGCTCGCGCAGCCAGGCGGCCGCGCTCGTCGAAGCGGGCCGCGTACGCGTCAACGGCGTCGTTCGCCGCGACCCGCGCTCGCCGCTGGCCGTCGGTCGCGACCGTATCGAGGTGGACGGTGAGGCTGTCGGCAGCGCCGCCAAGGTCTACGTCATGCTCAACAAGCCGCGCGGCCTGGTCACCACCAGCTCCGACGAGCAGGGACGCAAGACCGTCTTTCAGTGCCTGGCCGGCGCGGGGCTGCCGTTCGTCGCACCGGTCGGGCGCCTCGACAAGGCGAGCGAGGGGCTGCTGCTCTTCACCAACGACTCGGCGTGGGCGGCGCGCATCGCCGCGCCCGAGACCCATCTCGACAAGAGCTACCACGTGCAGATCGATCGCGTGGCCGATGACGCGTTGGCGCGCAGCCTCGAGGAGGGCGCGCGCTCCGAGGCCGATCTCCTCGCCGCCAAGCGGGCGCGCGTGCTGCGACGCGGCGAGAAGAACTCCTGGCTCGAGATTGTGCTCGACGAAGGCAAGAACCGGCACATCCGCCGGCTGCTCGAGAGCTTCGGCATCGACGTGCTGCGCCTGGTGCGCGTGGCGGTGGGGCCGCTGCAGCTCGGCGCGCTCGAGAGCGGCAAGTTTCGTCATCTCACCGTCGACGAAATCGCAGCGCTCTTTCAGCGCGGTTGAGCCTGCCGCACGAACTCGCTGCACAGCGCCGCGGCCGCCATCGCGACGTTGAGCGACTCGGCCTGCCCGATGCGCGGGACGGCGATGACGGTGGCGTCGAGCGCGCGCAGCGTTTCGGAGAGCCCGTGCGACTCGTTGCCCAGCACCAGCACCGACGGGCGCGCGAGCTTGGCCTCGAACACCGACGCTCCGTCCATGCTCGCGAGGAACAGCCCCGCGCCGGCGGCCGCGCAGCGGGTCAGCTCGTCGGCGAGCGACGCACGACGCACCTCGACGCGGAAGATCGATCCCATCGTCGAGCCCACGACCTTCGGGTTGTAGACGTCGATGCAGTCGGGGCTGCAGATCACGCGCGACAGGCCGAACCAGTCGGCGATGCGGACGAGACCGCCCATGTTGCGCGGATCGCGAACGTCGTCGAGCGCCAGCATCAGCTCGCCGGCGGCGGGGGCGCGAAACGCGAGCGGCTCCGGCTCGACGGCGACGGCTACCAGCTCGTTGCCCGCCTCGAGCGTACCGATGCGGTCGAGCTGATGCTGCGGCAGCACCTGCACCGACACGCTCTTGCGCCGGGCGGCCTCGGCGATGAATACCGCCGCCTCCTCCGACGCGAACACGCTCTCGGCGCGCACCGCCGACGCCAGGAGCTCGGCCACGACCTTGCGCCCCTGCACCAGGAAGCGCTGACTCTCGGCGCGATACTTCTTCTGCTGGAGCGCGCACACCCGCTTGAGCTCGGCTTTGCTGATCATCGAAGGATGCTCATGCGCTAACCGGCGAAGAGCGCTTCTCGCGCGGCGAGGTCGACGAGCAGCTCCGCCAGCGCCGGCGCGAGCGCGCCACGCTCCGCGCATTCCGGCACGAACAGCGTCGAGACCGATTGAGTGTCGAAGTCGGTGTATTTGAGGATGATGTGCTCAAGATAGAAGTCGGCGGGATCGCGCGCTTCTGGATCGTAGAGTGGATCGCCGGGCAGTGGAAGCCCGAGCCCCGCGCACATGACGCGAATCTGGTGAAAGCGGCCGGTCAGGAGGCGGATGACGAGGTGCCAGCGGTCGGGGCGCCCCGGCACCGGCGCGGCGGCGAGGATCTCGAGGTGCGACGGTTTGCCTCCCGAGCGAACCAGCTGCGCGCGACCGCCGGCCTCGGCGAGAAAGGCTTTGTGCTCGCCGAGGAACGAGCCGGGCGCTCTGTCGGCGGGCGCGGCGACCGTCGCCAGGTAGTACTTCTCCCAGCGGCGCGCCTGAATCTGCGCGTTGTGAAACGCGACCGCCTCGTCGGTGAGCGCGACGAGGAGGAGGCCGCGCGTCACGCGGTCGAGACGATGCGGCAGCTTCGGCACGCTGCCCGGCAGGCGCCGCGCGACGAGCGCCTTGACGGAGCCGACGCCTGTCGAGCCGCGGCCCGTGTCGCCGGGCCGCTCGCTCGACAGACCCGCCGGCTTCCATATCACCAGCTCGTTGCGACTCTCTTTGAGGACGATCAGCTGGGCGTCCATCGTCGGCGCGACGGACATGGGCTAGGTCGCGGAGCGTTTCAGCCCGAGCGCGACGACGTACTGCTCGATCGATTCCTTGCGCGAGCCCTCCGGCTTGACGGTGCGCACCTCGGAGAACTGTTCGCGCGCGTGCTTGATGAGCTTCTGGAAGTCGGGACCCTGGAAGAGCTTGCCGACGAAGTTGCCGCCGGGCGCGAGGGTCTGCTCGGCGATAAAGTACGCGCGCTCGAACAGCGCCTCCGAGCGCGCCTGATCGGCCGAGCGCACGCCCGACGTGTCGGGCGCCATGTCCGACAGCACCACGTCGAATGCGCCCAGCGTGCCGACGAGCTCCGCCGGCGCGAGGTCGAAGACGTCGCCGACGACGACGCGACAGTTCGGCATCACGAAGTCGAGCGGCGTGCGATCGACGCCGACGAGCGGCGCGCCCTCCCCCGCCACCTTGGCCGCGTACTGCAGCCACGATCCCGGCCGGCAGCCGAGGTCGAGGACGCGCGCGCCCCTGCGAAACAGGCGATAGCGCTTGTCGATCTCCTCCAGCTTGAACACCGACCGCGCGGCAAACCCTTCCTTACGCGCACGCTTGTAGAACGTGTCGTGGCGCTTGCCGCGGTCTGAGAGTTTGGAGCCCATCGCTGATCAGCTCGACAGAGGATAGCGCGCCGATCTTTTCACGACAACGCCCGATGCGCGGCGCGGGCGAGCGCAGGCCGCGCTGCGAAACGGCTTGGTATCGTCGATCCGAACACGTAGGATGCCCCCATGTCCGCGTCCGACCCGGCGACGAACGCGCCGGCGCCTACGCCATCACGACGCTTCCGCCTCCCCACGCTCCCGAAGAAGCTCGACTCCCTGTTCGCGCTCGCCGGTGTCGCGCTCCTCGTGTGGGTGGTCTCGCGCTACCCGCTCGCCGACATCACCGCCGCCAGTCGCGCGCTCGGCCCGCTGATCGGTCTGGTGCTGCTGGTGCCGCTCGGCTGGCACGTCTCGAGCGCCGCCGCGGTCTGGCTCCTGTTCGAGCGGCGCATCGCGTGGCGCAAGATCCTGTGGGCGCGCCTCGCCGCCGAAGCCTACAACTCGCTCCTCTTCAGCGTCGGTGGCGAGCCATTCCGGGTGCGCTTCTTGTCGCGCTTCGTGCCGACCGACGAGGTCGTCGCCGTCCTCTTGCGCGACCGCGTCCTCGACATGGCGAGCGGCTACCTCGTGTCCGCCACCTTCCTCGCCATCGGGCTCGGCCGCTATCCGCTGCCCGCGGCGATGCGCGCTTCGCTCGCAGTCTACGCCGCCGTCACCGCCGCTCTCGGCCTGGCCGGTCTCCTGCTCGTGGTGACGCGGCTGCCGGGGCGCGCCGGCGCGCTGGTCAGGCGGCTCGTCGGTGGCTCGACGACGACGCTGCCGCCGACGCTGTCGGCGCGCGCGCTCCTCCGCGTCGTGCCGTTCTATTTCGTGTCGCGCGCGCTCGGAGTGCTGGAGATCGCCGTCCTCTTGCGCCTGCTCGGCGGAGGCTTCGACATGCGCGAGGCCGGCTTCTTCGACGCCGTGCTCAACGCTGCCGGCGCCCTCGGCTTCTTCCTGCCCGGCGCGCTCGGCGTCTTCGAAGGCACCTCGCTCTACCTGTTCAAGCTCTTGCAGCTCGGCGGCCCCGAAGGCATCGCCTTTGGCCTGGTGCGACGCGCGCGCATGATCCTCTTCATCATCGTCGGCGTCGTGCTGCACTGGCTCGGCCGCCGCGGCGGTGAGGCGTCGGCCCCCGCAACAGCGCCCGCCGGGCGACAGGCGCTGCGCCGCTGGGCCTACACCTACCTGCGCGCCCCGTTCGGGATCGGCCGCCCGCAAGCGGTGACGCAGTGGGACGACGAGTACGCCGGCGGCAAGTGGCGCAAGCTCGACTCCGCGGCGCAGCTCGGCCACTACGCGCTCATCGCCGGCTACGTCGGCCACTTCTTCGCCACGCCGCCGAGCATCGTCGACGTCGGCTGCGGCCACGGCCGGCTCTACGAGCTCCTGCGCCGCACGCCCTACCGTCGCTACGTCGGCCTCGACATCTCGCCCGAGGCGATCCGGCAGGCGACCGCCGCGTTCGCGCGCGACGACACCCGCTTCGAGGTGGCCAGCTTCGAGGCGTGGCGTCCCGACGAGCCGTTCGACGTCGTCATCTTCAACGAGTCGATCTATTACGCCAAGGATCCGGTGCGTGAGCTCGAGCGTTGGGTCGAGCTGCTCGCGCCCGGCGGCATGGTGGTGCTCTCGATCGTCCAGAGCTCGATGAACGCGGGCGTGGCGCGGCGCATCCGCAGCCGCTTCGCCGTCGCCCACCTGTCGCGCGTACGCAACGAGCTGGGCGAGACCTGGGAGGTCTCGGTCATCCCAGCCGCGCAGCCGCGCTGAGGCCGCGGCGCGCAGATGAGCATTGACAAATCCGATATCGTCGCCATATTGGCATTCATCATGTGTCTCTTCGTGTGCACTTCAGTCGTTTCGTCGTTCGCCGGCGCCCGCGCGTCGTCGACGGCGGCGCGTGCGCGCGAGGGGATTGAAATGATCCGTTAAACCCGGTTTTCATTTCGATAACGAAACCCCCTCCGGCCATTAGCCCGAGGGGGTTTTTGTTTTTCCGGAGCTGGTTCGTGGTTCCGGAAGTCGTTTTCGGGCCAGCCCGGCCCCAGCGCGGACGTGTGTCCGCAGGAGGAACCACAATGGGCAAGCTGCATCTGAACGTCGGAACCATCGGTCACGTCGATCACGGCAAGACCACCCTCACCGCTGCGATCACCAAGGTGATGGCGGCGCAATATGGCGGTCGCGGGCTCGCGTTCGACGAGATCGACCGCGCCCCCGAGGAGCGCGCGCGCGGCATCACCATCAACCTGGCGCACGTCGAGTACGAGTCGGCGACGCGCCACTACGCGCACATCGACTGCCCCGGGCACGCCGATTACGTGAAGAACATGATCACCGGCGCGTCGCAGATGGACGGCGCCATCCTGCTCGTCGACGGGTCGCAGGGCGCCGAGCAGCAGACGCGCGAGCACGTCCTGCTCGCACGGCAAGTGGGAGTCGAGCACATGGTCGTCTTCGTGAACAAGGTAGATGTCGCCGATCCGGAGCTCCTGGAGCTGGTGGTCCTCGAGGTCGAGGAGCTCCTGCGCGCGCACGGCTACGTCGACGTGCCGGTGGTGCGCGGCTCGGCGCTGCGCGCCCTCATGGCCGTCGAGGCGGGCAGCCCCGATGACGCCGCGTGCGACTGCATCCGTGCGCTCGTCGAGGCGCTCGACCGCCGCATCCCCGACCCCGTGCGCGACTTCGCGGCACCGTTCCTGATGCCGATCGAGGACGTCATGACGATCGCGGGACGCGGCACCGTCGTCACCGGCCGCGTCCAGCGCGGGGTGCTCGAGGTGGGCGCCGCCGTCGAGGTGGTCGGTCTCGCCGACGGCGATCGTCCGCGCGCGGTCGTGGTGACCGGCATCCAGTCGTTCCACCGCGATCGCGCTCAGGCGCGCGCCGGCGACAACGTCGGCCTGCTCCTGCGCGGCGTCGGCCGCGACGAGGTCGTGCGCGGACAGGTGGTGACGTTGCCCGGGGTCGTGCGCCAATTCGCCGTCGGTGAGGCCGAGCTCTATGTGCTCGGCACCAGCGAGGGCGGGCGGCGCACGCCGTTCGGCAGCGGCTACACGCCGCAGTTCTTCTTCGGCGGCACCGACGTCACCGGGGCGGTCGAGCTGCCGGCCGACGGCGCGCTCGTGCATCCAGGCGATCGCGCCCATGTCCGCT
>JAQBQH010000372.1 GCA_028287105.1 Myxococcales bacterium
GGACGACTTTGTAGCCGGGGGCGAAGGGGATGCCGGGGAGCACCTTGAGCGCCTTGATGCCGAGCATGGTGAGCGCGATGCCGGTGATGACGGCGACGTCGCGGGCGACGCGGCGGCCGCGCTCATCCGCGAGGCCGCCCTGGGCGACGTGATCTTCGGCGCGCGCGATCTGCTTGTGGATGCGTTTGACGATCGGCTGGACGTCGCCGTGCGCGAGCTGCTTGAGGACGGTGCAGAAGCCGGCGATCTTCGTCTCGCCGCGGCCGCCACCGCCGCCGCCGCCGCCACCGCCGCCGCCGCCGCCGCCACCGCCACCGCCGCCACCGCCACCGCCGCCACCACCACCACCGAGGAGCGCGAGGACGGCGTCGATGGACACGGCGGCCATGCGCGGCATGCCGAGCTTGCCGAAGCCTTGCGCGACGGCGCGGGCATCACCGGCGCGCGCGACCTGCGACGCCATGACGACCGCGAGCACGCGCAGCACCATGAGGAGCCCGATGGCGGCGCCGCCGAGGTTCAGCTTCACGCCGTGAAGCTCGACCCAGCGATCGATCGCGCTGTCCTCTTTCGTGAACGCGTACGACGCGAGAATGAAGAGCGTGAACGGGATGAGCTTGTAGACCTGCCGCGCCAGCCGACGCGGCGGCAATCCGGCCACGAGCCACATGACCGCGAGCACGCCGGCCGCGGTCGCCGCCATCCAGATGCGTGGCAACAGGAAGATCCCCACGGCCGCGCCCACCAGGAAGAGCACGCGCACGCGCGGGTCGATCGATATGGCAGCGGATTTCATCGTCCGCTCCATAGGTTAGACCTTGTGCGAGCCCCCTTCAATGCGTATCCCTACGGAGTCAACGCGGCGTGCATCACCAGCGTTCGCAGCGCGCGGGTCGGCGGCTCGGTGCGCGCCCAGACGACCACCGCGAGCGCTTTGACCGCCTGACTGCCGAAGTAGAAGATCATCTCGCCGTGGCCCTTGTCGGGCGCCGCGAACTCGAGGCCGGCCGTGAGCTCGCTCGCCGAGAGCCGCACCACGCGCTCGTCCCGCAGCACGAGGTCGACGCCGCGGATGCGCTCGACGTCGGCAGATTTCGACGCGAGGTAGTCGGCGAGCCGGTAGCGCGCGATGCCGCCCGCCGCGGGCTGGCTGATCGGCTCGACGTTGCCTTCGAGGAGGTTGCGCTTGATCTTGCCGACCAGGCGGCCGTCGACGTCGACGCGTACGCCGCGGCGGCCGTCGTCGTGGGCGTAGCGCGCGCCGGCGACCGGCTTGTCTTGCACGAACACCGCGACGTCCTCGACGGCGACCGACGCGCCGTTGCGCTCGACGATCGGCTTACCGCCGGTACCGTCGGTGAAATGGAACGCGAGCGTCTTCCTGGCGCGGCGCAGCTCGGCGGCCGGAACGCTGACGATGGCCCCGGCGGGGCCATGGAAATCGATCTGACGAACCGTGGCGCAGTCGGCGCCGAGGTCGTGCAGGTAGTCGCAGACGAGACCGTGTCCGCCGGCGCGCAGCTTCACCGTCGACGGCAATTCGTTGTAGGTGAAGGCGGCGCGCGCCTCGCCGTCGACATAGACGAGCGGCGCGCGAACCTCGAGACCCGCTTCGGCGGCGCCCTGCCCGGGCACGCGCGCCGGTTCGGCGGCAGCGGTGTTTACGGAGGCCGCTGCCGGCGCCACCGACGGAGAGCGACGCTTGCAACCGACGGCTGCGATCGAGAGCGCGAGGAGAATCGTGATGCGACGAGACATGCGGACGGCGTAAAGCAAGCGTCGATCCAGTGCGGCGCGTCCGCGGGTTCCGCGTGCTTGGGCCCCGACGGCGTCGCCAAATCGCGCGTCGCGGACGACGCCGATGGCGACCGCGGTCCCCGAAGCGGGAGGCGCAAACCCCAGGGAAGCCGCGGCGGATCAGTGACTTGGCTCTGGATCTGGCTGGCCGCGACATTGCAAACAGTCAACGGCATGCGACACCTTCGGCCCTTCCTTCTCTTGATGGCGCTCGCGCTCCCGCTCATCGGCTGCGGCGGCAGCGATCCGTCGCTCATGGGCGGGCAAGACGGCGGCACCACCGGGGACGGCGGCACCAACCTCGCGCTGTTCGAGCCCTGCACCGACAACGCGCAGTGCGCGACCGGGCTGTGCACCCAGATCAGCTACGATCGATCGCCGACGCCGATTTGCACCTATAAGTGCGACGCGGCTAACATGAATGCCATGTGTCCGATGGGCTGCAACGCGAAAGGCTACTGCAAGAAGCCGATGTGAGGCCGCTCCCCTTCCGTGTCGCTCTCGTCCTCGTACTCCTTGCGCAGCCGTTGCTGGCCGAGGCGCAGCCGGCTGAGCCGCCCGATCGCTACACCACCGTCGTGCATGCGCGCCCCAAGCGGGACCGCGCCGCCGCCATCGTCATCACCGCGCGCGAGCTGCAGGAGCGCGGCGTCGACAACCTGTCGCAGGCGCTCGACCTGGTGCCGCAGCTGGCGGTGCGACAGGGCGGGCGCGGACCGACCATGGTCGACATGCGCGGCCAGAAGCAGCGCTCGATCATGGTGCTCGTCGACGGGGCGCCGATGGACGAGCCGTACTATGGCGCGTTCGATCTCTCGTCGATTCCGGTCACCGACATCGTCGAGATCCGCATCACGCTGACGCCGGCGTCGCCGCTCGAAGGGCCGGGCGGGGACGGCGGCATCATCGAGGTGATCACGATGCGCGCGGTCGGCGGGCGGCGCGTCAACGCGCGGCTCCGCGTCAGCGAGCAGCCCGACCTCCAGGGCGCGGTCTCGGGGCGCACCCCGATCGTCGAGCGCTGGGGGCTGGCGGCGCGGGCGTCGGCGGGCGGGCGCTACGGCTCGCAGGATTTCGTGCTGACCCTGCCCAACGGCGCGCCGGGCAAGATCGGTGAGCCGCTGCACCAGGCGCACGGCGCGTTGCGGCTGGAGCACGAGTCGCGCTCGACGCTGTCGACGGTCGACGGCTGGATCTCGCACCGCAGCTACTGGTCGCCACCGACGGAAGACGTGCCGGCGAGCATCATCTTCATCGAAGGCGAGACCGATGCGCGCCTGGTCGCGGGCACGCAGCTCACGCGCAACCGACTGCGGCTCGCGGCGGGCCTCTACTCGCAGTGGATCTCGATGCGAAGCAACTTCTACGCGAACGGCGTGTCGCTGGCGACGCCCTACGACTCCGAGCAGCTCGACGCCAATCGCACAGGCGCGGCGCTGCACGTCGATCAGGGGCTCGGGCGCGGCTTCTCGGTTTCGGCGCGCGCGTCGATCGACGAGGAGAGCGCGACGGTGCGGCGGGCCGTGGCGCGGCCCGTGAGCGGCTCGTCGACCTATGGCGAAGTGGCGGCGGGCGCATCGTGGGCGTGGCGGTCGTTGCGCGCGGACGGCGCGATCGGGCTGGCGGCGCCGCTCGGCGGAACGCAGCCGCCGTGGGCCGAGGGCAAGCTGACGGTGCTGTGGACGCCGAACCAATGGATCAACGTGCGCGCGACCGGCGCGCGTAAGGGGCGGCAGCCGACGCTGCGCGAGCGCTTCGATCCGCTCACCGGCAACGCGAAGCTCGATCCCGAGCAGTCGTGGTTCGCGGAGCTGGCGGTGGCGGCGCAGCCGCACCCGCTCCTGAACCTGCGCGCGACCGGATACTATCGCTACACCAACGGGCTCATCCGGCTCGACGTGGAGACGCGGACGCACTCGGTGAACTACGACAACGTCGCCACCTATGGGCTCGAGAGCGGGTTCGACGTGGCGTCGCAAAAGTGGCTCTCGGCGGGGGCGACCTACGTCTGGGAAGAGGCGGTGTCGCCGACGCTGGGGCTGAACGCGGTCAACAACTTCCCGCGGCACAAATTCGACGCCTGGCTGGCGGCGCGCTTCAAGCGCGACGCCGGTGCGCTCTTGCGTTTTCGCTGGGTGGGCGGACGCGTCGACAGCGGCGTGCCGCTCGCCGACTACGCGCTCGTCGACATGACGGCGTGGGTGCGGATCGTCAGGAGCCTGCGCGCGACGCTCTTGGTGAGCAACGTCGCCGACCAGCGGTACCAGATGCGCGCCGGGGTGTCATCGCTCGGGCGCGTGGTGGCGCTGTCGCTCGAAGGGACCTGGGAGTAGTACACTCGGCCCGTGCGGGGCCTGACGGTGTGCGTGGAGATCGCGGCGAGGGTTGCGATCGCCGCCGTGGTGGCGCTCTTCGTCGGCACGGCGGTCTTCGTCCCGGGATGCGCGGCGCCCTCGCGCCGTGCGCCGACGGCCAGCGCGCCGGCGGCCACGGGCGCGCTGCCGTCGGTGGTGGCGTCGAACATGCTGCGGCGCGACTACGCCGGATCGGCCGCGTGCGCGCCCTGCCACGCCGACGAGTACGACCGCTTCATGACGACGCCGATGCACAACATGACGCGGCTGCCGACCGCGGCCGTGCCGACCGCGGCGTTCGACGGGCGCTTCCGCTTCAAGGACGACGCGGTGCGGTTCGAGACGCGCGGCCGCGATCGCCTGATGACCATCGAGTCGAAGGCGTACGGAACGCGCAGCTTCAAGGTGACGCGCGTGATCGGCGGCCACTATCGCGAGGACTTCGCCGGCGTGGAGCTCGGCAGCGACGGCCCCGAGCGCATCCTGCCGGCCTCCTACTTCCTCGAGTCGAAGGCGTGGCGCTACAAAGGCTACTCGGTGATGGGCGCCGAGCGTCCGGGTCTGCGGCCGGGCGGGGTCTGGAATCGCACCTGCATCTTCTGCCATAACACCATCCCCTACTTCGACGACGTCCTCGGGGCGCTGAGCGATCCGAAGGTCGGCCCCTATCAAGGCGAGGTCGTCGATGCGCTCCTGCCCGCGGCGCGGCGGGCGCGCTGGGAAATCACCGACGCCGGCGCGATGCGGGCGGCGGTCGCCGACGAGCTGCACGTCCTCGGCGCCGGCGCCGCCTCGAAGGAGCCGGCCGATCTCTTGAAGGCGACGCGCGCGAAGTTCGACGCCGCGCACGTCGTGGAGCTCGGCATCGGCTGCGAGTCCTGCCACGGCGGCAGCCTCGAGCATGTGAAGCACAACCGCGTCCGGCCGTCGTACGAGCCACGCGCTGCGTTTCTGCGCGTGACCCTCCCCGCGCCCACGTCGCCGCTCGCGAGCGGCCGGGACAGTCCGCGCGCCGCCGCCATCAACCGCGTGTGCGCGCGCTGTCACCAGGTGCTCTTCACGCGCTACGCCTGGACGTGGGAGGGCGAAGCGCGCCGCGGCGGCGCACCGGGGGGAAGCAACATCAACAGCGGCGAGGCGCGCGACCTCTTGCTCGGTGGCTGCGCGGCGTCGATGGCCTGCAGCGACTGCCACGATCCGCACGCCCACAATCGACCACGCGCGGCCGAGATCGAAGCGCGCGCCGACGGTGTCTGCCTGCGCTGCCACGGCCAGCTCGCGAGCGCCCCGGCGCAGCGAGCCCACACGCATCACGATCCGGCGGGCGCCGGCGGGCGCTGTCTGGCGTGTCACATGCCGAAGAAGAACATGTCGCTCGACAATCGACTGACGCGCTATCACCGGGTCGCGTCACCGACGGAGCGCGCGAAGGTCGAGGGCGACCGGCCGCTCGAGTGCGCGCTGTGCCACGGCGACAAGTCGGTCGAGACGCTGGTGGCGACGATGGAGGCGTGGTGGAACAAGCGCTATGACCGCGCCAAGCTGCGCGGCGCGTACGGCGACGATCTGGCGCACGCCGATCCGCTCGTCGAGACGCTGGCGCGCGGCAAGCCGCACGAGCAGGCGGTGGCGCTGACGCTGCTCGGCGCGCGCGGGGACAAGGCGGCGGCGCCGCTCATCGCCGCGCAGCTGACGCATCCGGTTCCCATCCTGCGCTACTACGCGGTGGCGGCGCTCGAGGCGCTGCTCGGCGGTCGCGCGCCGCTCGACGTGCACGCCAACAGCGCCGAGATCGTGGCGTCGGCGACCAGGTGGCTGGCGGCGTCGGGGCTGGTCATGATCGCGCCGCGTGCGAGCACCCCGGCGGCAGCCGGCGGCGACGACGAATGAAGCGACTGGGGCGCGTGTTGGGTCGAGTACGATGACGATGAAGTTCACCGCCGCGCGCACGAGCGTGTTCGGCAGCTTCTGTGTAGGGCTGGCGGTGGTGACGGGGTTCGAGATGCCGGTAGTGCATCTTCTGGCGCACGGCGCTTCGTGGCTGGTTCACGTCGTCATCGCGGCGGTCAACGTGTGGACCTGGGTGTGGCTGTACCGCGAGCGGCGGGCGATGCTGGCGGCAGCGCATGTCGTCGACGAGGCGGGGTTGCATATCGCGCTGGGGCGGCGCTGGAGGGGGCTCATCGAGTGGAGCAAGATCGCGGCGGTCGCGCGCGTGACGGATGGCCGGAGCACCAAGGGGAAGGGGACGATCCGGGTCACGCCGCTGGAGGCGCCGAACGTGGAGATCGTGGCGACGGAGGTGGTGACGTTGCGCGGCAGCTATGGAATCGAGCGGCGTGGGGATCGGGTGCTCTTGTATGTGGATGATCCGGATGGGTTGGTGCAGTCGTTGCGGCGGCGCTGACGTGTAGCGGTTAGAAGAGGGTCGAGGGGCGTTTGGAGGACTGGGTGGCGTTGAGGTAGGCCTTGGCGATGTCGGCTTCGTCGAGGAAGCCGAGGATTTTACCGTCGGCGGCGACGACGGGGATCTCGCGGAGCGCTTTTTCCAACATCGTGGAGGCGGCGGTGCGCAGGTCGTCTTCGGGGCGGGCGGCGACGACGACTTGCATGAGGTCGGCGGCGACGGTCCACGGTTGGGATTCGGGGCTGGAGCCGATGGCGCGTAAGGCGTCGGCGGTGATCATGCCGACCATCTTGCCCTCCTCCACCACCGGGAAGACGTCTTGCCAGTTGGTGTCGGACACGCGCTGGAGGACGGTCGCGGCGGAGGTCGCCTTCTCGAAGCTGACGAACGGGCGGCCCTGGGTCATGACGCGGGCGACGGGGATCGACTTCAGGAGGTCGGACTCGTGGTGCGCGGGCGAGTCGCGCTGGCTCGGGAGCTGCGCGGTATAGAGCGTCCGCTTGCGCAGCGCGACGAAGGCGATGCCCTCGGCGAGCATGAGCGGCACCAATAGATCATAGGAGCCGGCCAGCTCGCAGACGAGGACCATTGCCGAGAGCGGCACGTGCGCGATGCCGCCGTAGAGCGTGCCCATGCCGACGAGCGCGAAGGCGCCGGGGTCGAGCCGCGGATCGGCCCACACCAGCTTGACCGCGTAGCCGAAGGCGCCGCCGAAGATGGCGCCCAGCGCCAGCGACGGGGCGAAGTCGCCCGCCGAGCCGCCCGATCCGATCGTCAGCGACGCGGCCAGCAGCTTGACGGTGCCGAGGATGAGCAGCAGCTGCACCGCCGGCCAGCCGTTCTGCAGCCACGGCGCGCCGCTGATGGCGAGCTGCGCGGCGCCGTACCCGCCGCCGAGGATGCCGAGCCCCTGCCCCGGCTGACCCGTGTACTTCTGGAAGATGAAGAGCGTCGGCACGCACAGGACGCCCAGGCAGAGACCGCCGATCGCGGGGCGCGCCCAGGCCGGCAGCGGCAGCTTCTTGGTCATGCGCTGCACGAAGCGCAGTACCCACAGGAAGACGACCGCGACGATCGAGACCCCGATGGCCATGGCGCCGTAGAGCGGCAGATGCGCCGGTACGAACGGATAGCGCGGCGCATGCGCGAACAGCGTCGACTCGCCGAAGACCGAGATCACGACCGAGTAGGCGATGACGCTGGCCAGGACGCCGGGGATGAGCGCGTCCGACTCGAAGTCGTCGCGGTAGAGCACCTCGGCCGCCAGCAGCGCCGCGCCGAGCGGCGTGCGGAACACCGCGGCGATGCCGGCCGCGACGCCGGCGACGAGGAGGATGCGCCGCTCGCGCTCGCTCACGCCGAGCCAGCGCCCGACGTTGGCACCGAGCGCGCCGCCGATGAGCATCGTCGGGCCTTCGCGCCCGCCCGCGCCGCCGGCCCCGAGCGTGAGCACCGACGCCAGCGCCTTGATCCAGATGACCCGCCGGCGAATCGAGCCGCCGCCGTGATGGAAGGCGTCGATCATCGCGTCGCCGCCGCCGCCGCGCGTCTCGGGCGCCAGCGTCGTCAAGAGCCCCGAGGCGAGCGCCCCCACCGCCGGCATCAGCATGAGGAGGTACCAGCGATAGTGATGCAGCTGGCGCAGCGGAAAGAGCGCCTCGCCGTGCGCGCGCAGGGGAATGTAGCCGCACAGATCCTCGAGCAGCAGGCGCTGCACGAACTCGAGGCAGACGAAGAAGATGGCGCCGATGACGCCGGCGCCGAGACCGACCACCGCCGCGTGCAGGATGGTGCGGCCGAGGATGCGCAGATCGATCGGGGCCGCCGCGTCGAGCAGCGGCGCCAGGAAACGGCGATCGCGCGCCGGCCTCACGAGGCGAGCATACTAGCTGTCTACTTGGCCGACCAGCGCGCCTCGCCGCGATGCAACAGCACCAGGAGCGCGGGCTGGAGCAGTCGCGGCAGGATTGCCAGCATGAGCGCGCCGCCGATGACCACGATGGCCAGCGGCTTCTGCGTCTCCGAGCCGATGCCATGCGACAGCGCCGCCGGCAGGAGTCCGATCATCGCCACGAACGTAGTCATGAGCACCGGCCGGAGCCCGCGCTCCGCCGCGAGCAGCGCACCCTCCTCCAGATCGGCGCCCTCCCGCCACAGCCGCTGCGCATACGGCACCACGATCAACGCATCCTGGATCGCGACGCCGAAGATCGAGATGAAGCCCATCGCCGCCGAGATCGAGAAGGTCGTATGCGTCACCAAGAGCGCCAGGACACCACCGGAGCACGCGCACGGGATGCCCGCCAGCACCACGACCATGTCCTTCCAGTTCTTCACCGACGAATAGACGAGGAACGCGATCAAGAGCAGCGTCAGCGGAATGATGATCATCAAGCGGCTGGTGGTCTCGTTGAGCTGATTGATCTCCCCGGCCCATTCGAGGTGCGTGTCGTAGGGCAGCTTCACCTTCTTGGCCACGAGGTCCTGGGCTTCGGCGATCGTCGACGACAGATCGCGACCGCGCACCGAGAAGGTGACCGGCGAATAGCGGCGCAGGTCCTCGCGATAGACGAGCGACGGGCCCTCCTCGGCGACGATCTGCGCCAGCTGTCCGAGCGGCACCTGATTGCCGTCGGGCGTCGCTACGAGAATGTTGCGGATCGTATTCAGGTCTTTGCGGAACGCCGGCGCCCAGCGCACGGTCAGGTTGAAGTGCTTCTCGCCTTCGTAGACCTCCGTCACCGACCGCCCGCCGATGGCCGCCTCGACCACCTGCTCGACGTCGCCGACGTTGAGGCCGTAGCGTCCGCACTGCACGCGGTCGGGCGTGATGCGCACGTTCGGCTGCCCGAGCGAGTGGAACATGCCGAGGTCCTCGATGCCCTTGACGGTGGCGAGGATGTCCTCGATCTCGGCGCCCTTGGCTTCGTTGACCCGGAGGTCGGGCCCGATGACCTTGACCGTGTTCTCGCCCTTGACGCCCGACATCGCCTCTTCGACGTTGTCGCTGATCATCTGCGAGAAGTTGAAGACCACACCGGGAAACGCCTGCCGCATCTCCTTCGACAGCTCGTCGGTCATCCCCTCCTTGGTGACGCCGCGGCGCCACTCCGAGTTGGGCTTGAGCGGCGCGAAGAGCTCGACATTGTAGAAGCCGCTGACGTCGGTGCCGTCGTCGGGCCGCCCCAGCTGCGACACCACGGTCGTGATCTCGGGGCGCGTCCGATGCTGGTCGTCGCAGCGGCCACCCTCTTCCGAGGCCGCCTCGGGACAGCCGAGCAGGATGGCGCGCATGCGGCCGACGTACTTCGCCGTCTGCTCGAGCGAAATCGAGGTCGGCAGCGTGGCACGGATCCAGAAGTTGCCCTCCTCGAGCTTGGGCATGAACTCGCGCCCCATCGCCGACGACACCGCGAAGACGACGATGAGCGGTGTCACCGCGATCATGAGCGCCGCGGCGCGCCGCTTCACGGCGAACTCGAACAGCGGCACGTAGAGCTTGTTGAGCGCGCGCATGAGCCAGTTCGCTTCCTCGTGGCCCTCGACCATGAGCTTGAGGCCGCGCGACGCCAAGACCGGCGTCAACGTGACGGCCAGGAGCATGGCGCCGCCGATGGCGAAGGCGTAGGTGTGCGCCATGGGAGAGAAGATGACGCCGGCCACGCCGGTCAGCGTGAAGAGCGGGATGAACGCGGTGCCGATGATCAGCGTCGAGAACAGCATCGCCGGCGCGACCTCTTTGGCCGCCGCCAGGATGCGATCCTCGACGTTGCCCTTCCCGTCGGGACCGAGGTGCCGGAAGATGTTCTCGACCATGATGACGGTCGAGTCGACGACGATGCCGAAGTCGACCGCGCCGAGCGAGATCAAGTTGGCCGGCGTGTCGGTGACGACCATGCCGATGAACGCCATCATGAGCGCGAGCGGAATATTGATCGCCGTGATGAGCGCCGCGCGCGTGTGGCCGAGGAACATCCACAGCATGATGGTGACGAGCAGCATGCCGACGATCAGGTTCTCGATGACCGTGTGCGTGGTCAGCTTCACCAGCTTGGCGCGATCGTAGTAGGGCTCGATGTCCATGCCCGGCGGCAGCAGGCGATACTTGCGGATGTAGTCGACGCGCTCGTGGATGCCCTCGATCACCTTGAGCGACTCGCCGCCGTAGCGCATGAGCACCACGCCCTGCACGATGTCGGGCTCCAGATCTTTGCCGACGATGCCGAGACGCGGCGAGTAGCCGACCAGCACGCGCGCGACGTCTTGCACGCGCACCGGCACGCCCTTGATCTCGGCGACGACGACGTTGCCGATGTCGCGGAGCCCGCGGATGAGCCCGATGCCGCGCACGTTGAACGACTGCTCGCCGAGGGTGATGCGCTGCCCGCCGACGTTCTGGTTGGCGTTGCCGAGCGCGTCGATGAGCTGCTTGAGCGTCAGGTTCTGCCCCTTGAGCTGATAGGGGTCGACCTCGACGTGATACTCCTTCGAGAAGCCGCCGAAGCCGACGACGTCGATGACGCCCGGCACCTGGCGGAACTGCTTCTCCAGGATCCAGTCCTGCGCCGTTTTCAAGTCGGTGAGCGAGTAGCCCTTGCCGACGACCCGATAGCGATAGACCTCGCCGATCGCGTTCCACGGCGACAGCGTCGCCTGCATCCCCGGCGGCAGCTGGATGAACTGCAGCCGGTTGATCACCTCCTGGCGCGCATCCTTATAGGAGATGTCCCAGGTGAAGTAGCACTTCACGTCGGAGAGGCCGAACAGCGACTGCGAGCGCACGTGATCGAGGTGGAGCATGCCCGAGAGGCCGATCTCGAGCGGGACGGTGACGTAGCGCTCGACCTCCTCCGCCGACCAGCCGTTGGGCTGCGTGATGAGCTCGATCATGGGCGCTACCGGGTTCGGGTAGGCCTCGATGTCGAGGTTGTCGTAGCAATAGAGCCCACCGAGGAGCGTGCAGACCGCCAGCACGCCGACGATGGCCGGCATCTTGAGCGCGAGCGCGACGAGGCGCGAGATCACGACGGCCTCCTAGAGCATTCCGGCGAGCAGGATCGCCCCCGAGGTGACGATCTTTTCGCCGCGCTCGAGGCCGTGCGTGACCGGCATGTAGTCGCCGCCTTCGTCCTCGTCGACGGCGACGGGGCGGCGCTCGAAGCGGATGAGCCCGTTGGGCGAGGCGCCGGTCTCGACGAAGACGACGGTCTGATCGCCGAGGCGCAGCATGGCCGAGCGCGGGATGGCCAGCGCCTTGCGCTCGGCGACGGAGACCGACACCGTCGCGTACATCTCGGGCTTCAAGTCGCGGTCGGGGTTGGCGATGGTGCAGCGCACCTTGGCCGTGCGCGTGTTGGGGTCGAGCTGCCCCGAGACGTAGTCGACCACGCCCTCGAACATGCGGGTCGGATAGGTCACCACGCGCACGTTGGCGCGCGCGCCCTTCTTGATGCGGCCGAGATCCATCTCGAAGACGTCGGCCAGGACCCAGACGTGGTCGAGCTCACCGATGGTGAACAGCTCGAGCGCGTTGCCCTGCGAGTACTGCCCCACGACCTCCATGCCCGGCGTCACGTTGCGCGTGATGACCTCGCCGTCGATGGGCGCGCGCAGCGTGTACTCCTGCGTGACCGAGTCGGCGTTGCCGCGCGACAGCAGCTGCGCCTTTTTCTGGGCGCGCGACAGCTCGGCCTTGGCCTTCTGCCAGTTGTCCTGCGCCTGCTCGAAGTCTTTTTGCGAGGCGGCGTGGGCGTCGAACAGCTCCTTCTGGCGCTTGTAGTCATGCTCGGCGGCGCTCTGCTCGGCGTGCGCCTTGGCCAGATCGGAGAACGCGTTGCCGACGTCGGGCGATTCGATGGTCGCCAGCGCCGCGCCCTTCTTCACGCGCTGTCCCGGCTGCGCGTCGATCTTCACGAGCCGACCGGTGACCGGCGAAAAGACGTGCGAGACCCGCAGATCGTCGAAGGTCACCTTGCCGCTGGTGACGACGGCGCCGCCGACGTCTTGATCGACGACGGGCCCGACCTTGAGGTTGGCGTTCTTGACCTGCTGCGGAGAGAGCCACGCTTCGCCCGCGGGCGGCTGCGGCTGGGTCGCGGCGCTCGAGGAGTGATGACAGCTGAACGCCAGGGCACCGCCGCAAATGAGGGCACCGAGGAAAATCCGATTCATCGTAGGTCCATTCCGACGGCCGCTTCCAATTGGTAGACGGCCGTCCAGTAGCTCGCCAGCTCTTGTAGATAATCGACGTTGTTGGCGATGTATGTCCGTTGGGCGTCGAGATATTCCAACAGCGACGCGGCACCCTTCTGATATTGCAGCGACACGAGATCGCGCGCACGACGCGAGCGATCGAGCAGGCGCGACTCCATGCGCTCGACGAGCTTGCGCGTGGAGGCGAAGGCGTTGAAGGCGCTCTCGACGTCCGAGCTGAGCTGCGCCTCGAGCTTGCCGCGCTGCAGCTGCTGCGCGCGCAGCTCCGCTTCGGCGCGCAGGATCTCGCCGCGCTGGAAGTAGAACAGCGGCAAGGTGCCCATGAGCCCCAACGACACCGTCGGTGGCTGCGCGGCCGAGGCGTTGAAGCCGGCCTGCTGCTGATACTGCAGATTGAGGCTGATGTCGGGGAAGCGATCGCGTCGCGCCAGCGCGATGGCCGCCTCGGCGCGCGCACGCTGATGCTCGGCGGCGCGCAGATCGGGGCGATGCTGGACCGCTTCGTCGAGGAGCGTGGCGGCCGTCGCGTTCGCCAGCGACGGAGGAATGACGAAGCGCGGGAGATCTTGATCGACGTGGAAGTCGGGCACGCTGCCGCGCACGCCGAGAAAAAATGCGAGCTGCAGCTTGGCCGCGCGCAACGCCTGCGTCGAGACGTCGACGGCCTGATCGGCTTGCAGCTTGGCGGTCTCGATCTTGGCCAGCTCCGCCTCGCTGATGGCGCCGGCGTTGTAGCGGGTCTGGTTGAGCTGGAAGATCTGGTTGGCGCCGCCCTGCACCTGCAGCGCGAAGTCGAGGCTGTCGCGCGCCAGCACCGCCTGGATGTACGCGGTCTTGACCTCCAGCTCGAGCGTGCGCTGCGCGTCCGAGCGGTTCATGCGCGCGGCGGCGAGCGCGGCGCGCGCGACCTTGAGCCGCAGCCAGCGCTTGCCCGAGAGCGAATCCTCGAGCGCATTGGAGTCGCCGAGGCCGGCGGTGACGCCCCACGGCGAGTTGGGCGGATTCGTCGCCGACGTCCACGATCCCCAGAGCTGGAAATTGGGATTGGGCACGGCGCCCGCGACCTTGACGTCGCCTTCGGCGCCGAGGACGGCGGCATCGGCGAGCAATAGATCGAAGCCGCGCTGACGGAAGATCTGCAGCGACTGCTCGAGCGTCAGCGGATCGGGCAGCTGCGGCGACGCCGGAGGTTGCGCGTGCAGCGCTGCGGAAACGAGAACGACGACGCTCGCGAGTGCGATGGAGGTGGGAAGGCGCATTTCAGGCTCTCTATCTTACCTGATGAAGAGCGCGATGTACGGTGGCGCGAACGCGAGCGACCACACGCACAGCGACGGCAAATCTCGTCCGTAAATGCCGAGGAGCGCGAAGAAGAAGAGCGCTCCCGGAGCGCGCAACAAAAGGTCGGGGGTAGGCACGCGGCGTGAGACCCGATGGCGGAAAATGACGATGCCCACCCATGCGCCGACCGCCCAGATGGCGGCGACGAACGGCCAGGGCGGCAGGGTTCGCGATAGCGGGCGAAATACGATCCACCAGCTGGCCAGGAGGAGCCCGTGCGTGACGAATGGCGCCACCACGATGGCAGCGGTGGCGCGGACGCGTTCGAGGCAGACCATGGCGACGCCGGCAAAATAGGCCCAACCGAATATGCCGATGGGCGGGACGGCGAAGAGGCCGGGCTCGGTCCAGGTCCACAGGCGCGCGTGAACCGCGATCGGCTCGATGAGCGACGCGTCGGCGAGGACGATGGCGGCACCGAGGAGCGACGCGCGCGCCGGAGCGATGGCGTGGCCGAGTCGCCAGGCGGAGTGGATCACGACCGGCCAGATGAGAATGATGAGGAGCGGCACGCGATCGACGAAGAGATGCCAGGCGGGACTATAGAAGTAGAAGCCGTAGGCGCGGATGACCGAGTCCTCGCCGACGAAGCCGGCCAGGGCGAGGAGGAGCAGCGACGGGAGGGCGTCGCGGCGCAGCGCCGCGTAGAGCGCGACGATGGCGGCGCAGCTGAGCTCGAGGAGAAGCATCAGACGACGCCGGGCAGACCGGCGAGCACCCAGCCGTGATAGGCGACCAGGAGCGCGACGCCGAGCCAGGTCAGGTTGATGCAGTCGGCCGAGGTGATGCCGCGCTTCAATATCCTCTTATAGAGGTAGAGCTGCGCGAGCGGGCCGACCCCGAGGATGCAGATACGCCACGGCACCACGTGCACCAGCCACGCGGCGACGAGGATCCCCAGCGCCGAGAGGCAGAGGGCGTCGATGATGCGCGCCGCGCCCGCCTCGCCGTGCACGACCGGGTAGGTGCGGACCTCGGCGCGCGCGTCGCCGGGGGCGTCGCGGAGATCGTAGATGACCTCGTAGGAGAGCTCGAAGAGGAAGAAGAAGACGGCGGTCGCAGCGACGGTAGACCAGCTGATGCCGAAGCCGAGCTGGCCGCGCGTCCAGGCCAGCGGATAGGCGAAGACGGTGAGGAGAAAGCCGGTGGCCGAGGCGCAGTTCTTCCAGAAGTAGAGCTGCTTGACGCGACGCGCGCCGAAGAGCGGCCAGTTGTAGGCGAAGCCGAGCAGGTGGAAGCCGAGGCGGAACGGCACGACGTAGGGCGCGAAGGGGACGAACAGGATCAGTGAGAGGCCGAGGACGAAGAAGCCGAAATAGAGGATTGCCCGTCGGTGGCGGGCCACGAAGTCGGTGCCGGTGATGGCGTTGGCGCGGTCCTCTTGCAGATCGACGACGCGGTTGAGCAGGTTGACGAGGAACCAGTCGACCGCGCACACGACGGTGACGGCCCACGGATGGTGGCCGGTGAGGAGCCAGCCGAACGTAAAGCAGCCGAGCGCGGCGATGGCCACGATGTGCAGTCGGCCGACGCTGACCGCGGTGGCGATGACTCCTTGACGCCGCGCGTCCATTCGAAGGAAGCTCTCGTACCATGAAACCATCACGCGTAGTCAGCTATGGGGTGGTGGCCCTCCTCCTGTTGTGCGGGGGTCAGGCCCTGGCCAATCAAGAAGCCGACGACCTGAAGCGGCAGATCGAGTCGCAGCGGGCCGCGGTCTCGGACCTCGAGCGGCTCGACGACCGCCACATGGTCACCGACGACGTCACCCTCTTGCGGTCGTGGCTGGACGAAGCCTGGTCGCAGTATTCGAAAGAAGAATACAAGCGCGTGCGCGAGGTGGTCGATCGGTGCATCGCGCAGGCGGAGCTGATCCGGCAGCGCATCACGGCCGGCAAGATGACGGCGTACGCCAATGATCGCGACGCGCAGGTGCGCTCCACGCGCGAGAAGATCGAGCGGACGCGCAAGTCGCTGCTCGACGCGCAGTCGACGAAGAAGGCGCTGGAGATGACGAACAAATGAGGACTGCGAAGACGTTGCGAGCCGGCGGTTGGGCTGTGGGTGTCGTGGGATTCGGGCTGGCTTTCGCCGCCTGCGCGACGCCGCCGAAGCCGAACGAGCTGGAGGCGTTCGAGAAGATCAAGCAGTCGGCGAACTATCAGGCGGCGCAGCGGCGCTCGCCCGATCTGGTGGCCGAGGCGGAGCGGCTCTTCTCGAAGTCGCAGGAAGAGTGGCGTGACAACGACCTCGAGGACTCGCGGCGCGATGCGCTCATGGGCCAGATCAAGCTCAAGACGGCGCTGGCGCTGGTCGAGTACGACCAGTCCAAGGCGCGCGCCGACAAGGCTGGGCAAGAGCTGCGCACCGTCGAGGACGAGTACTCGCGCGTGAACAAGGACCTGACCGCGACGCAGGAGCAGATTGCGCTCCTGCAGCGGCTCAAGGACACCTCGTCGCAGGCGGCCGTGCAGCAGGAGAAGATGCAGCGCGAGCTGGCGTCGCGCGATGCGCTGGGCAAGGCGCGCGACAAGGTCGCGGCGGCGGAGATCGCGCTCAAGAACGCCGAGCAGGTCAAGGCGGCGGAGTACGCCAAGGTGGAGTTCCTGTCGGCGCAGGATTCGCTGGCACGCGCGCAGGCGCAGCTCAAGGCGGGCGACTACGCGATGGCGGGACAGACGGCGGACGCGGCGGCGGATCAGGCCAACCGCGCGACGCAGGCGGCCAAGCCGACCTACGAGTCGTCGGAGTCGTCGAAGTCGTCGCAGGCGCGCAACGAGGCGCTGGCGCGCGATCTGAGCGGGATCCCGGGCGTGCAGGTGCGGCTCGATAGGCGCGGCGACGTGCAGCGTGCGGCGGTGCCGCTGCGCGGGCTGTTCACGCGCAAGTCGACGGTGATGACGCCCGGCAATGACACCGTCATCGACCAGCTCGCGGCGGTGATGAAGAAGTATCCGACCTACAACGTGCTGGTCGTCGGCTACAGCGACAATCGCGGGCGGCGCGACCAGCTGCTGGCGCTGTCGCAGGCGCGGGCGACCGCGGTCTACTCGGCGCTGGTGTCGCGCGGCGTCGAGGCCAAGCGCATGGTCGTGAGCGGCAATGGCGCCGAAGAGCCGGTCAGCGACAACAAGACCGCCGGCGGGCGCGCGCTGAACAACCGCGTCGAAGTCGTCTTCCTCTATCAATAGCCATGAAGCGCTGGGCGGTCGCGGCGGCGCTGGTCGCGGTGGCGATCGCGGTGGCGCTCTTCTACGTCGCGCGCCGTCGACCGTCGTCGGCCGCGGCGGGCTCCTCGTCGTCGACAGACTCTGCAAACGAGAGCGCGAGCGCCCACGCACGCGCGCGTCTGCGCACGGCGACGCCGCTACGTCTGCCGGCGGCGACGACGTCGGAGGACGCGACCGCGACGGCGGGCGAGTTCGGCGGGCGGGTCGTATCCAGTGATGGCGGTAAGCCCATCGCGCACGCGGCGCTGACGTTCCTGCACGGAGGGACGGCGCTGTCGGCGGAGAGCGACGACGACGGGCGCTTTCACGTGACCGCGGTGTCCCCCGGCGCGTACGAGCTGACCGCGGCCGCGGCCCGCGGATTCGTGCCGTTCGCGCCGCTCTATGGGCACAGCCCCGTCACCGTGTGGGCGCGCGCGCGCGTCAAGCTCGACGACGTCACGGTGTATCTCACGCCGGCCACCAAGCTCACCGTCGTGGTGCAGGACGAAAAGGGCAAGCCGCTCGCAGCCGCCGAGGTGCGCGCGTTCGAGGAGCGGCGCGGCGCGGCCGACGCGCGGCTCTTCGTCACCGACGACAAGGGCGAGGTCACCGTCGAGGAGCAGCCGCTCGAGGTGGTCGAGGCGCGCCGTGCCGGATATGTCAGCGCGCGCGCGTTCGTCGGGCTGGTGGCGCTCGAGAGCGGCCGGCTGGTGCTCAGGCTCGCGGCCGGCGGCGATCGGCCGCGGCTCGCCATCAGCGGGCGCGTCGTCGACGCCACGGGGCAGCCGGTCGACGGGGCGCTCGTCGAGGCCGACGCGCAGGTGCCCTTCGACAAGGCGCCGCTGCCCGGCGCGCAGACCCTCTGCCAGGCCGACGGCGGCTTCACGCTCGCGCAGCTCGACGACGGCGTCTACACGCTGCGCGCGCAGTCGCGCGGCAAGGCGGGCGTGGTCAAGCGCGAGGTGCGCGCCGGCAGCCGCGACGTCGAGCTGCGGCTCGGCGCAGCGACGGCGACCCTCCGCGGCAACGTGCGCGACGCCAGCGGCAAGCCGGTGATCGCGTTCAGCGTCGTGGCGCGGCTGCGCGAGGGGCTGCTCGGGCGTGGGCCCGAAGAGCGGGCCACCGTGATCGATTCGCAAGGGCACTACGAGCTGCCGCTCGCGCCGGGGAAGTACGAGATCGCGGCCGCGGCGCGCGGCTTCGCGCGGACGCCGTGGCAGAACGTGGAGCTCGGCGACGAGGGTGCCACCATCGACTTCGTGCTGCGCGGCGGCAGTCGCGTCTTCGGCCGCGTCGTCGAGCGCGGCAGCGCGCGCCCGCTCGGTGGCGCGCACGTCGTGCAGGAGGGCGACGCCGTCGGAGACGGCATCACGCTCGCGTCCGAGGTGGTCTCCACCGCCGACGGCAGCTTCGCGGTCGAAGGGCTCGCGCCCGGTCGCCACTCGCTCAGCGTGCAGGCGGCGCATCACGACGGCCGCATCTTGAGCGGGATCGCGGTTCCGTCCGAAGGCGAGGTCGGTCCGCTCACGATCGATCTGAAGCCGACGGCGCCCGGCGAGGAGCCCAAGACCGAGCTCACCGGAATAGCGGCGCAGCTCTCCGCCACCGCCGAAGGCATGCGCATCAACGGAGTCATCCCCGGCGGCGGCGCGGCCGAGGCCGGCCTCGAAGCGGGCGACGTCATCCTCGCCGTGGATGGACAGCGCGTCGAGAACAGCGGCTTCGTCGATGGCATCCAGTTGATCCGCGGCCCCGAAGACACGATCGTGATTTTGACGGTGCGACGTAAGGACGGCTCGGTGCAGGAGATTCCGGTGCGACGAAAGCGCATCAACATGTAGCGACCGCGCTCGCGCGGAACTTTCGCTTTGCGTCTGGTGTCGATTTGTACATGGACGCGATCGAGATCGAAGGCAGTCAGGCGATCGAAGTCGTGGCGCAGTTCGACGGCGCCATCGTCGCAGTCACGCATCTCAGCGCGCGTGAGCTCGATCCGCGACCGACGCAGTTTCTCGTCGGTGGCGGTGTGGCGCTGATGGCGGTGGCGGCGGTCGCGTTCGTCTCCGCCTATGCCGGCGCGCGGCTCGGGCGCGGCATCGACGCGGTCGTGATCGGCTGCTTGATCGGCGGAACGTGGGCGCTCCTGCGCGGGCTCGATCGCCGCGCCGATCGTGTGGCGCGCGACTACACCATCGGTGGCCACGCGCACGCCGACTTCGCGGTCGCGCCCGGCGCCGTGCCGCTGCCGCGCTTCCCGCTCGTGCGCGTCGACGAAGCGGGCGACTTCGAGCTCACGGTCGCCGACACCATGGTCGGCCACGTCACCGTCGACGGGCAGCGGCGCCCGCTCGAATCGCTCACGCGCGCGTCGTCGCTCGTCGCTGGCGCGCGCGCGCAGCGGCTGACCGCGGGCGCTCGCGCGACGGTCACGCTGGGCAACGCCACCTTCCACGTCGCCAACGTGCCGGCGCCGCGGAGACAGCCGCGTCCGTTCGCCATCGACTGGTCGCGCGAGGTCTACCTCGGCGGCACCAGCCTCGTGGTGTCGGCGTTCCTCCTGCTCGTCTTCGCCATTCCGCCCGAGGGGCAGGCGCTGTCGCTCGACCTCTTGCACAACGACCACTACGCGCGCTTCGTCATCACGCCGCCCGTCGAGCCGCCGCCGCGGCGCCTGCCGGGCAACCCGAAAGACGGTGGTTCGCCGGGCGCCGCCAGCGCCGGCCCGTCGGGGAGACTGGGCAAACCGAACGCCACGCACCGCAACGGCATCTTGAAGCTGCCCGGCCCGGTGTCGCGCGAAAAGCGGCTCGCCGTCGCGCAGATCGCCGCCAGCACCAGCGGCATCATCGGCCTCCTGCGCGACCAGGGCGGCTCGCACGTGGGCTCCGTGTTCGGGCCGTCGAGCCCACTCGGCGACGGCGCGCAGCAGGCGCTCGATGGGCTCGAGGCGACCGAGCTGCACGACGGCTACGGCACCGGTAGCTCGTTCGTCGGCCCCGGTCACGGCGGCGACGGCGACAAGCCGGGCACCATCGGCTCCGGCCCGCTCGGCACCGTCGGGCTCTGCCCCGGCTGCAAAGCGGGCGACAAGAGCTACGCGCGCTCCGCCCCCGTCGACGATCTCGAGCACCACGCCAAGGCGCCCGACATCGTCCCCGGCCCCGTCAACGTCAAGTGCGGCCTCAACGCCAGCTGTCTCGACAAGGAGATCGTGCGTCGCATCGTGCGTCAGCACCGCAACGAGGTGCGCTACTGCTACGAACGCGCGCTCGTCGCCAAGCCCGAGCTGACCGGCCGCATCGTCACGCAGTTCACCATCGCCAACACCGGGCGCGTGCTGGGCTCGTCGGTCATCGAGTCATCGCTCGGCGATCGCGGCGCGGAGCAGTGCATCGCCGAGGCGGTGCGCCGCTGGGAGTTCCCCTCCTCCGCCCAGATGGCGGTCGTCAGCTATCCGTTCATGCTGACGCCGCCGCGCTAGGCGACTCGCGCTGGAAGCTCCCTACTTACAGACGACCGGCTTCGGCGTCGGCATCTCGATGCGGCGGTGGACGGTGTCGAACCAGTCGGCGGCCGAGAGCTGCTTCATCTTGGCGTCGGCGCGCTTGCGCAACATGAGCGCGATCACGTCGCGGATGGGCTCGCTCTCGATGAAGATCGGCGGGTGCTCCACCACCGTCGGCCCGAAGTCGTCGCCGCCGTTGGCCAGGAAATCGGTGGTGCCGACGGTGAGCATGACATCGTCGGCGAGCGGTTTGCCGTCGGCGCGCAGGAGGTCCACCGCCAGCGACGGGCCGGCGCAGCGCGCGCGCACCTTGATCCCGGAGACCGACAGGATGCCCTTGTCGTGCCCGAGGTTGGTGCGGAGGAGCTGCTTGAGCACGCCCGCGGTCACCTTCAACGTCGCCAGCCGGTTGTCGAACGGCAGCGCCTCGAAGAGCTGGCCGTAGGTCAGATCGCCCGCCGGCAGATCGGCGCGCAGCCCGCCGCCGTTGGTCAGCCCGACGTCGGCGTTGGTCGAGACGCGGATGGCGTCGGCCACCATGTTGCCGAGCGGCGACTCGGCGCGATAGGCGCGCTTGAACACGGCCGGCAAAAAGACGCCGATCTTCTTGGCGCGCATCGCGTCGACCTCCGCGAGCGCCGGCGCGACCACGGCCTGCACCGCCGGATCGCCGGCGAGGTCTTGCACCCGCTCGGGCGCGTGCGCCACGAAGTGGCCGGTCGGCTTGCCCTTGTCGTCGACCTCCAGCTCCAGCTTGGAGAAGGCCTTGCCCTTGTCATAGGACTGTAGGACCGGAACTCCGTCGACGACGGCGGTGACGCCCTGGTGCGTGTGGCCGCCGAAGATCGCCTCCACTCGCCCGCCGTCCTTGCGCGCCGCCAGCTCGCGCGCGAGGCGGAACGAATCGGAGTCGCCCTCGCAGCCGCGTAGGTCGCGCGGCGAGGCCTCGGTGAGCACGCCCGAACGCGGGCAGTTGCCGCCCGCGTGCACCACCGCGACCACGACCGTGGCGCCGGCCTTGCGCGCCTGCACGGCCGCATCTCCGACGGCGACGCCGAGCGGCATGAGCTTGAGACCGACCAGGTTCTTCTTGTTCGTGGTGCGGAAGATGTCCTCGGTGGTGCCGCCGACGATGCCCACCTTGACGCCGTCGACGGTGACGACGGTGAACGGCTTGAAGATCGGTTTGCCTGTCGTCGCATCGACGAGGTTGGCCGAGAGAAACGGAAACTTGGCCTCGGCGGCGCGCGCGTTGAGGGCGCCGCGCGGATCCTCGCCGGCCTCTTGCGGGGTCGAATGCAGGCCGACCGGCCCGAAGTCGAACTCGTGGTTGCCGACGGCGGCGGCGCTATAGCCGAGGGCGTTCATCGCCTGGACCATGGCGGCGCCCTCGTGCAGGTTCGACGCGAGGGTCCCCTGAAAGAGGTCTCCCCCGTCGACGACGACGACGCGGTTGGGCGCCTTGTGCCGCTCTTCGGCGAAGTAGTGGCCCAGGAGCGGCGACTGCTCGACGTGGCCGTGCTGGTCGGAGGTGGCGAGGAAAATGAGGGTTCGCGTGATGAGGAACAGGGTCGGGACGGACATGACGAATCCCAGCGTATACTGCTTTTGGTGCGTCGGCTGGTGATCCTATCGTTCGCCTCGTGGGTGGCGGGCTGCGGTTTTCATGCCGTGGGCAGCGGCGACGGATCCGTCGATGACCTGAGCGCCAACGGCGACATGGCGGGTGGCGGCGGCGCGGGTGGCGGGGGCGGCGGCGATCTGGCGGGCAACAGCGGCAGCTGCGCAGAGCCGGTGCTGCTCGTCGCCGTGGAGAATCTGCACAACGGCGACACGGCCGGCGGACGGATCGCGCGCCTCTCGCTGACGGCGGCCGGCGCGACGCCGTGCCCGACGCTGCGCGCGCAGGGACTGGTGGCGCCGCAGCCGCTGGCGGTCGCCTCGTTCGCCGGCGGCGTGGCGGCGGTGACGCGGGACAGCGTCGACGTCATCGACCCGGTCTCGGACTCGCTGCGCTGGTCGAAGCCTGCACCGCCGCAGACGACCTGGCTGCCCATCGACGCCTGGGCCATGCAGACCCCGAGCGGCACGCCGATCATCGCCGCCGCCTATGGCCCGTCCGGGAACCCGTCGTCGATCCGCGAGATCGACGCCTACGACGCGACCGGCACGGCGGTCCCGGCGGCGATGATGCCGTGGTGCATCCAGGGCAGCGGCTGCACCGGGGTCACCCTCAGCCTCGGGATCCTCAGCATGACCGCGAACCCGAGCGCGCCCTCGCATTTCTTGGCGCTCGACTCGAGCTTCCCGGCGGCAGCCTGGGACGTGGACCCGTTCAACAATACCAAGACGCAGTACGTCGGCAGCTACATGGGGTACCTGCAGTCGATCTTCGCCGTCACGTCCGGCACGACGAAGCGCGTGGCCTGGTTCGACGCCGACAACATGGGCGCGATCCGCTATTCAAGCGACAGCGGCAGCGGACCGTCGACGATGGGCGGGCCGGTCAAGTGCAACAGCGGCTGCACGACGCTGCTTCACGTGGTCCCCGATCCGACGAACGACGCCGGCTTCTTCGCGCTCTGCGACGGCGCCGGCGTCAACGGCCGTACCGTCGTGCGCGTGAGCGCGACGCTCGACTGCGCCACCGTCCTCGACGGCGCCACGTTCGGCGCCGAATCGCGCCTCGCCCGTCTCGGGTTCTAGAGCGACTTGGTCATGACGACGCGCGGCTCGGCTTCGTAGCCGCTGCGGTCGTAGAGCGCGCGGGCGGCGTCGTTGTCGTGGCGCACGAGGAGGTGCAGCGCGTGGGCGCCGCCGCCCTTGGCGAAGGCTTCGGCGGCGGCGAGGCCGCGCTTGCCGGCGCCGTGGCCGCGCCGGGCGGCGACGATCCAGAGCTCGGTCAGAAAGGCGTCGCGGCCGCCGTACTCGAGATCGTAGCCGAAGGTGACGATGGCGTAGCCGGCGGCCTCGCCGTCGGTGGTGAAGAAGAGCACGCCGCCGAGCGACGGGTCGGCGATGAGCGTCGCCAGGCGCGGCGCGAAGCTCTCGCGATCGAAGCGGATGGCTTCGTGCTGATTGAAGTGCTCCATCATCTCGAGGATCGCCGGAGCATCGGCGAGCGTGGCAGTCCGCGCCTGAAAGTCCATGGGCGGATGATACCGAATACCGACGACGCTTACTTGCAGTGCGCCGGGGTCGTCGTAGCGTCGCAGCCGTTGTCGCAGTCGAGGAGCAGCCAGCGGGCCTGTCGCGATCTGGCCGCGCGCGAAGTGCGCCGGTCTACAGGCCGCGTACGAGCGGCAGCGCGGCGAGCGCCACCGACTCGTTGTGCCCGACGCGCGCACCGAGCCAGATGCGGCGCACGCCCGGGCGCCCCGCTGTCGGGTGCGCCGGCGCATCGGCGGTCGCGTACTCGAGATAGTCGACGCCGGGCGCGATCGGGCCAAGCGGCGGCTGGTCGCCGCCGATGGCCATCCCGAGCGGCGTGTTGACGCGGCCCTCCGGTTTGTAGGGCGACAGGTTCATGCCCTCGGGAGGCGCAATGCTCGCAATCTGGACCCGCTTTCCCGCGGGGACGCGAAGGCGCTCGCCGACGAAGGACGTGAGCGCCCCGCCGGCCGAGTGCGCCAGGATGAGCACGTGCGCGTCCGCCGGCGCGGTGTCGACGGCGTGCTGTACGATTCGGAGGAGCGCCTCTGCCGCCAGCGACGGCTTGCGGGTCCACGGTCCGCTCCAGGCGAAGGCGACCATCGAGGTGCGCGGCCGCGCCCGCACCGCGTCGACGACGGGGCGCCACTCCGCGCCGAACCCGAAGGCGCCGTGCACGAGCACCACGACGGCGCGCGTCGACGGCGCGATCGGCGGCAGCGCGGGCGCGCGCTCGCTCACCACGACGCAGCCGCGGCAGCCATCCTCGACGGCGTTCCAGCAGCCCGCGAGCGACAGCGCCATCGTCAGCGACATCGCCATCGCCATCGCCAGCGCCATCGCCATCGTCAGCTCCCGTCTCGGCGACAGCGTCAGCGAGATCCGCGTGCTACAGTTCTCGATCATGCGGTGGTCGCTCCTCTGCGTTCTCGTCGCCGGTTGTGGCGGCGCCACTCAAGCACTCTACCCGCCGCGGCCCCCCGCCGTCCCAGGTCTGGCGGTCGCCGACCCGGCGCCGTCGCGCGTGGTCGTGCACGCCACCATCACGGCGGGCGGGCTCAAGCAGCAGCTCGACCTGCAGATCCCGAAGAACGGCTCGGGCGTGTTCCGCGCGATGGGCAGCGATCATCGCTACATCTGGAATCGCAAGCCCGTCGACCTCGCCTTCCGTCAGGGGCGCATCGCGGTGACCGCGCACGTCGACGCCACCGTCGAGATGCTCGGCACGACCATGGACTTCCCGCTCGACCTCGACATCGCCGCCGAGCCGGTGGTGTCGTCCGACTACCGCGCGCGCCTGCAATCTCCGACGGTGGAGGTGACCACGAGCGATCGCCGCTTGAAGCTGGCGCAGTCGATCGCCGGCGCGCTCGACAACATCAAGGAGCAGATCTCGACGCAGCTCAAGGAGTTCGCTTACGACCTCAGGCCGCTCATCGCCGAGGCGCACGGCCGCATCGCACGGCCCATCGATCTGCCGCTCGGCGGCGCCCGTGGCTGCGCGGTCTTGACGGTGCTCGGGATCGAGGCGGGTCCCACGGTGCTGGCCGACGGCATCGAGAAGGACCTGGCCGTCGTCGTCGCTCCGTCGGTGACGCTGCCCTGCACCTACCCGAGCGAGGCGCCGACGCTGCCGCCGCTCGCCAACGTCGCGGCCCTGCCGACCGGCCCGTTCACGGTGTCGATCCCGGTCGCGGCGCGCTACGAAGAGCTGCAGAAGGCGATGGTGCTCGCCTTCACCGACGGCAAATTGTTCTTCTCCAAGGAGTTCCCGCTGCTCTTCATGGAGAAGCCCGAGATCTACGCCTCCAAGGATCAGCTGGTGTTGAAGCTCCACATCTCGGGCCCGATCGACAAGTACGGCATCCACACCACGCTCGACGGCGACCTCTACATGAGCGGCCACCCGACGGTGGTCGACAACGAGATTCGCGTGCCCGACCTCGAGCCGACCATCGAGACCCAGAGCTTTCTTTTGCGGCTCAAGGCGGCGCTCGACGGCAACTCGATCCGCGATCAGGCGCGCGACGCGCTGCACCTCGACATCGGCGACCGCCTCGGCGAGGTGCGCAAGAAGCTCTCGTCCGATTTGACGTTCGGCGACAACCACGGCTGCCTGCGCGCGGCGGTCTCGAAGATCGAGATCACCGGCGTGCACACGCATCAGGGCTATCTGAGGGTCTACGTGGCGCTGACCGGGCAGGCGTCGGTCTACATGCCCTGCCCGTCGTCGGCCGTCACCGCGAAGTGAGCTGAATTCCGCGCACCGACTCCGCCTTGCGGAACTTCGGGTGATGCACGTCGAACGCGGGCTTGGTGTTGGGATCGCAGTTGGGCTGAAAGCCGATGGCGTTGAAGTGGTACTCGAGGCTGCCCTTGCCGCGGTCTTTGACGTCCGCCTCGATGCGCACGTCGTGCTCTCCGGCGCGCGCCGGTGAGCAATAGCTGAAGAGGTAGAACGAGCGCGTGTAGGCCTCGACCTGCTCGGCGATCTTGTCGAAGGCGGCTTTGACCTCGGCCGGATTCTTCGACAGCACGGCGCCCTGGCGGCCGATCGCCTTGAGCTCGCCGGGATCGATCTCGGCGCCGACGCCGATGACGAAGACGCTGATCTGCGCGTTGACGTCGTCGAGCGCGCGCATGAGGTCGGCGCGGGCGACGCGATGGGCGTGGTCGGTGCCGTCGGTGAACACGACGAGCGTGCCGAAGCGCAGCGGCTGCTGCGCGTGCTCCATGTGCTTGGAGAGGACGGCCAGCGCCTCGATGACTGCGCCATTCAAGTTGGTCGACGGATCGCGCGGCTTGTAGGAGCGGAGCGCGTTGATGCCGCCCTGCACCGAGCCACCGCCGGAGGTGAAGCCGACGATGGGATGGATCTCCTTGGCGCCATCGAAGGCGTAGACCGCGACCTCCTGCGTCTTCGAGACGCGCTCGGAGAAGGCGCTGGCGGCGTCGGCGAGCGGGCCGGACTGCCCCGACTGCGTAACCGAGCCCGACATGTCCATGAGCAGCAGCGTGAACTGCACCGCCGCCACCTCGGGATTCAAGATGGTCTGCTTGGACTCGAACGGCGACACCAGCTTGCCGTCCTCGTAGATGTGGAACTGGTCGGCCGTGATGTTGGGAACGCCGACGTCCTTGTGATCGACCACGTTGAAGTAGACGGCCACGTTCGAGGGCTTGTGGACGCTGGCATCGACCAGGTGCAGCTTGAGCCCACAGCCCGTCACCAGCAGCGACGAGAGAATCCATGCGCGTGTCATGCGCGCACCCTATCACGAATGGCGCTGGCCGGCGCGTGGGGGTCGACCCGGGAGCGACCCGGAGCTCGTGGCGACTGACTGGCAAGTGAGCCGATCGGGCGTAGGCGATTCGAGGAGGCGTGGCGGCGGCGTCGGAGCGCGCTCGCGCCGCAGGCGCGATGCCAGCGCGACGCCGAGCGGCCCCGTGCGGCGCGCGCAGCGCGACGCGTAAGGCCGCGTCCGCCGCCACGCCTCCTCGAATCGCCGACGCGCTCTGCTCTCTGCTCTCGGCCTAAAACAACGACAACTGCGTACGCGGACGCACCGGGTCCAGCAGGCGCGCGTCGTCTTGGGTGGGCGAGCCGACACGGGCGGAAACCGGGGTGGCGATGA
>JAQBQH010000100.1 GCA_028287105.1 Myxococcales bacterium
CGAGCCCGGCTGCGCCACCGCCGGGGCGATCGCCGCCGCGCCGGCCACCGGCCGTGACGCCGTCGGCCCGCCGCCCATCCGCTGCACGACCGCCCACGTGATCCCGACGACAATGGCGGCCGCCACCACACCCGCGAACACGTACGGCGTCTTCCGTCGCGGCACGCGATCGGTCGTCGACACCGGCAGCTCCAGCGACGGGGCGGCGCCGGTCAATTGCCCCAGCTCCTGCGCCATCGACTCCATCGACTGCGGCCGCAGGTCGGGCGAGATGGCGAGCGTGCGCATGATGAGCCGCTCGAGATCGCGCGGCACGTCGGGGCGCATCACCTCGAGCGGCGTCGGCGCCACCGTCGCCTTGCGCGTCAGCACCTCCATGATGTTGGTGCCTTCGTGCGGCGGGCGGCCACACATCATCTCGTACAAGATGGCGCCCACCGCGTAGACGTCGGCGCGCGCATCGACCTGCTGCCCGGCGGCCTGCTCGGGCGCCATGTACTCGGGCGTCCCCATCGCCACGCCCGGGCTGGTCAGCCGGCCCACGCGATCGGTCGCCGCCTCCATGGTCTTGGCGATGCCGAAGTCGAGCACCTTGACGAAATCTTTGTGCCCCTCGCGGTTGATGAGGAACACGTTCTCCGGCTTGAGATCGCGATGCAGGATGCCCGCCTGATGCGCCGCGCGCAGCGCCTGGCAGATCTGCCGCGCCACCGCGATGGCGCGCGCCGCCGTCAGCGGCCCCTCCTCCTCGATGACCTGCATGAGGTCGCGCCCCTCGAGGAACTCCATGACGAAGTAGACGGCACCGTCGACGGTGGTGCCGGAATCGAAGACGTCGATGATGTGCGGATGGCCGATGCGCGTGGCGGCGCGCGCCTCGGAGCGGAAGCGCGCCAGCACCTCGTTCTGCCGCGTGTACATCGCGTGCAACACCTTGACCGCGACGCGACGGCCGATCTCCATGTGCTCGGCTTCGTACACGAGCCCCATGCCGCCTTCGCCGATGAGCCGCTTGATGAGATAGCGCCCATCGATGAGCGTGCCGATGATCCCGTCGCTCTTGGGCTGCGGATCGCTCTTCGGCTGCAGCGACACGGTGTGCGGCTGCGAATCGATCTGCTTGGGCAGCGGCGCCTTGGGGCGCGACGCTTCGGCGGCGGCCCAGTGGCCGGCGTCCTCGAGCATGCGCTGGCGCATCGAGCGATCGGCTTCGATCTCGTCGTCGAAGAGCTGGCTCAGGAACGACGCCACGCGCGCCGAATCGGTGGTCGGCGCCGTCTGCGCCAAAAAGCCGGCCAGCCCCGCGCGGAACGCCTCGCAGTCGGCGAAGCGCAGCGTCTTGTCCTTGGCCAGCGCCTTCATCACGACGGCGTCGAGCGCCGGCGGCACGCGCGGCGCGTAGGTCGACGGCGCCTCGAGCGACGGGTCGCGCACCCGCTCGATCAAGTTGGTCTCCGACTGCGGGAAGAGCTGCCGCCCGGTGAGCAGCTCCCACAAGATGATGCCGACGGCGTAGAGGTCGGTGCGCCCGTCGAGCACCTCGCCGCGCGCCTGCTCCGGCGACATGTAGCTGACCTTGCCGTAGACCACGCCGGGCGCCGTCTTCTCGGTCTTCAGCGTCGAGGCGGCCAGGCCGAAGTCGGTGAGCTTGACCTCGCCGAAGAACGACAAGAGGACGTTGGGCGGTGAGACGTCGCGATGAACCAATTTGATCGTCGAGAACGTGTGCGCGTGCGACAGCCCGCGGCACAGCTGCATGGCGATGAACACCGCCACGTCGACGGGAAAGGCGATCCCCTTCTTGGCGCAGCGATTCCAGATCGCGCGCAGGTCCTTGCCGTCGACGTAGTCCATCGCGAGGTACATCTCGACGCCCGAGATGCCGCCCGCCATGCCCGCGTCGAACACCGGCACGAGGTTTCCGTGCGACAGCTTGACGACGACCTTCGCCTCGTCACGAAAGCGCGCGACGTACTCTTTGTCCGCCAGATGCGGCAAGACGGTCTTGATGACGCACAGCTTCTCCATGCCGTGGTCGCCCTGACAGGCGAGGTACAGCGCGCCCATCCCGCCCTGGGCGAGATTGGCGATCAGCGTGTAACGCCCGAAACTGCGAGGGAAAGTCGCGCTCACGGCGGAAAGAAGCGTAGCACCGGCGCCCGGTCGCGTCATCTATTCGGCGCCGCTCGTAACTAGAAGTGAAACATGTGTTAGATTGCGAACGTGGCAGGCGAGCAGGTTCTCGTCATCGACGATAGTCCGACGATCCTCAAGGTCGTCCAGCTCGTTCTCACGAAGGCCGGCTTCAAGGTCTTCACCGCGACCGATGGCGAAGAGGGCATCGCGCAGGCGGTCGCCGGCCGCCCCGATCTGATCCTGCTCGACTTCGTGATGCCGAAGATGAACGGCTATCAGGTTTGTCGCGCGCTCAACGACTCGGCGCAGCTCAAGGACGTGCCGGTGGTGCTGATGAGCGCCAAGGGCGATCAGGTCGGCGAGCGCTTCGTCAAGGTGATGGGCATCGTCGACTACATCACCAAACCGTTTTCGCCGGAAGCGATCACGGCGGTGGTGCAGCACACGATAGAGAAGTATCGCAAGATAGCTGACAGCCCACCGTCGATGGCTGACGGCTCACCGTTGACAGCGGACAGGACAGAAGCCGCCCGAGTGGATGCGGAGACTGTCGGCCCTGAGCTGTCGGCCGTCAGCTCGGATGAGGGGCCGGCGCTCGAGGGCAACCTGCGCTCGGTGCCGCTCGCCGAAGTGCTCAGCCTCCTGGCGGCGCAGCGGCAATGGGGCGTGCTCACGGTCGCGCGTGGCGACGAGCGCGGGCGCGTCGAGGTCTGCTTCAAGGCGGGGCGCATCGAGCTGGCGCTGGCCAGCGGGCTCGGCGAAGAGTTCCTGCTCGGCCGCTATCTCGTCGAGGTCTCGACGATGTCGCGCCAGGACCTCGATCTCTTCCTCGAGAGCCGCGCGCCGTCGACGCGGACGGGCAAGCCAATTGGCGAGCAGCTCGTCAAGATGAGCTACGTCACCGACGGGGAGCGCAAAGAGGCGCTGATCCGACAGACGCAGGAGCGGCTGTTCGAGCTGTTGCGCTGGCCGGCCGGCCGCTTCAGCTTCACCGCCACGCGCGAGCTGCCGCCGCTGGCCGTCGACGCGGCGCTCGGTCTCGAGATCGACGGCGTCCTCATGGAGGGCTTTCGCCGCGTCGACGAGTGGCACCTCATCGAACGCGAGATCGACGACTTCGACGCGGTCTTTCTGCGCAACGAAGAGGCGGTGCAGAACGTCGGCCGCGCGCGACTGACCCGCGAGGAGCTGGCGGTGCTGGAGCTGGTCAACGGCAAGAGCACGGTCAAGGAGATCGTGCGCAGCTCGCGCATGGCCTCGTTCGACGTGTCCAAGATGCTGTTCCGCCTTTTGAGCATCAAGGTCATCCGCCGCCGCGTCGCGCCCGTCGCGGTCTAGCGGTGGCCCCTCGTGTCTGACGTCCTGGTCGTCGACGTGGGCGACCGGCGCGTCGCCGTTCCGGTGGCGCACGTGCGCGCCATCAGCGCCGCCGGCTTCGTGACGCCGGTGCCGACCGCGCCGCTGCCGGTGGTCGGCGTGACGCAGCTGCGCGGGCAGATCCTGCCGGTCCTCGACGTCGGCCAGCCGCCGCGCATCGTGCAGCCGCAGGATCCGCTGCTGGTGCTCGAGTACGGGCCGGCGCGGGCGGCGCTCGTGTTCACGCGGCTCTGTCCGCCCGACGAGGCCGCGGCCAGCGACGGGGCGCCGGCGGAGCCGCCGCTCGAGCGGCTCGACGTCGGCGCGCTCTTCGATCTGGTACGCGCGCGCGCGGGTGCGCCATGACCGACTGGGACGCCGACGAGCTGCGCACCTTGCGCGCCTTCTTCCTCGACGAGGCGGAGGAGCATCTCGAGACCGTGGCGCGAGAGCTCGGTGCGCTGCGCACCCGCTCGGGCGAGGCGGCGACGGTGACCAGCCTCCTGCGCACGCTGCACACCATCAAGGGCTCGGCCGGATCGGTAGAGCTGCCCGAGGTGGCGCGCGCGGCGCACACGTTCGAAGATCGGCTGATCGAGCTGCGCAACGCGCCGACGACGACCGAGGCGGCGCTGCCGTCGCTGGAGGCGGCCCTGGCGCAGATGCGCGCGCTCGTCGACGGCGCGCGCAGCGAGGTTCGCGCCGAGCCGATTACGGCGTTGGCGACGGCGGGCGAAGACGGTGCGGCCGCGCCGCGCAGCGATCGCCGCGCCGTCGAGCGGGCGGTGCCCGGCGCCGAGCAGACGGTGCGCGTGGAGGTCGAGCGCATCGACGAGCTCATGGACGCGGCGTCGGAGCTGGTCTTCGATCGCACGCGCATCACGCGCCGCCTACTCGACGTCGAGACGCGCGCGCAGGCGCTCGGCGACGGTGAGCTCGTGCGCCTCGTCGCGGCGGTGCAGGACGATCTGGAAGGGCTGCGACGAACCTCGGCGACGCTGCAGGACCGCATCCGCCGCGTGCGGCGCGTCGAGATCGGGCGGCTGTTCGCGCGTCTCGTGCAACCGGTCCGCGAGCTGGCGCGCAAGGAGGGCAAGGAGGTCACGCTCTCGCTCGACGGCGAGGAGACCGAGATCGACAAGGCGCTCATCGAGCGCATCGCCGAGCCGCTGCTGCACCTTCTACGCAACGCGGTCGCGCACGGCGTCGAGCCGCCCGAGGTGCGGCAGGCGCTCGGCAAGCCGCGCCAGGGCATGGTCTCGCTCACCGCGCGGCAGGCCGACGACGCCGTCGAGATCGCCGTCGCCGACGATGGCCAGGGGATCGATCTGCTCGGCGTCCGGCGCGCGCTCGTCGCCGCCGGTCGCGTCGACGAGGAGGCGGCGCGGGCGCTCGACGAGCCGTCGCTCTACGCGGCGCTGTTCGAGCCGGGCGTGTCGACGCGCGTCGCGGCCGACGACGTCGCCGGTCGCGGCGTCGGCCTCGATGCGGTGCGCGAAGCGCTCGCCCGCATGCACGGCACCGTCAGCGTCACCTCGCACGCCGGTCGCGGCGCCGCCTTCACGGTGCGGCTGCCGATGACCACGGCGGTGCAGGAGGCGCTCCTCTTCAAGGTCGGCGGCCACGTCTACGCCGTGCCGGCGGCGCGCGTGCACGAGACCTGCGACGTGACGTTGGCCGACCTGGAGCTCGGCGAGGACGAGCGGCTTCACGTCGGTGAGCGGGTGTTGCCGCTGGTGCGGCTGGGCGCGCTCCTCGGCGTGCCGCCGCCGCCTGGCGCTTCGGCGCGACGCGCGGCACTGATCATGACCGCCGGCGATCTCGAGTTCGCCGCCACCTGCGACAAGGTCATCGGGCCGCGCGAGATCGTCGTGCGCAGCCTCGCGCCGCTCCTGTCCAACCTCTCGCTCTTCGCGGGCGCCACCATCTCCGGCGCCGGCAAAGTGCAGCTCATCCTCGACGTGACCCGACTCGGCGAGATCGCGCGCCAGGGCGTGCATCACGATCGGCCGGCACGCGCGCTCGGGCTCCCGCGCGTCCTCGTCGTCGACGATTCGCGATCGATCCGCGAGGCGGCGTCGCTGATCCTGGCGCAGGGCGGCTATGCGGCGGACGTCGTGGCCGACGGCTGGGAGGCGTGGGAGCTGCTGCAAGATCGGCCGTTCCTGGCACTGGTGACCGATCTGGAGATGCCGCGGCTCGACGGCTGGGAGCTGATCGCGCGCGTGCGCCGCTCGCCCGAGCTGACCGGCCTGCCGATCGTCGTCGTGAGCTCGCGCGCGGAGGCGACCCGGGCGCGCGTGGTGGCCGCGGGCGCCGACAGCGTCGTCGACAAGCCGCTTCGGCGCAAAGCGCTGCTCGACGCCGTCGATCGCGCCGTCAGCGAACGAGCCACAATACCAGCGCGCCGATGACGAGCCGGTAGAGGCCGAACGGCACCAGGCCGCGACGCTTCAAGTAGGCGATGAAGGCGGCGATGACCGCCCAGGCGACGAGGAACGACACGATCATGCCGACGGCCATCGGCAGCGCGCCGAGCGTCGCCAGCTCGTGGCGCCCCTTGTAGGCCTCGTACAGCGTGGCCGCGCCAAGCGTCGGCAGCGCCAGCAAGAACGAAAACTCGGCAGCCGTCGCCGTGGTCAGGCCGGTGAGCTGGCCGGTGACGATGGTCGCCATCGAGCGCGATGTACCCGGGATGAGCGAGGCGCACTGGCCAAGGCCGATGAGGAGCCCGCGCAGCGGCGTGACGTCGCCGAGGCGGGTCTCGCCGTCGTCGGGCTTGCGGCCGCGGATGAGCTCGACCGCGATCATGACGATGCCGCCGGCGATGAGCGCGATGGCCACGGGCCGCGCGCCGAAGAGGTGCGCCTTGATCCATTTGCGCGCCACGAGGCCGACGATGGCGGTCGGGATGAAGCCGGCCACCAGCGCCAGGAGGAGGCGCCTCGCCTCCGGCTTTCCCGACGGTAGCTCGCGCGCGCGCTGCCACAAGAGGGCGCGGTAGTGGACCAGCACCGCGAGGATGGCGCCCAGCTGTATGACGATCTCGAACGACTTGGCCGCTTCGCCCTGTTCGCCGAGAAAGTGTCCCGCGAGGATGAGGTGTCCGGTCGAGGAGACCGGTAGGTATTCGGTCAGCCCCTCGACGAGGCCGAGGAGCGCAGCGACGAGGATCGGCAAGGTCGACTACTTGGCAGCGCGGTGCGGCTGCTGCGGGCGCGAGCGGAGCGGGACGATCGGGGTCTCGATGACCTCGGGGCGCGCGTTCTCGGCCTGAGCGCGGCCGTCCAGGCGGTCGAGCGTATGCGAGATGCGGCGCACCGCCGTGACGTTGGCCGACATGCCAAGCAGCCCGAGCGCGACGATCACCGGAACGAACGGCGGCAGGGAGCCGTGGCCCAAGAAGGTCTCGACGATGGGAGCCATCGAGCTGACGAGGCCGAGATAGAACAGGCGCTCCGGGCGCTGCATGGTGCCGATGTTGACCTCGACCCCCAGCGCCTCGCCGCGAGCGCGGGTGTAGCTGACCATGATCGACCCGATGAGCGCGAGCAGCACGACGTACAAGCCCCAGCTGCCGCGGTAGAACACGGCCAGGCCGGCGAAGACGACCAGCTCGGCATAGCGGTCCATCACCGAGTCGTAGAAGGCGCCGCCCTTGGTGACCTTGCCGGTGGCGCGAGCGATGCGGCCATCCAGAATGTCGAGGATGCCGGTCAGGAGGTAGAACCAGCCGCCGGCCCCGAAGTGGCCGAACGAGAAGCAGATGCCCGAGGCGCAGGCCACGACGAACGAAGACAAGGTGAGCGCATTCGGGGTGATACGCCAACGAACGAGCACGCGCTCCCACGGTCCGAGCACCCACATCATGTAATGACGCAGGTAGCGGCCGAGCAGCTTCGAGGCCGGGCGGCTGGCCACCTCGGCGTCCACGGCGATACCAACCCAACGGGCGCGGAGCGCGAATAGTCCAAGGGCAACGAAGAAATACGACGCCAGTGCGAACAGCGGAAACAACGGCGCGTAGGTGGAAAGCATCGCGATAGGCTCCTTAGGGGATCAGGAAAAGCAAGCCAGAGGCCAGGGTCTTTGTCACTTTTTTGTAGGTCGTTTTGCGCGTTTGTACATCAACCACGTGATGAAAGGTGGTAGACGGTGGTGGAATTTGGACAGTTGACCTGATGCGGCACGGGAACTAGGATGCCCGTCTCAAATCAAACGACGCGAAACCCCCCGGGAGGGATGCAAAAATGAAGAAGGCCGACCTGGTCGACGCGATCGCGGGCAAGTCCGGCGCCCCGAAGGCGCAGGTACAGCAACTGGTGGAAGACGTGTTCGAGCTCATGTCGGACGCGCTGTCGCGTGGCGAGAAGATCGACCTGCGTGGCTTTGGAACGTTTAGCGTCCGCGAGTCGGCGGCCCGCACGGGTCGCAACCCGCAGACCGGCGAGCCGATCTCGATTCCGGCGCGCAAGAACCCGGCCTTCAAGCCCGGCAAGGAGCTGAAGGACCGCGTCAACACGCTCGCGCAGCCTGCCGCTGGCGCGACGCAGCATTCCTGATCACCCGCGCTTCCCTGACCGCCCTACCGCACCGCCCTACCGCTTTCGCCCTGCCTAGAACGTAAACGCAGCCCCCAGTAGGAGGCTCTTCGCCGTCACGCTCGTCCACGGTGCCCACACCGACCGCGGCACGAAGTAGCGGTAGAGGTCGACTGCCGCCGGGACCGCCAGCATCAGCCCAATCTGCCAGGACGGAACGCCGAGCCCGCGCGCCATCGTGTTGACGTCCGATTGCGCCGGGCCGATGCCGGCGAACCCGGTGATGGCGTAGCCGAGCGCCAGGACGATGTCGAACATCAAGACGCCCTTCAGAAAGGCGTGACGGCGGCCGCGCAGCCGTGGCGCGATCTGCAGGATGAGCTCCGACGAGACGTCGCCCACGAGAAAGCCGGCCGAGCCGATGATGTAGTTCTCGCGCGGCGTCAGGTTGCAGCAGGGCTGGATGGCGAAGAACGGAAAGGGTCCGAGGTCGACGCGCACGAAGCTGATCGATTTGCCGAAGAACAGATCGTTGACGACGTGGCCGAGCTCATGGCCGACGAAGGCGCTGGCGGCGCCGAGCGCGAACCAGGCGTAGTCGGCGACGTGGCGGAAGTCGGCTTCGGGGGTCTCGAGCGACTCGTCGGCGCGCGCGCATGGGGCGGCGACGGCCAGCACCAGGCAGAGCGCGACGACGCGACGCACCGACGGGAGCGTCGCTCAGTCTTCGCAGATGCGCAAGCAGACGTCGTGACGCGCGCGCACCGCTTCGTGACACAGCGCGCGATCACCCACGCTGAAGAGCGGGCCCGTATCGCACGAGCTGTCGTCCCGCGAGCGCTCGGTGCGACACTGCTCCTCGCACGAAGCTTCACCGAACTTTGGAACCGGCAACCGCCCTTCGGCTCGCCCCGCGATGATCGCGAGCCACACCGACACGATCGCGCACCCGACGACAGCGCGCATGGCAGACCGACCTCCTTACCTCGCGCTAGTGCAATACAAGAGGCGAGCCAGCGCGGCGCGCGACGCAAAGCCGCGTCGCAACTGGAGCGGCTGCGGGCGTCCGCGCGCGACCGTGAACTGCGGGCCCCACCCGGCCGCAAAAAGTACTCAGCGAAGGGACAATCCGCGGCGCCGGCGAGCGCGCGCGACGGCGGCGATGGCGACGGTGACGGCCAGACAGGACAGCGCGCCGACCAGAACGGCGTAGCGCGGGCCGTGGCGGTCGCAGAGCACGCCCAACCACAGTGTGCCGAACGACCACAGACCGTAGTCGAGCAGGAAGATCGAGAGGACGCGGCCGCGGTGCGAGTCTTCGACGGCTTCGTGGCAGGCTGCCAGGGCGGTCGTGCGAAACACCATCTGCGCGGCGCCGACGATGGCGAGCGCGGCGAGCGAGAGCGGAAGCGAGCGCGACATCGCGAAGACACAGAGCGCGGCGACGAGCGTGACGACGGCGATGTAGACGCGGCGCTGGGCGCCGGCGCGGCGGCCGCGGCCGGCGACGACGAGCGACGCGAGCAGCGCGCCGAGACCGGGCGCCGCGAGCAGCCAGCCATACTCGCGGACGCCGGCGTGGAGGACGTCGGTGGCGAAGACCGGCAGGAGGCGCGAGTAGGCCATGGCCAGGGCCGCGACGCCGTAGGCGACGAGGATGGGGACCCACAACGCTTCGCGGCGGCGGACGTAGCCCAGCCCTTCGGCCAGCTCGTGCGACATCGAGCGCGGCGCGCGGTCGGTCGGGCGCGGGCGCCAGCGCATCGCCAGGAGCGCAGCGAGAATGCCGAGGAAGCTGATGGCGTTGAGCGCCAGACAGCCGGCCACGCCGACGAGCCCGATGAGAACGCCGCCGAGCGAGGGGCCGATCACCTGCGTCAGGTTCATGCCGGCGGAGTTGAGCGCCACGCCGGCCTGCAGCTCCGACGGCGGAACCAGCAGCGGGATGAGCGCATGGCGCGCGGTCAGGTTGAGCGTATCGGCGACGCCGAGCGTGATAGTGAGCAGGATGATCTCGCCGAACGTGATGCGATGCGTGACGACGAGCGCCCAGAAGACGATCGACTGCAGCATGGCGGCGGTCTGGGTGTAGACGAGCAGGCGGCGGCGGTCGACGCGATCGACGATTACCCCGCCGACGGCGCCGAGGACGAGGCGCGGCACGAGCTGACAGAAGCCGACCACTCCGAGCTTGGTCGCGGAGCCGGTCAATTGGAACACGAGCCAGGACTGCGCCATCGACTGCAAGAGGTCGCCCGAGTGGGAGACCAGCGTTCCGGTGAAGAGCAGCGCGAAGTCGCGGTGGCGGAGCGTCGAGAGGCCGAAGCGGCGGGGCGCGGCGAGCGGGGACAGCGAGCGCCTCCTTTCTCCTCAAGCGTAACGTGGATTGGCCACGGTGCCAGCCGCCGCTCGGAGCACTCGCGGATGTGCACGGTTGACACGCGCGTGGCGGGCCTACCTTGGAGACAAGATGGCGTCCTCCCTGATTGTTCTGACGGGTCCCCCGCTTCCGGGCCGGTGGTCACTCGCGCGTGGGTTGCAGCGACGCTACGCGGCGCGGCGGTTCGTCGCCGACGCGGACTGCGTTCCGATCATCGACATCACGCGCGCGCTCTCGCGGGGGCAGTGCGTCGTCGTCGACGGCGACCTGCCGACGGCGGATGCGCGGCACGAGGTGCTCGACCTCTATCATCCGACGCCGGGCGGAAGGCGCGTGCTGGTGGAGTGGCGCTGTGGGGCGCGCGAGGCAGAGCGCGAGGTGTTCCGGCGCTACGCATCGCGACCCGAGGTGTTGGCGCGCGCCGAATACGCGCGCTATCTCGACGACGCCGCGCGGCGGACGGCGGTCGGGGCGGAGGTGACCGACAGTTGCGTCGTGCGCGTCGGTCCCGAGATGACGCTCGACGAGCAGATCGCGAGCGTCGCCGAGGCGATGGGCGGTGCGCTCGAGGTGCGCGGCAGCGATGGCGTCGGCGGGCGGCGCGTCATGGTCGTCGAAGACGACGCCGACGAGCGCGCGGTGCTGGCGGACGTGCTCGAAGAGCTGGGGTTCCAGGTGGAGCTGGCGCCCGACGCGGGCGTGGCGATGGCGCTGCTCGACGATGGCGCCGACGTCGAGCTCTTGATCTCCGATCAGATCATGCCCGGGATGAGCGGGGTCGAGCTGACGCGCGCGCTCAAGCAACGTCACCCGCAGGTGCGCACGGTGCTTCTGACCGCGTTCGGCGACGAGGCGATGTGCTACGAGGCGGTGCAAGCGCACGCAGTCACGGTGCTCTCGAAGCCGCTGCGGGTGATCGATCTGGAGCGCGTCCTCGACGAGGCGACCGTCTGACGACGCGATTACGGACTGCAGGACTTGACGGTCTGCTTCACTCCCTCGACGACAATCTGCACCGACTGACAGCGCAGCGCGCAGCCGCTTCCCGGCCCCGCCGCCTGACACGCTTCGAAGCAGGTGCCGTTGCTGCCGCAGAAGCCGCTGCGGCAATCGCTCCCGCGCGTGCACGGCGTACCCGCGCTGCCGCCGCCGGCGGGCGAATCGCAATACCACCGGTAGTCCTTGCTCACCGGATCGATGAACGGTTGGCAGCTCAAGTTCTGCACGAGCGCCGCCGAGCACTGCAGCTGCTGGGGGCCGCCGCTGGCGTCGCAGCGCTGGCCGACCTGGGTGCCGACACCAGGAAGAGGTGGCGCGCAGTAGGTGCTCATGCACTCGGAGCCGGCCGGGCAATTGCGGTCGACCACGTAGATGCCGCCTTCGCAGCGATCGGACGCCTGCGTGCCGGCGCACATGCGCTGGCCGGCGCTACAGCTACCCATCGGACCGGAGAGGTCGAGCGGGCCGGTCGCGAGGTCGCTGCTGCCGCCGCCGCCCGCGAGATCGTCAGTTGCGCCGCCGTCGCCCACGAAGCTCGGGTTGTGAGCAGTACAGCCCGCGACGAGCACAGCCAACGTCGCCAGCAGCCTCATGCACCAAGGATAGCGCGCGCCGACGAGCTCCTCAAGGGAGCGCCGCTGCACCGGCTGCGGAACCGGGTTTCCAACTTCGGCACGCCGATTTGACCAAGGCGCCGATTTCGCGTCGGCCCGCTGCATGCAGAATATTGGGCCATGCGGCACAGCGGAACGATGCTCGGGTTGTGGATCGTGCGCGATGGTGCCGGGCAGGCGCTGTTGGCAAGGGTACAGGGTGACGTGTACGTGTTGGCCTTCAGCTCGGCCGTGCGGGCGATGAGGGCCCGGGAGCTGCTCGGCGCCGAAGGGGTCCCCTTCTTGATCGTCGCCGCCAACGTCGTCGGCGTGGTGCGCGATGCCCGAGCCGACGGTGCTCGCGGCTTCATCGTCGACTACGACCCCGAGGCCGCCGTGTTCAAGAGCGCGCACGGTCTGCCCAGCGCCGAATCGACGCTCGCCAGCGCAGCGCGCTGAAGCGCCCCACCCGCGGTACACTCGCCGCGTGAGCTTCTATCAGTGTCCGCATTGCGGAGAAGAGGTCGACACGACGCCCGATCCGGGCGCCGGGCTCTCGCAGCAGTATGTCGAGGATTGTCCGGTCTGCTGCCGGCCGAACCGGCTGCAGGCGACCTATGTCGAGGATGAGGACGATTACAGCGTGGCGGCGGAGCGCGAGTAGCGGCTCGCGGAATCGTTCGCGTACGAACGATTCTAGTTCTTGATGTCGCCGGCCTTCACTTTGACCAGCGCATCGGCCTTGACGTACTTGGCCATCGCGGCGCCAACCTGCGGCGCCGACAGCGCCTGCACCGCGGCGTTCAGCTTGTCGTAGAACTCGAGCTTACGGCCGACGTCGATGCTCTCTTCGAGCAGGCCGGCGACCACGTCGTCCGAGGCGAGCTGCGTCTGCCACTGCGCCTGGTAGGCCTGCTTCGCTTCGGCCAGCTCCTTGGCGTCCACGCCCTTGGACGCGAAGCCGGCCAGCTCCTCCAGCATCGCCGCCATCGCCTTGACCGCGTTCTGCGGCGCGCAAATCGCGAACGCCACGAACAGCGAGTTCTTGTCGAGCGAGTCGGCGTTGAACATCGAGCCAGCGCCGTACGAGAGGCCGTCCTTCTGGCGCAGCCGCTCGAACAGTCGCGACTTGGCGCTGCCGCCGAACAGGAAGTCGACCATCGTCATCGCCGGGAAGTCGCCGTCGTCGTCGCGCATGGCGAACGATCCGCCGATGCCGACCATCGCCATCTGCTTGTCCGGCGTCAAGATGAGCTCGTCCGCCACCTGCGCGGCGCGCCACGGCATCGTCACGCGCGTCCACGGACGCGGCGACTTCCAGGCGCCGAACTCCTTCTCGGCCAGCTTCTTCACTTCGGCCGCGTCGAAGTCACCGACCATCACCAGCTCGCCGGCGCTCGCGCCCCAGAAGCCCTTGTGGAACGCCGCCACCTCGGCGAGCTTGATCGCCTTTAGGCGCTCGAGCCGCTCCTTCAGCGACGGGCGATAGCGCACGTCGTCCTTGGCGTACGGCAGCGCCTTCGACAACAGCGTGGTGAACGCGATCGCCTGCGGCTGCTGCAAGCTGTCCTCGATGCGCGCCACCTTTTCCTTGCGCAGCTTCTCGAACTCGTCCTTGGGGAACGACGGCTCCCTGACCATTTCGCCGAGCAGCGCCAGCACCGCCGGCACGCTCTCGCGCACCGTCGTCACCGAGAAGGTCGCCTCGCCCGGGCGCGCGGCGGCGACGGGGCTCTGCGATCCGGCGCGCAGCTCCGCCTTCAGCTTGTCGAGCTCATCGCGCAGCTGCTGATACGTGTGCTTCTTCGTGCCGCGCTGCACGATGTCCGGCAACAGGTTCGCCGCGTCGACGAGCCCCTTGAGATCCTTTTCGCTGCCGGCGTTGATCTTGAGGATGATCTTGACCGCGCCGCCGCGCGTCTTCTTCGAGAGCAGCGCCAGCTTCATGCCCGACGCCAGCGACGCGCGCTCGGTGCGCTTCTCGATGTTCGGGATGTTGGCCTGAAACTCCTCGCCGGCGGCGAGCGTCTCCTGCCCCTTGTAGCTCTTGACCATGCCGACCACGTCCGGCTGCGCCGGCAGCGGCGCGCGCTCGAGCGTCTTGGTCGGGATGAACACACCGACGGTGCGGTTCGACGACTTCAAATAGGCCGCCGCCACCTTCTTCACGCGCGCGGCGTCGAGCGCCTTGACCGCGTCGCGATGAAGGAAGATGAGCCGCCAATCGCCCTGCGCCGCCCACTCGGAGAGCTCGACGCCCACGCGCGCCGAATCGGTGAGCCCAAGCTCGATGCGCTTGAGCGCGAAGGTCTTGAAGCGATCGATCTCGTCCTGGCCGATGTCGCCCTTGGCCAGCCCCTCGACGGTGGCGATCATCTTGTCGCGCACGCTGTCGAGCGACTTGGTGGCCGGCACTTCCGCCGAGAGCTTGATGAGCCCCGGCTCCGCCAGCGGCAGGACGTCGCTGTCGACCTTCGACGCCAGCCCCTTGTCGACGAGCGCCTTGTAGAGGCGGCCGGTCGGCTTATGCGTCAGGATGTCGGCCAGCGCCTCTTCCGCCACGAAGTCGGCGTCGGCACCGGCGGCGCCGTGATAGACGAGCCCGACCACGCCGATGTCACCCGAGCGGCGCAGCGTCACCGAACGCTCGCCATCCTGCACCGGCTCGGTCGTGTACGTCGGCGAGAGCTTGCGCGTCGGGCGCGCGATCTTGCCAAAGGTGCTCGAGATGAGCGCCAGCGTCTTGGCAGGATCGATCTTGCCGGCGACGATCAGGATGGCGTTGTCCGGCTGATAGAAGCGGCGGTAGAACGCCTGCAGGTTCTCGATCGGCACCTTCTCGATGTCGCTGCGCGATCCGATCGTCGACTTGCCGTAGTTGTGCCACAGGTACGCCGTCGAGTAGAGCCGCTCCTCGAGGACGTCGCCGGGCGAGTTCTCGCCCATCTCGAACTCGTTGCGCACGACGGAGAACTCGGTCGACAGGTCCTCCTTCGAGACGCGCGAGTTGATCATGCGGTCCGCTTCCATGTCGAGCGCCCACTTCAAGTTGTCGTCGCTGGCGTTGAGCGTCTCGAAGTAGTTGGTGCGGTCGTACCAGGTCGAGCCGTTGAAGCGCGCGCCGTGGTTGTCGAGCTCCGCCCAGATCTTCTGATGGCGCGTCGTGCCCTTGAAGAGCATGTGCTCGAGGAGATGCGCCATGCCGGTCTCCCCGTAGCCCTCGTGGCGCGAGCCGACGAGGTAGGTGACGTTGATCGTCACGTTCGGCTTCGAGTTGTCCGGGAACAGCAGCACGCGCATGCCGTTGTCGAGGGCGTACTCGGTGATGCCCTCGACGGCGACGACCTTCTTCGGCTCGGCGGCCGAAGCTACCGTCGTCACCAGCGACAGCGCTACCAGGAGGAGGAGCTGTTTTCTCATGGCGCGCATTTTGGGCCGCGCCTTGCCGAACATCAAGCGATAGCGACGACGGCTCCGAAACTTGGAACATGGATGACGTTGCCGTCGAGACGCGCTGCGGCGAAGTGGCCGAACCTCTCGTCGCCAGCGTCGTGGAGGATGCGCCAGCTCCCGTCGGGCAGCGTCAGCTCCACCGGCCGGCCGCGCAGCGACAGCGCGACGGCCAGCGTGCCGGCGTGGATCACGACGAGGCCGCCCCGCTCGTCGTCGACGACGGTGGTGACACGCGTCTTGTCGAGCGCGCGCAGCTCGGGGCGCTCGCGGCGGAGCTGCAGGAGCGCGCGATACCAGCGGCGCACGCCGGCGTGCCGGCCCACGTCGCCGAGACCGAGATCGATGACCGATCGGTCGCGCGTGCCCGCCGCCTGCGGATCGGGCACCGCCGAGGCGTGAAACGCGGCGAACTCGCGACGCCGTCCGTCGCGCACCGCCTGCGCCAGCTCCGCGTCGCGATGATCGGTGAAATATTGGAAGGGCGCGGGATCGCCGTGCTCCTCGCCCATGAAGATCATCGGCACCGCCGGCGCCAGCAGCACCGTCGCTGCGACGGCGTATTCGCAGCCGGGCTGCACGTGCGCCAGCCGCTCGCCGACGGCGCGATTGCCGACCTGATCGTGATTCTGCGCGCACACCACGAAGCGCTCGGCGGGCAGATCGCGAGAGGGCGTGCCGAACGGCTGCTTGCGCGCCGGCGAATGTTGGCCCTGATAGACGAAGCCCTCGGTGATCGCCGTCGCCAGCTGCGAGACCGCGCCGAAGTCGGCGTAGTAGGCCTTGTTCTCGCCGGTGACGACGGCGTGGAGCGCGTGGTGGAAATCGTCCGACCACTGCGCGTCGCAGCCCCAGCCGGCCGGCTGCTCCTTGATCACCTTGACGTCGCCGAGGTCGCTCTCGGCGATGATGAAGCGGCCGCGCTCGTGCGCCAGCGACGTGACGTCGGCGACGATGTGGCGCGGCGACTGATCCCAGATGGCGTGCACGGCGTCGAGCCGCAGCCCGTCGACGCGATAGTCCTCGAACCACATGCGGGCGTTGTCGAGGACGAGCTGCCGGATCGGCGGCGCCCCCTCGTAGTCGATCGCGTCGCCCCACGGCGTGTGGTACTTGGCCGTGAAGTAGGACGCGAACTCGCCGACGTAGTTTCCTTCGGGACCGAAGTGGTTGTAGACGACGTCGAGGATGAACGAGAGCCCGCGCGCGTGGCAGGCGTCGACGAGGCGGCGCAGCCCGTCGGGGCCGCCGTACGACTGCTGCGGCGCGAACCAGTCGACGCCGTCGTAGCCCCAGTTGCGCTCGCCGGAGAAGCTCGCCACCGGCAGGATCTCGACCGCGGTGATGCCGAGGTCCACCAGTCGATCGAGCTGCGCGGTGGCGGCGTCGAAGGTGCCTTCGGGCGTGAAGGTGCCCACGTGCAGCTCGTAGATCGCGAGCTCCCGCGTCGAGCGCGGCCGCGGCGGGTGCTGCCAGGCGAAGCTGCGCGGATCGTCGACCTCGGACGGGCCGTGCACGCCTTCGGGCTGCGCGCGCGACGCCGGATCGGGTCGCCGCCGCTCGCCGTCGAGCAGATAATGATAGCGCGTGCCCTTGCCGGCGCCGTCGACGACGGCCTCGAACCAGCCGTCGCCGGCGGCCTTCATCGCCACGCGGCGCGCCTGGGGTGCGACGATCTCCAGCTCGATCGATTTTGGTCTGGGAGCCCAGACGCGAAATCGCGTCCGGCCGGCTTCGACGATGGCGCCAGTCATGTGGCGACGATTGTAAGCACGATGAATCGACGGTCGAGCGACGGTGGTGCTGACGGGCGTCCTAGTGGAGCTGAATGGCGGTGACCGTCAGGCCTTGACCCTGCTTATCGTCCGCGAGATCGAGGATGACCTCGTGGCCCTTGGCGTTCTGCCAGCGCTGGCCGTGCAGTCCCTGGCGCAGCGCCGTCTCGGCGAAGCGGCCGTCGGCCTGCCAGCCCATGGTGCGCATGCGCGCGTCGTAGAAGAGCGCCGCCCCGTCGGGCGAGCCCGGTCCCGTGTAGACGACCATCTGCCCCACCCTGCCGCGCTCGTCGGCGGACAGGACGCGCACCGATCCCGGATAGCGCGGCACATCCTGCAGATCCCGACCGGGCGCATCGGCCTCGCCGTTCGGCAGGAACTTGGTGAGGTCGAACTGGTCGTCGGTCCAGATGGTCAGAAAGCGGGTTCCGCCCTTGGCGGTGCGCTCGTAATACATGTAGCGCAGGTGGCCGACCTCGCCGATCTTGCCGCTGGCGAGCTTGCCGAGCATGCCGCCCAGGCTCTTCAAGGTGACGCCGTTGCCCATGTCGAGCGCGGCCATGCCGCCCATGTTGTCGTCGCCGAAGGTCGCCTGGCTCAGGCCATTCACCGACGGCGGCAGCATCTTGACCGCCTTGAGCGCGTCGGTCATGACCGCGGTGGCGGTTCCCTTGCCGGCGTAGCGCTCGCCGTACCAGTTGCGCACCTCGGCCGGCGAGTGATCGGTCTTGCCGGCCGCCACGAACATACGCAGGCCGTTCATGTGCAGCTCGCGCGGCGCCTCGACCCCGCGCGCATCGTCCATGAAGGGCGACATGCGCTGGCCGATGCCGAGCAGCTTCTCCATCACCGACGCCCGCGCCACGCGATAGTCGATGTAGAGCAGCACCGCGCCGACGGTGACCACGAATGCGGTCAAGCGCAGCATGGGAACGACGAACCGCTGACTGAAGTTTTTCGCGCGCATGGTCACAACATCGACTTGATGAAGTCGACCAACGGCGTCAGCACGTTGCGATCATCGGTAGGGACCACCTCGTTGCAGGTGATGGTCGTGTTCGAGGCCACCGTCGCGCTCCAGCGCGAGTCGTTGACGGTCAACGATTTCGGTCCGTGGGCGATGCCGTACATGAACATCGACGAATCGAAGTTCTTCTCGATGCTCTTGCCGCCCGAGTCGCCCGGCATGCTGCCCAGCTCCGACGTGAATCCGGGGAAGGGCCCGCCACCGGCATAGCAGGAGCCGTCGTTCGAGTAGGCCTTGCCCCACGCCTCGGCGTGGCTGGTGTTCATCGTCTCGAGCCGCCGCGCGTAGCCGACGCGGAAGTAGTTCACGCCCGCCCACAGCAAGATGATGACCGGCAGACCGATGAGCATCTCGGTCATCGCCGTGCCGCGCGTGCTTCGCTTTTTACGCCGCGTGGTCATCATGGCTCCTAGTGCAACAGGAACTGGTCTTTGAACGACGCCGTGCCCGACTTGGCCAGGAAGTCGTCGATGATCTTCGACACCATGCCGGCCGCCTCTTTCGGCACGTCGCCGGCGGCGCTGGTGTCACCGGAGGCGGTGTTGCCGAAGGTGAACGGCACGAGCCGCGCGCGCCAGTCCATGTGCCAGAGGTCGGCGTGACCGTTCCACGCCATCCACTCGGCCTGCGCCATCGCCATCATCGCGGCCGTCATTGGCGCCGCGCCGCCCTTGTCGCTCTTGCGCATCGCGATCGAGACCGACTGACGGCGCGCGTCCATGTTCGAGTCGGTCAAGACGGTGAAGGCGCGGGTGTTGACCTTCTGCTCCCAGCCGTCGGTGAAGACGAGCGGCGGCGGCCAATCGCTCGTGCCGGTCACCTGCTCGTTGGTCTTCTTCTTGACCGTGCAGCTCTGGAACTCCATCCAGTTCCAGACTTTGTCGTCGGTGTCGCTGCACATCACCTGCTTTGCACCCTTGTCGCAGCTCCACGACGGCATCGAGGCCATGCGGCACTGCTTGCCCTTTTCGTCCGGCGTCTTGAACTTGCCGCCGATCACGTTGCCCTCGGTGACGCCGGAGTTGCCGACCCACTGCGAGGCCTGCACGTTTTGCGCGGTCTGGCATTGCTGGCAGTTGGTGATGGTCTCGGCGCGCTCGACGGGAAGCGTCGCGTTGCCGCCACAGAGCGTTCCCGCGAGCGGGCTCACGATCGCCTGCACCGCGTCGGCGAACCAGCCGGCGATGGCGCCCGGCAGGTGGAGCGCATCGGTCACCTTCTTGATCACCAGCTCGGCGAGGTCATGGATGTACTGCACCGCGTTCTTCGCCAGGTCCTGGCAGGTGCCGTCCTTGACGGGCAGCTGCTCGATCGGGAGCGGCCAGCTCACGGTCATGAGCGAGCCCTTGCCGAAGTTCTTCTGGTACGCGGCGTCGTGACCGATGTGGTAGGCCTCGGCGAAGGAGAGGATCGGCGTGACACGCGCGATGGCGCGCTCGGTCACGGAGAGCCCCTTCATGGCGGCCTTGATGAAGCGCTCCGCTTTGTCCTCGAGCTGCGGATAGGTGTTGTAGGCGAAATTGTCGACCGGCGAGACGATGCCGGCGCAGATCGGCTCGAGCGGGTTCACGATCACCGGCACGGCCGCGCAGATCGTGACCAGCGTGGCGAAGCCGATGAGGATGTACTTCACCGCGCGCAAGAGCATGACGAGCGCGAGGAGCAGCGCCATCACCAGGTTGCAGAACGAGATGATGTTGAGCCCCTTGGCCTTGATGACCGAGGCCGAGAAGGCGGCCGCGTCGGCCGACGACTGGATCGTCTCCTTCTGCACTGCGCGCGCGCCGGTGCCGATGATGGCCCACACCATGGCGACGAGCAGCAAGGAGGCCGCGACGTAGAGCACGATGACGTTGCCGCCCTCGTCGTGGTGCAGTCGCGCGAAGATTTTTTTCCAACGCGGGTTCATGACGCTACGGCTTCCCCTGGTTGGTGAGGGTGTGCTCGCTGGTGAGCGTCATGAAGTAGCCGGGGATGCCGACGGCCGCGGCGGGACCGAGGGGGCCGGTGGTCATGGCCATCACGGTCTGATCGGGCAGGTCGTAGTAGGCGTGGCCGGCGAACTTGTTGGCCAACGGGATGCTGCAATAGAAGAGGTAGGTGACCTTGGCCCTGATGGCTTCGGTCTCGCCGAACTTGGACTTGAGCGCGCCCGACTTGGCGTCGTGCAGCGTCACCACCGTCGCCATGCGCGCGTAGACCAGCTTGCGGAGCGAGCGCAGCATCGCGCCCTCGGGGCCGTCGGTGCCGGAGCCGAAGCCGACGTCGAGCGCGCGATCGACCGAGCTGCCCGACATGCCGCCGCCGACGTTGCCGCCCGCGCCCTGAGCCGCGCCTGCGACCCAGCCGCCGATCTGATCCTTGAACTTGCCGAGCGGACCGTCGAGCGTCTGGTTGACGAGGCCCGTGGCCCAGCCGCCCGCCTTGCCGGCGCCGGCCTTCTGGGCGTCGTCGACCATGCGGTCGACGGCGGCCTTCAGCGCGTCGGCCTTGCCCTTATCGGAGACGCTGTTCTTGATCCAGTCGTCGAGCTCTTTCTTGGTCGCGTCGGCGCCCTTGGTGCCGAGGTCGTTGATCGCGCTCTTGAGCTTGTCGTTGAGCGCGTCGACGACCTCCTGCGGGTACGAGGAGAGATCGCCGACGGTGCTCTTGATCCAATCGAGCGGCGACAGGCCGTGCTGGACGCGGTTGGCCCAGTACGGTCCCCAGTTGGTGACGGTGTCCTTGACCACGACGTCGATGGCGGGCGACGACGGGATCATGGCGTACGAGGCGGCGTTGCGGATGAGCGCGGCTTTGCCCGAGGTGGTGAAGTCGGTGAGCGTGTCGCCGCCCTTGCCGATGCTGCCGGCGTCTTCGTTCAGCGTCGCTATCGGCAGCGGAATCGGCGACCCCGTCGACGCGCCGCCGCCCTTGGGCTCGGCCGGGACGAAGACGATGGCCGCGCGCGCGGCGCAGAACGCCGAATAGCTCACCAGGACGCGCGCCATCGAGGCCAGCGCCATCTGCATGAGCCCGAACAGGGTCAGGAGAAACGGAATGACGACGATGACGAACTCGGCCGCGGCCGCGCCCGACTGACCCATCGCCTTGGGCCGCCGCACGCTCGTGACCGCGGCGCGGATGACGCCGCCGACGAGGTGCACGCCGAGGGTGGCGAGGACGAACAGCATGGCGACGGCCAGGACCAGCGTGCCGAGATGCTGGCGCAGAAAGTCGGTGCCGCCGATGGCGAGGCCGGCGACCATTGCCATGGCCACCGTCGCTGCTGCCGCACCCACGACCTTCGCCAGTCTTCCCATCACCCCTCCACTACAGAAGGCTCGAGATCGCACCCGAGCGGAGATCCCACAACGTCGCCACCAGCGCGACGCAGATCGCGACGCCGAAACGGACTTCGAGGCGGCCTTCGGGCGCCGCCGCCGGGCGCCCCAGCCCGGGAACCGCGTAGCCGACGATCGCGTGCAGCGTTCGCCCCAGGGTCGCGAAGAGCCGGCCGTGCCAGGCCAGCTTTCCCAGCGCGAAGATCCCGCCGAACACGAAGGCGAGGATCAGGGTCTCGGTCGCGGCCACCGCTCCGGCGATGGCGCCGATGGCGCCGAGTAGCTTGACATCACCGCCCCCCATCCCGCCGAGCGCGAAGAGCACGAACGAGGGAAAGAAGCCGACGGCAAAGCCGCCGAGCGCATAGAAGATCCCCGGCCCGCCGTGCTGGACGATGGCCAGCACGACGCCCAACACCATCGCGGGATAGGTGACGGCGTTGTAGATCTTGCCCTTCCATAGATCGGTGACCGCGCAGGTCAACGCTACGGCCAGCAAGATGGCCGCCGGCACAGGGCCGACGGTGCCGGAGAATAATTCGCCCACGACGGTTTGCTACTGTGGCGTCACGTCGTTCTGCATCGTGGTATTGGCGGTCGTCATCTTGGTCTTGATGGTGCCGCCGAAGAGCTTGAACACGGCGATGCCGGTCAAGGCCACCAGAACGAGGATGATGATGTACTCGACCGAGCTGATGCCCGAGTCCTTACGGGAGCGCGTAACGAGGGAACGGACCATGGACTCCTCCAGTTTCAAAAGGTTACGGAAAGGGCAATCCCGAGAGGAACTCGACATTGTCGTAGTAGCGCATGAGGTACGCCCCGAGCGGGGCCATCGCGACGGCGGCGCCGATCGTGACCAGGAGCAGGATCTCCAGGTACTCGACCATGGCCACACCGCGCTGGTCGGTGTGAAGCTGGCGGAGTATCCGAAGGACTGGCTGCATGCGGCTCCTTTGACGCAGATGGTACGCCTCGCGGGATCTGCGGATCAAGCGCACCCTTTACACGAGCGATGCCATACCGATGGGTGCGCAAGGCTTTGGGATCATTAGCTGGCCGATCGCGCGGTGAGGACTATCGTACCCAGACACACCTACAGCTGCGGACTGTTGTACCCGTTACAGTCGTTACGGGAGCACCGCGTTAGCCGGATCGCGAAGGATTCACGGAAAGAAGCGGGCAGAAAAACGCGGGCGGAAAGAAGCTATCCGCGGTGCGCTCTCCGGCCGCGGTCACCGCGCGCGCTTTCCGCGAGCAGGCCGCGGGCGCGCAGCGGAGCGCAAACGGCGCGTTACATGACGCAGCCGCCTGAGAGCTGACAGCTGAGAGCTAAAGACGCTTGGGACCGACGTGCGTCGGGCGCTTCTTGGCCGCCTTCTTGGCGACGGTGAAGTGCTCCTTGACCAGGTAGGCTTCGGAGCGGGCGGCGAGGAGGAAGCTCTGCGTCGGGTTCTGCGGGCGCAGGTCGGCGCGACCTTCGGTGACGAGCTTGACCTGCAGCTCGTCGCCGGGGGTGCCGTCGTAGAGGAACATGGCCACGCCCTTGTCGTTGGTCACGGCCTGGCGCGTGCCGAAGGTCTCGACGGTGACGTTGGGCTGGTCGGTGCGGATGAGCACCGCGTACTGGCGCTGCAGCGGCGCGAACTTGACCACGTGCTCGATCGACAGCGTGTGGCCGCTGCCGCCCGGCGCGCCCTCGATGTCGGCGAGGCGACGGAGGATGACCGCGTTCGCCGTCGAGACGGCGCGATAGCCCTTGGGCGTCGCGACCGAAATGGCGACGCGCGAGCCCTCCTTGCCGAGGACCCGCATCTTGAGCTTGCCGTCCGGGCCGGTCTTGCCCGCCGGCGTCTTGCCGACGATGACCGGCAGATCCGCGAGCGGCGCACCGTCGTCGCTCACGACGTTGACCACGACGGGGAACTTGCCCTCCTCCTCGGCGCAGCCGGCCAGGAGCGCCACGATCGCCAGCCACTTCATGGCGCCGTCCCCCGTGACTCGATCATGCGCACCATGAAGCGCGCCGCCTTGTCGTTGGGATCGGCCGCGAGCCGCCGGAAGAACTTGAGCGCCTCCTGCGGGCGGCCGTTGTCGTAAGCCGCGACCGCGTCGGCGAGATCCTGATCGCGATCGGCGCTCGCCTCGACCGCCTCTGCCGACGGTGGCGCACCCGGCACCTTGGACCGATCGAGCTGCGTCACCACCGGCTTGTCCGGCTCGCCGCTGCCGGCCGGGGCGACGGCGCTCTTCTGCGGGATCGGAATCGCGTCGTCCTCGCTCTGCTTCGGCTGCTTGAGCGCGATGAGCCCGAGGAGGAGCGCGATCCACAGCGCCGCGCCGCCGAGGACGAACGGGCGACGGTTGGTGCGCCAGGCCGCCTTGGCGCGCGCGATCAGCTCGCCGGCGTCGAGGTTGCGCTCGGGCGCATGAACCAGCGCGGCGGCCGGATCCCACTGGCGCGTTTCGTCCTCGGGGCCGGCGGCGTCGCGCTCGGGGTGGAAGACGGCGGCGCGTGCGTTGGGCGGACCGGCCGCGCCCGCCTTGGGAATCGGGGTCTCCTGCGTGGCCGCGCGCGACGGCGGCACGGCGCGCATGGCCGGCGCGCCGCGAGCTGGAGTGACCGCGGTGACTCGCGTCGGACCGGCCGGCATGGGGCTTGGCGTCGTCTCGCCGGCGCCGCCCGCCGGCAGCGCGTGGACCAGCTTGGTCGCCTCGGCGTCGACGTCGCGCCCGTTCGCCTGCTGCGGGCGCAGCGGCACGAAGCTGATCATGACGGTGCCGAGCTGCACCACGTCGTCGGCCGTGACCGGCAGCGGCTGCCGCGCCGAACGGCCACCCACGCGCGTGCCGTTGGCCGATCCCAGATCCTCGACGGTGAGGAGCTTCCCGTTCCAGCGAAACTGACAATGCTTGCGCGACAGCGACGGATCATCGAGCTGCCAGTCGCTCGCCGTGCCGCGACCGACGACGATCTGATCCGGCAGCGCGTAGAGCGGCAACGTCTTCTTCTCGCCGGTGCCGAACACCGCGCGCAGCTCGGCGGCAATGCCGACGTCCGAGTGCGCCGCCGTCGGCTGCTCGTCGGCCGCCGGGGCCGGCAGCACCGATTGCCGTGTGCGTTCGTCGTCGCCGATCGAGCTCAACCCGACATCTCCTCCGGTAGCTGGAGCCCCTTGCCGGCGACCTCCTCTGCAAAGGTGGGCCGGGCTCCGGTCGCGTGCAACGTGCCGAGCACCTTGCCGCTCTTGGCTTCGACGCCGGTCTGCTTGAACTCGTAGAGCATCTCGAGCCCATACTGGCCGTTCTCGGCGAGCCCCAGGCATTCGGCGATGTGCGTGATCTTGCGCGAGCCGTCGTTCATGCGCGACGTCTGCACGATGATGTTCACGGCCGAGGCGATCTGCGCGCGCATGGCGGCCAGCGGCAGCTCGACGTCGGACATGAGGCACAGGGTCTCGAGGCGATGGAGCGTGTCGTGCGGATAGGTCGCGTGCACCGTCGAGAGCGAGCCGCCGTGGCCCGAGGTCATGGCCTGAATCAGATCGAGCGCCTCGCCGCCGCGGCACTCGCCGACGACGATGCGATCGGGCCGCATGCGCAAGGTCGCGCGCAAGAGATCGCGGATGGTGACCGCGTTGCGCCCCTTGGCGTCGGGCGGCCGCGACTCGAGATAGACCGCGTGCGGCTGCTGCAGCTGCACCTCGGACGAATCCTCGATGACGACGATGCGCTCGTGCGACGGGATGAACGACGAGAGCGCGTTGAGCAGCGACGTCTTGCCCGAGCCGGTGCCGCCCGCGACCATGACGTTGCGCTTGAGCAGGACGCAGATCTCGAGGAACAGGCGCGCCGACTCGGTGATGGCGCCGTAGCGCAACAGCTGGTCGACGGTGAGCCGCTCCTTGGGAAAGCGACGGATGCTGACGCAGATGCCGCGCCGCGAGGCGGGCGGCAGGATGGCGCAGACACGGCTGCCGTCGGGGAGGCGGGCATCGAGCACCGGGTGGTCGGCCGACACGCTCCTGCCGACGAACTGCGCGATGTTGCGCACCGCCGACTCGAGCGCATGGTCGGAGGCGAAGCGCGCGTCGGTGATCTCGAGGCGGCCGGCGCGCTCGATGAAGATCTCCTCGTGGCCGTTGATCATGATCTCCGAGACGCTGTCGTCGTGGAGATAGCGCGACACCGGCTCGAGGAAGCCAAACAGCGTCTGTGCGAATACCGCGTCGGGGATCACGGTCGCTGCTCCGGCGCGGGTGCCGGCGTCGGCATCGGCGTCACCGCGGGCGCGGGGGCGGCTGGATCGCTCGGCGGCGCCGGCGGCATCGACTCGGTCGCCTCGTCGAGCTGATAGCGCAGCGCCTCCGACTCGTCGCCCTTCGGCGCCAGCGCGATGTACTTCTGGAACATCTCGCGCGCCCGTGACGCGTCGTGAAAGCTGTCGCGATAGAGCTTGCCGAGCGCCAGGTACGGGTTGGGATCGCTCGGCCGCGTGTGCACCAGCACCGTCAAATCGTGCTCCGCCTCGCGCGGCCGCTCGAGCGCTTCCAGAATCGCGGCCTCGACGAGCCGCGTGGCGCGATCGTCGGGCGCTCGCTGCAAGCGGCGATGGCAGCGGTCGAGCGCTTCGTCGTAGCGACGCCCGAGCACCAGGACGCGCACCACCCGCGGCACCACCGTTCCCTCGGGAACACCGAGCGCCTCGGCGCGAACGTAGTACTGCTCGGCGCGCAGCCAATCGCCGCCCGACATCGCGCGATCTCCGAGCTCCAGGTTCACGCGCGGATCATCCGGCTTCTCCGCGAACGACTTTTCCAACGGCGAGACATCCTTGACCGGCTTCGGCGGCGGCGCTTCGCGTTGCGGCGCCGCGCACCCCACCAGCAACATGCTCATCATGATGGCGCGAGTCATTCCCCGATCCCCTTTTCCTTCGGCTTCGGCAGCGCACGCCGATAGGCATCGAGCTTGACGCGGTACGGGTGGCGCTCGTCGGGCACGATGTGCGCGAGCGCCGCCGCCTCGACGGCGCAGCGCTTGGCATCGCCCGCGGCCATGGCGCGCTGCAGGCGAAACTTCGCATCCGCGAACTCCGCCTCGGCGCGGGCACGCGCCTGATCCTCGAGCGCCCCGACATCGGCCATGTCGGGCAAGGGGCGCCCCGACTGATCGCGAAAGCGCGACGCCTTGTCGAACTCGAGCGTCGCGCGATAGAGGTTGCCTGGGTCGGCGCCCGCCTGCGACAGGAGCTTCTTGGCGCGGGTATAGGCGTCGTGCGCGCGCGTGTCGCACTCGACCGGGTTGCCGCAGCGCAGCTCCGGCATGGCCGCGAAGAGCCGGGTCTGCGCCGTCGCCAGCTCGCCCGCGTCGTCCTCTTCGCCACCGCCGAAGAACAGGTAGCCGACGAAGAGCGCCATGCCGACCACGCCGGTCAGGAGCAGCATGCGCGCCGGCGGCAGGTCCTGCTTCTTCTTCCGGGCGCCCTTTTCGATCTTGCGCTCGAGCGTGACGCGCACGTCGGCGACCGCGACCACGTCGCCGGGCACGATGGTCCCCTCGACGGCGGGACGATCGTTGACGTAGGTGGCGTTGGTCGCCTCGTACGGCGTGATGCGAAAGCGCGCCTCGCCCATCGAGCCGAGGCCGCGCTCGACGAGAAACTGCCAGCGCGACACCCCCGCATGCTCGATGCGCAGATCGGCGTCGATGCCGCGGCCGACCAGCACGCGCGACTGATCGAACTGATACGGGATCGGCTTGCCACCGACGAGCGAGACCAGGAGCACGAACGGCTTCCCACTGGCGGTGACCTCCGCGGTCGGAGAGGCCGGCATCAGAACAGCTGCCCGCGGAAGCCCTTGACGATCAGGCTGCCGAACATGATGAGCACGGTCGCCGCGAAGATGAACATGAGCGGCATCAGGATGACGACGCCGGCGCGACCGGCGATCTTCTCGGCGGTCTGGAAGCGCTTGGTGCGCGCGACGTCGGCCTGGATGCGCAGGATCTCGACCAGCGGCGTGCCGCGCTTCTCCGCCTGCACGGCGTTGTTGACGAACGCCTTGACCAGCTCGGTGGGCGCGCGATAGGCGAGATCCTCGAGCGCCTCCTTGCGGGTCTTGCCGAGGCTGAGCTCATGGAGGAAGCGCGACAGCTCCTCGCACAAGGGGTCGCGCTTGTTGCTCCACTTCTCGACGACGTGACGCACGGCGCCGATGAAGTCCAGACCGGCGCCCATCGAGAGCACGACCAGATCGAGCGCCTGCGGCAGCCCGCGGTTGATCGACGCCAGCCGCGTCTGCGCCTTCTCCGAGAGCCACATGTTGGGCAGCGTAATGCCGAGGAAGGCGCCGACGATGACGAGGCCGAACCCCATCCCGAGCGCCCACGTGAACAGCATGGCGAGGCCGACGCCGGAGAGGCTCGACGCGATCAGCAGCCCCATGAACTCGTCGGGCGAGAGGCCCGCCGGCTCGCCCGCGTTGCGCAGCTGCTCCGACTTCTTCTCTTTCCAATCCTTGGCCGGCACCAGCTGCGCGTAGTAGGTGCACAGGCGGATGAGCGGCCAGGCGAGGCGCAGAAGCGCGCTGCCCGCCAGCGAATCGCGGCGGCGCGTCGCGCGATAGCCGCGCAGCACCGGATCGCGCAGGTCCGACGGAATGAACAGCAGCACCGACGCCATCGCCGCCGCCGCGGCAGCGACGAGCGCGACGCCCAGATAGATCGCCGACATATGCATCAGCGCCCGCCCTTCATACGTCGATCTTCGTCAGCTTGCGCACGAGCGCAATGCCGGCGGCCTCGAGCAGGCAGGCGAACAAGATGATCGCCCAGCCGATCGGATCCTTGAACAGCGGCTGCATCCACTCGGGGTCGATGACCTGCAGCGCGCCGCCGAAGAGGAACGGCAGCATGCCCATGACCACGACCTGCGCCTTGCCCTCCGACGTCTTCGACTCCATGACGCCTTCGACGCGCATCGTTTCGCGCAGGACACCCGCCGTCGTCTCGAGCACCTTCGGCAGCTCGCCGCCGGTCTGCCGCCCGACGGTGAGCGCGGTGACGATGGCGTCGACGTTGCGCGACTGGCAGCGCTCGGCCAGATCGCGCAGCGCCTCGTCCATGGGCGTGCCGAGCCGCACCTGCTTGACCAGGATGTCCGCCTCTTGCGAGATGGGCGGATCGAAATGCTGCGCGATGGTCGCGAACGCATCTTCCAGGTTCTGCGTGACCAGGATGGTGTTGGCCATCGACTGCAGCGTCGAGTCGAGCTGGTCGTTGAGCGCCTTTTTACGCTTGGACTTCTCGCGCTCCAGCCACCAGACCGGCAGGTAGCCGAAGAAGACCGCCAGGATGATGCCGTAGGTCCACGACCCGGCCAGCACGCCGCCGATGAGCAGCCCGGTCACGGCGACGGCGATGTGGCGGACGAGGAAATCCTTGGCGCGCAACGGCGAATAGAGCGCGCGCAGGTTGTCGTTGGCCCAGCGGGCGTAGTCGCGCCACTTGTCGCGCCCGAGCTGGACCAGCGGCGTCCAGCCCTGCAGCACCCCGACGAGCACCGCCAGCGTGCCGGCGCCGATGGCGACGACCAACATCAGCGACGAGAACTTGAACGCCGCTAGCATGGGCGCGCCTCGATCATAGGTACTCCCCGTCGGTGACGAGGCCCATGGTGATGAACTCGGCGATGAACGACGGCATGTAGCCGGTGGCGCGGAACTCGCCGCGCACCTTGCCGCGCTCGCTGGCCAGGCGATGGAACTCGAAGATCGGCTCCAGCTGCACCGAGCCTTCGTCGTCCATGCCGACGACCTCGGCGATCGAGGTGATCTTGCGCGAGCCGTCGACGAAGCGCTGCTGCTGCACGACGACGTGGATCGAGTTGGCGATCTGCTCGCGGATGGCGCGCGTCGGCAGATCGATGCCGCCCATCAGCACCAGCGTCTCGAGGCGCGCGATCGCTTCGTTGGGCGAGTTGGCGTGCGTGGTGGTGAGCGAGCCGTCGTGGCCGGTGTTCATGGCCTGCAGCATGTCGAGCGCCTCGCCGCCGCGGCACTCGCCGACGACGATGCGATCGGGCCGCATGCGCAGCGCGTTCTTGACCAGATCGCGGATCGAGTACTCGCCCTTGCCTTCCATGTTGGGCGGGCGCGTCTCGAGCGAGACCACGTGCGGCTGGTCGAGGCGCAGCTCGGCGGCGTCCTCGATGGTGACGATGCGCTCGTCGTCGGGGATGGCCGACGACAAGATGTTGAGCAGCGTCGTCTTGCCGGAGCCGGTGCCGCCCGAGACCAGGATGTTGCGCCGCGCCACCACCGCGCGCGTGAGGAAGCGCGACATGCGCGCGTCGATCGAGCCGAAGCCGATGAGGTCGTCGACGCTCAGCTTCTTGGCCGAGAATTTGCGGATGGTGAGGCAGGGGCCGCGCAGCGCCAGCGGCGGGATGATGGCGTTGACGCGCGAGCCGTCCTTCAGGCGCGCGTCGACCATCGGCGTCGACTCGTCGATGCGGCGGCCGAGCGGCGTGACGATGCGCTCGATGGCGGAGCGCAGCGCGTCCTCCGAGGAGAAGCGCTGGCCGGTCAGCTCGAGCCGGCCGCGACGCTCGACGTAGATCGTCGCTCTGTCGACCACCATCACTTCGGAGACGGTGACGTCGGAGAGCAGATCCTCGAGCGGTCCCAGGCCGAGCACCTCGTCGGCCAGCTCCTTGCGCAGCCGCCCGCGATCGAGCCCCTTGGGCAGCTCGCGCGCATGCTCGTCGAGCAGCTCGTCCATGAGCTGTAGGACGCGCGGCGCCAGCGCCTTGTCTTGCAACTCTTCCGGCCTCAGCGACGGCAGATCGAGCGACTCGAGCAAGAGCCCGCGCAGCCAGCGCTTCAGGCGGTCGCGCTCCGCGTCCGACAGATCGGGGATCTGCGTGACCGCGTTCTCCTGCACCCCCACCACCTTGCGACGCGGCGGCGGTGGCGGCAGCTCCACCGACTCCGACGGGCGCGCGCCTTCGGCGACGACGCTCGGCTCGACGTGGAGCGGCGCCGATGGCGAAGCCGCGAGCGCCTCGAGCGGCACCGGCGGCGGCGCGGCCTTCTTGACCTCGCCCGCGGCCGTGCGCGTCGCCACCGGGCCCGAGCCGCTGCTGTTGGGCGGCCGGAAGCGCAGCGTGAAGGGGCCGATCTTGACCGGCTTGCCAAACGGCAGCGGCTGCGCGCCGGCGACCCGCTTACCCTCGACGAAGGTGCCGTTGGTCGAGAGATCGCGCACCAGGATCCCCGCGTCGGTCAGCTCCACCGACGCGTGCTTGCGCGACACGTCGTCGTGCGTGAGCACCACCGTCGCGTCCGAGCCGCGCCCGATGGTGATGAGCGGACCGGTCAGCGCCGTGATGATGCGCGTCCCTTCCGTCGAGGCAATCTCTACGTCGACCGCGTTCATTCGTCAGTACACCACGGTACCGCCGTAGTCCTCGTAGCGCTTGAGCGCGTCCTCGATGCGCCGCGCGTTCTCGGGCGAGGTGTGCTCGATGACCGTCGGCGTGATGAACAGGACGTTCTCGGAGTCGGTCGCGTCGTTGAACTCCGACCGGAACAGGTAGCCGAGGATCGGGATGCGCATGAGCCCGGGAATGCCCGAGGCGTTGAGGCTCTCGGTCGACTCCTTGAAACCGGACAGCATGATCGACTGGCCGACCTTGACGTGAACGTTGGTCTTGGTCTGCGTCAGCACGCGGCCCGGCACGTCCTGGCCCTGGATCGGCGTGAGCTGCGACTGCTCGGCGTCGATGGTGACGACGACGAGGCCCGAGGTCGGATCGAGCCGCGGCGTCACCGTCAGCTGCACGCCGAACGGAATGCGCGCCAGCGTCGACTGCCCGAGCGAGACCGAGATCTTGACGTTGACCTCGCCGCCGGTGTGGTAGGTCGCGCTGCCGCCGTTGGTGGTGATCACCGAGACCACGTTGTTGATCTTGGCCCAGCCGCGAATGCCGAGGATGTCGAGCGACGGCAGGAGGTTCTCGGCGATGACGAGCTGCCCCTGCGTCGCCGCGCGCAGCACGAAGTCGTAGGTGTAGAGGAACGACGCCGACGGCTGATTCTGCGCATTCAGGTGCGAGCCGACGTTGGCCGGCCAGCTGACGCCGAACTTGTGCGACGAGTTCTTGCGGAACTGCACGAAGTGCAGATCGAGCTTGATGTTGGTGCGCTGGCGCGCCGGATCGACGGTCACCAGCGACGCCACCTGTCCCGAGTAGAGCGCGACGATGCGCTCGATGCGCGCCAGGTCGTCGGGCGAAGGCACGGCGCCGTCGAGGAACACGCGCCCGCCCACTTCGCGGATGTCGATGCCGGTGAGGCCGGCCAGGAGCGTCTTGAGCTCCGAGCGGATGGCCTGCGGCGAGCGCGCGTAGACGTTGATGGCGATGGTCTCCTGCTTGCCGCCGCCGTAGATGAGGAGGAGCGTCGTCGACCCCGGCCGCACGGCCGACACCACCATGCGCCGCCCGTCGTCGGTCGCCTTGACCTGCACGATCCCCGACGGCTCGGAGAAGTTCTGCACCCCCACCGAGTTGATCACCTTCTGCTGCCCGACGGCGAGGTTGATCTCCGTCGACTCCTCCTCCCGTCCCGCCGCCCTCGCGCTCCCTGCCGAGGACACGAGACCGATCGCGATCACCACACCCAAGCCGAGAGCTGACAGCTGATAGCTGATCGCCTTTTTCTTCTTCATTGTGCCTTCAGCGCCTCGATCTTCTTCGCGGCGTGCCGGCGCACGAAGTCGGCGCGGCGCTTCTGCTCGAAGATGTCGCCGAAGTTCTTCTCGGGCACGTCGTCGAAGGTGGCGACGTCGTCTTGCGAGCGCATGGCGACGTTGACCGGCCCGCGCTGCATGGCGAACACCAGGAGCTCGGCCTCCTCGGGATCCACCGAGAGCGTGATGTTGTTGAAGCTGCGCACGTTGCCGGTTGTCGGACCTTCGCTCTCGCCTTCGCCCGAGCCGCGCATCTCGCCGGTCGCCAGCACCAGCACGTTCTGCAGCAGCGTCACCGTCGCGTAGTCCTGCTGCGCGCGCGCGAACGTACCGAGGACGTCGATGCGGTCGCCGGGCCGCAGCATGCCGGCGATCGAGCCCGACATGTCGACCGGGATGGTCAACGCGCGTTGACCTTTCTGCACCGCGGCAGAGAGGCGCCGCGCGGTCGCGGACTTCTGCAGCTCGAAGTCGCTCCACAAGAGCGGCTGCCCCTGCGCCACCTTCTCGGCGACGGGACGACCGATGATCTGGTTCTCCTCGCCCTTGCGAATCGACGACGTGTGCACGTACGCCTCGGGAACGTCGCGCACGGCCAGATTGGACTTCGCCAGGCGGGCCCCGGCGGGAATGTCTTCACCCGCCACGAGGATCTTCACTTTCTGGCCGCCGGCGACCTCGTCCTGCAGGCTCTTGGAGTACAGCCAGAGGGCGATCATCGCGATCAGCGCCAGACCAACCGCCACCAGCAGCTTCTTGGTCATCGGCCCAGGATGATAGCGCAACTAATGACGATTGCGCACGCGAAGCCATGCCACAATGGGCCCAGGTCGTGAAGCTCGCATTTGCCACTTGGCTCGGCGTTCTCGCCTGGTCGATTCCCGCCGTCGCCTACGTCCGCACCACCACGGAGGTCAGCGGTGTGCCGGTGCAGTGGAACGAGCGCTGCGTCGTCGTCACGATCGATCAGCGCGGCTCCAAGGATCTGTCGCTCGACGAGGTGGCGCAGGTGATGGCGCGCGCGGCGGCGAACTGGACGCGGCGCACGTCGCAGTGCGGCGGGCTGGCCTTGTCGACGCAGCCGGCGCGCCAGATCCTCGACGTCGCGCCCGATGGGCTGCCGACGGTGGTCTTCCGCAACATCGAATGGCGGCGGCCAGGCAAGGCGCCGCACGATCCGTCGGCCATTGGCCTGACGACCGTGATGTACGTGAACACGCCGGGACAGCCGGGGGACGGCACGATCCTCGACGCCGACATCGAGCTCAACAACGTCAACTACACGTTCACCACGAGCGCAGCGACGATGCCGCGCGCGGGCACGGCGCTCGCCGATCTGGAGAACACGCTCACGCATGAGCTCGGCCACGTGCAGGGGCTGGCACACACCTGCTGGGATCACGTGACGCAAAAGGCGCCGCTCGACGACAAGGGCAACCCCATCCCCGACTGCAACGGCACGGTGCCCGACACGGTCCTGGCGACCACGATGTATCCGTACGCGTCGATGCCGGGAGAGACGTCCAAGCGCAACCTGGCGGATGACGACGTCGACGGCGTGTGCAAGGTCTACGCGCCGCTGACGCTGTCGTGTCACCCGGAGATCCAGGGCGGCTGCGCGGTCGCGTCGCCGTCGCCGTCGCGGCGTCGCTGGCCCGTCTCCTTCGTCGTCGTCATCGCCGCTTCCGCGCTGGCGCTGCGGGCGCGTCGCAGGAGACGAAGTTGCTAGCGGTGCTCTTGATGCTGCCGCTCCTGCTCGACGAGACGGCCGCGGCCGCGCGTCTGTCCGAGCTGCGCGCGGGCTTCGCCGGGCGGCCCAAGAGCGACTCGATGGCGGCGCTGGTCCAGCTCGCCGACGACGCGCCCGACACGGCGGCCGGCGCGCGCGCCCTCGATTGGCTCGGCGACCTGTATCGCGGCGATCACGATCGCGCCCGCGCCCAGGCGGTCTACGAGCGCGCCTATCGGACGCGCGACGTCGAGGCGCGCCGCCTGGCCGCGCGCGGCCTCGGCGATCTGGCGGTCGAAGCCGGCGGCTACCGTCGCGCGCAGACGCTCTACGGCGAGGCGCGCAGCGGCGCGACCGGCGTGCTCTTCGTCGAGCTGGGCGAAAAGATCAACCTCGCGCGCACGCTCGAGCGACGGCGCGCCGCCGAGTGGGGCGCGTGGGCGCTGGTCCTCGCGTCGCTCGCCTACTTCCTCGCGCGCAGCCGCTTCTGGAGAAAGCCGTGGCCGGAGCTGCCGACCGAGGCGCTCTACGTCGTCCCGGTCTACATCCTCCTCGTCGGTGGCTGCATCGGCCGCGATCCCGCCGTTCTGCACGCGCTCTGGCTGTGCGCGCTCTGGTCGATCGCGCTCATCTTCGCCGCCGGGCTGGCCGCGCGCCGCGTCCTGCCGGGTCGCGCCGGGCGCGCCGCGCACGCCACCCTGCTCGCGGTGGCCAACGGCGCGCTCTTCTACGCGGTGTGCAACCGTGCGGGACTGCTCGAGAGCTTGTTCATGACCGTCGCGCCCTGAAAAAGTTTCGATCCGATCGCGCGGTCCGCTCGTATTCCCAGGGGGGACGGTCGGGGGTCTCGCCTCAGAGCGGTCGGACGATCACCATCACGATGATGACGAAGAGGAGCAGCGTCGGCACCTCGTTGAAGACGCGGTACCAGCGATGCGAGTGGCGGTTGCGATCGTTCTTGAAGTCCTTCATGAGCTTGAAACACCAGACATGGTAGGCAATGAGCAGGACCACGCAGGTGAGCTTGATGTGCAGCCACTTCATGTGGCGGTTCTGCTCCCAGGCGTAGGCGAACAGCATCCACAGGCCGAAGAACGTCGTGATGACGCCGCCCGGCGTGGCGATGCCCCAGAAGAGCTTGCGCTCCATGATCTTGAAGCGCTCGATCGACGCCGCGTCGGTGGCCTGCGCGTGATAGACGAAGAGCCGCGGGAGATAGAAGAGCCCCGCGAACCACGTCACCATGAAGATGACGTGTAGAGCCTTTACCCAGAGCATGTGGCTCTACGCTACGACGCGCAGACGCTTCTTGCCATCCGAAGTTTCGGCCATCTGCACCGGCGAGGCGTGCACCGCGTCGTAGATGGGCGCGCCGCCCTTGCCGATGCGGCCGAAGCTGAGCGTCCCCGTCGGGCACGACTGCACGCACGCCGAGCAGCGCACGCACTGGGGGTCTTCCATCGGCATCCCTTTGTTGGCGAAGCTCATGATGTCGATGCCCTGGTGACAGACCGAGGTGCAGACGTTGCAGCTGATGCACTTCTTCTTCTCGGCGAAGATTCGGAACTTCGTGAAGCGCGCGTAGATGTGCATCAGCGCCGCCAGCGGACAGGCGAAGCGACACCAGACGCGCCCCGAGAACCAGAAGTAGAGGCCGACGCCGACGATGCCGGCGAGGAACATGTCGACCACGTGATAGTAGTCGTAGACCGAGTGGCTGTAGAAGGCCGTGTCGTAGAAGCGGCCCGCCGAATGCGCGAACGACGAGCTCGGCCAGGTCCAGGTCACGATGCGCGCGGCGAAGAGCACGAAGCAGAGCGCCAGGATCGCCTGGCCGACCATGTTGAGGCGGTTCCAGAACGGGCCGTGCGGCATCTTCTGGCGGTGCGCGTCGCCCATCGTCTCGGCGAGCGCGCCGCAGCTGCAGACCCAGCCGCAGTAGGCGCCCTTGCCCCAGCGCCGCACGATCCACGGGATGAGCACGAAGGTCTGCAGGCAGCCGATGACCAGCCACCACGGCAGCGGCTTCCAGTTGAAGAAGTTCCAGATGAACAGCGGCCACGCCAGCACGAAGCCGAACGCGCGCCAGTACGAGTGGTCGGGAAACAGGTTGTCGCCGACCGTCTTCATGGCGCCGTGATCGAACGCGCCCGCGTTACCCATCCACGGCAATACCAGATATGGCAATAAGAATAACGGGATTACCTGAAATGCCATGAGCGACAGGGTCTGGCGCGTGACATAGGGCGTGTTCCGTCGACGAATGCGCTTGAGGCCGAAGAGCACGATGCAAACGCAGTAGGCGAACGAATAATAGAAACCGGGCGATCCGAGCGCGTCCGATATCGCTTTTCCGAGCGCGCCCGAGCCTACCGGTCCGACGTTGAAGGGAAACAGCTTGTGCTGGCTGAAGTAGTGATTGACCCCCGTGTCGGCCTTCCAGGTGTAGAGGAAGCAGCAGAAGGCGAAGAAGGCGGCGAAGCTGGCGTAGGTGATCGGCCGCCACTCGCCGCGAATCGGAATGCCCGAGCGACGGAAGAAGTCGAGCGGCGCCTCGCGGCCGATCATGGCGAAGACGACGTCGTTGGCGAGCGTCAGCTCCTTGCCGCCGGCGTCGCTGACGACGACGGACTGCGGCGTCACCTCCTTGAGCTTCGACGCCAGCATCAGCTTGACGCTGCCGGCGGTCTCGATGCGCGTCCTCGGCATCATGTTGTGGCCCATGGCGGTGTTGACGCGCTCGGAGACCGGCTTCTCGATCTGGACGTCGGCGCGCGGATCCTTCTCGAGCGCGCGCAGCTTGTCGACGTTCTCGGGCTTGGGCCGCGCGAATTCTTTGTTGCGGTAGCTGACGGTGACGTCGGCGCCGGCCATGGCGAGCGCGATCGCCGTCTCGAGCGCGGAGTCGCCGCCACCGACGACGAGCGCCTTCTTGCCGGCGTAGTCCTTCGGGTCGTAGAGGCGGTGGAAGACCTTGTCGAGCTTCTCGCCGGCGCAGCCGAGGGCGCGATAGTTGCCGCTGCGGCCGATGGCGAGGATGACCCTGAGCGCGCGCACCGGCGTCTTGTCCTTCAGGTGCACCAGGAGCTCGCCGCCCTTGCGCTCGACGCGCTCGACGTGCGCCCTGGTCATCTCGATGCCGAACGCCTTGCGCTGCAGCTCGAGCTCTTCGAGCAGCGCCTCCTTGACGTCGGCGGTGAGCTTCATCTGCCCGGCCGGCACCATCTCCGTCGGGTAGGTGTAGATCGGCTTGGCCTTCGGGAAATTGACGATGGTGTTGAACTCTTGCGAGGCCTCGAACACGACGTACGAGAGGCCCTGCTTCTTGGCCTCCATCGCCGCCGCGATGCCGCTGACACCGCCGCCGACGATGGCGACGTCGACGACGTCGGCCGCGCCCTTGCGCTTGCCGAAGTCGTCCTCGCGCAAGATGGCCAGGACCGCGCGCGCGCCGGTGTCGGCCGAGAACTTGAGCAGCGGCACGCCGGTCAGGTCACCGACGACCCGCACGCCGGCCACGCGAGTGGTGCCGTCCTCGTTGACCTCGGGCAACTTCTCGACGGTGCCGGCCGGCCAGCCGGTGTGCAGCCAACGAACGTATCTCGACAGCATCCCCTGCCCCTTTGCCGGCGTGCCGGCCCTCGCGCGACTTTATACGTGTACGCCTACGTTGTGGATCGGTTTCGCCTGCGCTA
>JAQBQH010000148.1 GCA_028287105.1 Myxococcales bacterium
CCCCGCCGACGACGGCCCACGCTATCCCGGCACCTGCCGCGCCCGCACCGAGCGGCCCGCCGGCGAGGCGCACATCGGCCGCCGCCCGTCGGTGCGCCTGCGCGTCGAGCCGGAGCAGGTCACCTTCATCGACGACATCCACGGCCAGCACCGCGACGACGTCTCGGCCGCCGTCGGCGACTTCGTCATCCGCCGCGCCGACGGCATCCCCGCCTATCAGCTCGCCGTCGTCGTCGACGACGCCGCCATGGCCATCACCGACATCGTACGCGGCGACGATCTGCTCGGCTCGACGGCGCGCCAGCTGCTGCTCTACCGCGCCCTCGACCTCCAGCCCCCCCGCTTCGCCCACGTGCCGCTGATGCTGGGCCCCGACGGTGCGCGGCTCTCCAAGCGCCACGGCGCCATCGGCGTGCGCGCGCTACGCGACCGCGGCTGGCCGGCCGAGCGGGTCATCGGCCTGCTCGGCTCGACGCTCGGACTGTGCGCGCCCGGCACGTCGCTGACGCCGCGCGATCTCGTCGCCGACTTCGCGCTCGACAAGATCACGCGCGCGCCGACGACGCTCGATCCCGCGGCGCTCTAGTACCAGCCGAGCAGGTGGTACTAGGGCTTCCACCACTGCGTCACGCCCGACGCCGGCTCGATGCTGAGCTGGACCACCGGCCGCGGCTCGCGCGTCGTCGAGATCCAGAAGCGCCACGGCACGCCCGCGTCGACGTCGACGACGAAGCAGTCGATGTCGGCCGCACGATCGCGACCGACCACGCGCAGCGCGAACCGACGCACCAGCTCCGTCATCGAGCCGGTCGAGCCGCCGGCACGCGCCAGGAACCCGGCCGCGTAGCCGTCGGCGAGCGGAAAGCCCGCGATCAAGAGCCCCCAGGCATGCCAGTCGAACGCCGGCCGCGGCAGCTCGACGCTGACCTCGAGCGGCAGGCCCTCGTCGCTGCCGGGCACGACCATCCAGTGCCGCCCGGCGAAGCGCCGCCCCTGCCAGCGCAAGTCGACGCGCGTGACGTCGTCTTGCACCCACTGCACGCGGCGCGGCGCGAGCGTCACCGCGTTCAGCTCGTCCAGGTGCTGGTGGCGCGTGCCGTCCTGCCGATGCTCGCTCGTCTGGCGGCGCACGAGCAGCCGCTCGCCGTCGCGCGTTTCGTGATCGACGCGATCGTGCCAGACGCCGATCTGCTCTTCGACGCCGCCCAGGACGCGCGTCATTCGCCAGACGTTGGTGTAGTCGGGGATGCTGCTGCCGTCGACCAGGCCATCTTCGGGTGTGATGTCGTTCATGGCCGCATCCTGCCGCGCCACCGCCCTGCACGCTTACAGCTTCTTGCGCTACGCTCTCCTCCATGGCGCTCCTCCAGCGGCGTCGACTCCTCGACGGCGATGACCTCTCGGTCGCACGCGTCACCTGCGACGGCCGCGACCACGGGCGCCTGCGCGACGAGGCCTGGCCCGGCGATCAGCTCGTCGTCGTCCTGCGCGGCGACTTCGCGCTGCGCCACCGCCTCGGGCGCGGCTTCGCCGACGTGCGCACGGCGGTCCTGGCGCGCGGCGGGCGCCCCTTCGTCATGAGCCACCCGCGCGGCCGCGGCGACGTCTGCCTCTCGTTTTCCGGCAGCACGATCTCGCGCCTGCTCGATGAGCGCGACGTCACCGAGGTCCAGTTTCGCCACACCAACCCGTCGCTGCTGCTCGAAGCCGGCGACGCCGACTCGGCGCTCGCGTGGCACTCGCTCTTGGCGGGCGCGTTCAGCGACGGCGACGCGGACGACGACCCCCGGCCGGCCAGCCTCAGCGACCGCCAGATTGCCGAAGCGATCGGCTACGTCCTGGCCGCTCGCTACGACGAGCCGCTCCGCCTCGAGGAGTTGGCGCGCGAGGCCGCGGTCTCGCCCTTCTGGGCCTGCCGCGCCTTCAAGCGAGCCACCGGCACCACCATCCACGGCGCGCTCGAGGAGCTGCGATTACGGCACGCGCTCGCCGCCATCGTCGACGGAGACGAGCCGCTCGCCGACGTCGCGCAGGCCTGCGGCTTCGCCAACCACGGCCATCTGACCAACCGCTTCCACCGACGCTTCGCCGCGACACCGACGGCACTGCGCCGCCGCTACCGTAATGGACGCTAGATCATCGACGAGGCGAGCCACTCCGACAGCTTCTCGACCGAGCCGACCAGCCCGTTGGTGTCGCGCAGCCGCTTCGACAGCACGCGGATGACGGTCACGAGGACCAGATGCAGCACCACCGGGTCGTCCTCGAGCAGGTTCGACAGCGCGTAGTGCGGCACGCGGAAGACCTCGGTCACGTCGCTGGCGCGCACCGTCGCCGAGCGCACGGCCGGCTCGACCAGCGACATCTCGCCGAAAAACTCGCCCGGCTTGAGCATCGCCAGCGGCCGATTATCGACGCTGCCGATGTGCACCGTCGCCGCCCCCGACAGGATGAGATAGAGCGCATCGCCCAGCGTCCCCTCGACGACGATGTTCTCGCCCGGGTGGAACAGCTCCAGCTCGCCGGCCTGCGCGAACCGTAGCACCTGCTCCAAGGAGAGCCGCGCCAGGAGCGGATGTTGCTTCAGGAGCTCGGCGTTGGTCACGGCCATGGACCCGATCATATACTGCGCGACCAATGCAGAAAACCTGCGTCGCTACCCTCCTCGTCGTCGCCCTCTCCGCTTCCGCGCGCGCGCAGGTCATCCGGCCGGTCCCGGCGGGCGAGCCACCGACGGCCGGCGTCTACAACCCGAGCCTCGGCGTGGCCGGCGACGGCGACGCCAGCGCCATCGAAAAGAACCCCGCCTCGCTCGGCTACCTGCCGTCGTGGTCGGGCGTCTACCTGCACTCGGAGCTCGACTCCGGAGGCGTCGTCGGTGGCCGCGGGGACGGCTTCTTCTTCGCCACGCCCGTGCCGCTCTTGTCCTCGCTCTCCATCGGCGCCGGCGTGCAGCTGCTGCGCCCACCGACGAGCTTTCCCTATTCCAACGAGCAGAAGTTCTCGCTCGCGCTGGCGCTGCGGCTCCATTCCGGCATCGCGCTCGGCCTCCAGTACGCCCACGTCTGGGCCGACCGCGGGCCCGTCGCCGGCGGCATCGACACGCTCGATCTGGCGCTCTCCTTGCGCCCCGCGCGCTGGCTCGCGGCCGGCCTGGTCGTCCACGATCTGCCGTCGCCGGCGGTGCAGGGCTTCCCGCTCCAGCGCGTGTGGGAAGCGGAGCTGGCGATCCGCCCCTGGGCCGGGCACCTGTTCGAGCTGGCCGCCGGCGCGCGCTTCGGCGAGCGTCGCGGCGACGTCGATCCGCACTTCCGCATCTGGGTCGCGCCGGTCGCCGGCCTCACCATCAAGGCCGACATCGAGTGGCGGCGCGACGTCGACCTCGACGGTCAGAACGAGAACGACGTGCGCGTCGCGCTCGGCATCACGCTCGACCTCGAGCATGTCGGCCTCTCCGGCTTCGGCCTCTTCGGCACCGACTCCGGCGCGACCAGAGGCCACGGCTTCACCCTCGCGGCGCGCATCTCCGGCGATCGCTACCCGGCGGTGTGGGAAGGGCCGCGCCATCTCGAGCGCATCGACTTCGGCAACCTCGGAGAGCGCAAGCTGGCTCAGATCGTCTCGTGGCTCCGTCGCGTCGAGAAGAGCCGCGACGTCGCCGGCATCGTCGCGGTCATCGGTGACGTCGACGGCAGCTGGGCCACCGCCGAGGAGCTGCGCGCCTCGATGTTCCGCCTGCGCAAGGCGGGCAAGCACGTCTACGCCTACCTGGCCGAGACCAACACGCGCGGCTATTACGTCGCCTCCGCGGCCGAGCGCATCTTCCTCGACCCGGCGGGCGGCATCCGCCTCGTCGGCCTCTCGACCAACCTCCTCTTCTTCAGGGGGCTCGGCGATCTGATCGGCGTGCGCGCCGACTTCGTCAAGATCGACGAGTACAAGAGCGCCCCCGAAGCCTACCTGCGCACCAGCTCGACCGCACCGGCGCGCGCGCAGCGGGAGGCGCTGGTGGCCGACACCTTCGCGCACCTCACCGCCGGCATCGCCGCCGCGCGCCACGCCGACGAGGTCACCGTGCGCAACTGGATCGACCGCGGCCCCTACACCGCGTTCGAAGCCAAAGAGGCCGGCATCGTCGACGAGCTGCGCTCGGGCGACGAGATCGAAGCCGCCATCGCGGCGGACCTCAAGCACGCCGTCTCGATTCGCAATCCGGCGCGCTCGCCCGAGCGTGACCTCGACTGGGAGCGCCCGGCTGTCGCTGTGCTCTTCGTCGACGGCGACATCATCGACGGCCACTCGGCGACGATTCCGCTCCTCGGCATGAAGTTCGTCGGCATGCAGACGATGCTGCCCGCCATCCAGCGCGCGCGCGAAGATGCCCGCGTCCGCGCCATCGTCGTACGCATCGACAGCCCCGGCGGCTCGGCGCTGGCGTCCGACCTCATCGCGCGTGAGCTCGAGCGCACCGCCCAGGTCAAGCCCGTCATCTGCTCGCTCGGCGACGTCGCCGCGTCGGGAGGATACTTCATCGCCGCGGCCTGCTCGCGCATCTATGCGGCGCCGTCGACGGTGACGGGGTCGATCGGCATCTTCACGGGCAAGTTCGACCTCAGCGGCCTGGCGGCCAAGATCGGCGTCTCGACGGAGACGTACGAGCGCGGCAAGTACTCGGGCATGGACTCGATGTGGCGCATGTACACCGACGAGGAGCGCGCCGTCATTCTGACCAAGCTGCGTTATTACTACGGGCGCTTCGTGGCGCAGGTGGCGCGCGGGCGGAGATTGCCGGAGGCCAGCGTCGACGCGGTCGGGCGCGGGCATGT
>JAQBQH010000172.1 GCA_028287105.1 Myxococcales bacterium
CGCCGCGCGTCGCCGAGCCCTCCCGTGCAGCCCCGCCGACGGCGCGGCCGGAGCGGCCGTACGTCGACCGCGACGGGCGCTGGTTGGGCCACGAGGGCGGCCCGCGTGACGAGCGCTACCGCGCCGACCGCCCGTGGCCGCACGGGCGGTTCGCCGGCCCCATCGGCGCGGGCCACCTCCACCGTCTGAGCGGCTGGGACATCGGCCGCCACCGGTTCTGGTTCGGCACGTCGCTCTTCCTCGTCGGCTCCGCCGACTGGAACAACGTCGACGATTGGGATTGGAACGACGACGACGTGGTGCTGTACGACGACCCCGACCACCCCGGCTGGTACCTCGCGTACAACACGCGGCTCGGCACCTACGTCCATGTCGAGTACGACGGCCCGACGCAGCAGTAGCTCCGTCGACGCGCCTACAGCGGCAGATCCTTCGGCGACGGCAGCCCATGCTCGGCACGGCCGACGTCGGCGTCGTAGCGCATCGTCGTCTTGTACAGCTCGAGGTGCCCATCGCCGGCCACGGCCGCGCAGCGCTGCCGCAGCGCCTGCATCTCGGTGGCCGACATCGGCTTGAACGCGCGCGCGACTCCCAGATTCTGCCGCAGCACGGCCAGGGAATCGATGCCGCTCACCGTCGTCGCCACCGGCAGGCTCATCGCATAGCGCAGCGCCTCGTCGACGCGGAGGACGCCCTGCCGGATTGGCTGCCCGTTGCCACCCAGGCTCTTCATGCCGAGCGCGCCCGCTCCGTGGCGGCGCAAGGCCGGCAGCACCTGCTGCTCGAAGCTGCGGAACGTCGCGTCGAAGGCGTTGAGCGGCAGCTGAACGGTGTCGAAGTGGAGGCCGCGCTTGTCCGCCAGCTCGAGCACGCGCAAGTGGATCTCGGGATGCTTGTGCCCGGTGAAGCCGATGAAGCGCGTCTTGCCCTGCTTCTTGGCCTCGACGAGCGCTTCGATCGCCCCGCCGTCGCGGAAGATGAGCTCCGGATCGTTCCAGTAGACGACCTCGTGGATCTGCCACAGGTCGAGGTGATCGGTCTTGAGGCGCCGCAACGACTCGCCGAGTTGTTGCATGGCGACGTCCTTGCCGCGGCCGTGCGTGCACACCTTGGTCATCAGAAACGCGCGGTCGCGCCGGCCGGCGAGCGCGCGTCCCATCCACTCTTCGCTGCGATGCTCGTTGTACTCCCAGGCGTTGTCGAAGAAGTCGACGCCGGCGTCGACCGCCTCGTGCACGATGCGCTCGGCCTCGTCGTACGAAGGGGCCTGGCCGAGCGAGTAGCCGCCGATCCCGAGGATCGACAGGTTCTGACCGGTCGTGCCGAGCGGCTTGCGCGGGATCCGACCGCCGCCGGGATCGATCAGCGGCAGCGGGTCCTCGCGCCCGAGCGCCGACCCCCCGGCGATGGCCAGCGTCGCGCCGACCGCCGCCGCTTGCTGTAGGAACTCGCGTCGCGTCGCTCCGTCGTCGTGCTCGCTCATGGTCTCTCCGTCGGTCGCATCGAGTCGACGCCCGGCAAGCCCAGGCGCTCCGACAGCTCGTCCTGGATCTCCTTCTCCTGCTCGTCGACCGGGAAGCCGTGTGGCCGGCGCGTCTCCGGGTTGTCGAACTTGAGCGACAGCTTGTACACCTCGAATCTGCCGTCGCCGGCGAACGGCGCCACCTTGTTGCGAATCGCCTGCATCGCGGCTTCGTCGAGCGGCTGAAAGCCGCGCGCGACGCGCACGTTGTCGTCGAGCACCGTCACCGATTCCATGCCGCAGATCGTCGTCGCGACACCGCGAAGGCTCATCGCATAGCGGAGGCACTCCTCGCCGGTGAGCACCTTGGCCTTGACGACGGTGGCGGTGCCGCCCATTGGCTTCATGCCGAGCACGCCCATGCCGCGCTTGACCGCCTCGGGCAGCACCTTGTGCGTGAAGCTGTGAAAGTGCCAATCCATGGCGTTGAGCGGCATCTGCACCGTATCGAAGGGAAAGCCGCGCTTGAGCATCTCGAAGTGGAAGTCGGGGTTCTTGTGGCCGGTGAAGCCGACGAAGCGCGCCTTGCCTTGACGCTTCGCCTTGTCGAGCGCTTCGACGATGCCGCCGCGGGCGTAGGCGAGCGCCGGGTCGTTGTCGTAGCTGATGGCGTGGATCTGCCAGACGTCCACGTAGTCGGTGTTGAGCCGGCGCAGCGACTGCTCGAGCATGGCGAGGCCGAGCGTGCCGTCGCGCCCGTGCGTGCACACCTTGGTCATCACGTGGACGCGCTGCCGCTTGCCGACCAGCGCGCGCCCGAGCCACTCTTCGGATTTGCCGTTGTGATACTCCCAGCAGCAATCGAAGAAGTTGATGCCGGCGTCGACGGCGTGCGCGACGATCGCCTCGGCCTGCTCGTAGTCCTTGGGATCGCCGATGTGGTGACCACCGACGGCGAGCACCGAAACCTGCAAGCCTGTCTTGCCGAGCGGACGGCGCGGGATGTCCATCAGCACAGTTTCGGTCTCCGCGCGCTCGGCGCAACCGGCCCGCCCGCGTATTCGTCCATCGTTCGGGTGCGAAACGCTGTTCAATGCCAGCGGCCCCGCGGCGCTTACTTTG
>JAQBQH010000186.1 GCA_028287105.1 Myxococcales bacterium
GTTCGTGCCGGCGCGGCGAGCGCGGCTCGGCGTGGTCGACCGCGTCTTCACGCGCGTCGGGGCGTCGGACAACCTGGCGCGCGGCGAGTCGACCTTCATGGTCGAGATGCGCGAGACCGCGCACATCTTGTCGCACGCGACCCGCCGCTCGCTCGTGGTCCTCGACGAGATCGGCCGCGGCACCTCGACCTACGACGGAGTGTCGATCGCCTGGGCCGTCGCCGAGCATCTGCACGACCGCATCGGCTGCAAGACCATGTTCGCCACGCATTATCACGAGCTCACCGCGCTCGCCGACACGCGGCAGCGCGTGAGAAACTTCTCGACGGCGATCAAAGAGTGGAAAGAAGAGATCGTCTTTCTGCACAAGCTCGTCCCCGGCGGCGCGTCGCGCAGCTATGGCATCCAGGTCGCGCGTCTCGCCGGACTCGACAAGGCGGTCATCGGGCGGGCCAAGGAGATCTTGAAGGCGCTCGAAGCCGGCGACGAGATCGGGCCTCATGTCCTGCCCGAAGGGCAGCAACTGTCACTCCTCGCCGCTCCGGTTGGCGCGCCAAAACCGAGCGAAATCGAGCAGGCGCTGCGGGATGCGGATTTGGACGGAATGTCGCCGCGCGAGGCCCACGGATTCCTCGCCGAGCTGCAGCTAAGAGCCCGAAAAGTGTGATAGGTTCCGCGGTCGATGGAAACGACGACCGCCGCGCCGATCTCCCCTTCGCTGCCGCCGACCCTCGAGTGCCGCAACCCGGCCACGCTCGAGCGCCTCGGCGACGTGCCCATCTTCTCGCCCGAGGCCGTTCGCGAGCGCGTCAAGCGCGCCCGTCGGGCCCAGCAGCACTGGGGCCGCACTACCTTCGCCGAGCGCCGCGGCGTCCTCCAGTCGCTGCTCGACTACATCGTCCGGAACCAGGAAGAGATCTGCCGCATCTGCTCGCGCGACTCGGGCAAGACCATCGTCGACGCGATGATGGGCGAGATCTTCCCGGTCTGTGAAAAGCTCCGCTACACCATCGCGCACGGCGAAAAGGACCTCGCCACCGACAAGCGCCCGTCGGGCGTGCTCATGCACAAGGCGGTGCGCGTCGAGTACCACCCGCTCGGCGTCGTCGGCGTGTTGTGCCCGTGGAACTTCCCCTTCCACAACGTCTTCTGTCCGGTGATCCCGGCGCTCATGGCGGGCAACGCGGTCGTCGTCAAGGTCTCGGAGTGGACCTCGTGGTCGGCCGCCGACTTCCAGGCCATGTTCGACGAGGTGCTCGTCGCCTGCGGCTACGACAAGGACCTGGTCCAGATCATCACCGGCGGGGCAGAGACCGGTCAGGCGCTGGTGCAGTCGGGCGTCGAGAAGATCTTCTTCACCGGCTCGCCCGGCAACGGCAAGAAGGTCATGGTCGCCGCCGCCGAGACCCTGACCCCCGTGGTGCTGGAGCTCGGGGGCAAGGATCCGATGATCATCTGCGACGACGCCGATCTCGATCAGGCCGTCGGCACCGCCATGCTCGGGGTCTTCACCGCCTGCGGCCAGATGTGCGTCGCCGCCGAGCGGCTCTACGTCTTCGACGCCGTGTACGACGAGTTCGTGCGCCGCGTCGGTCAGGAGGCGCGCAAGCTGCGCCAGGGCCCACCGACGGAAGATCGCGGCGGCGACTTCGACGTCGGCGCCATGACCATGCCGCGCCAGCTCGAGATCATCGAGCGCCAGGTCGCGGACGCGGTGCACAAGGGCGCGCGCACCATCGCCGGCGGCAAGCGCAACGCGGCGCTCGCGGGGCAGTTCTGGGAGCCGACGGTGCTCATCGACGTCGACCACTCGATGTCGATCGTGCACGAGGAGACCTTCGGGCCGGTCATGACCATCGTCCGCGTGCGCGACGAGGACGAGGCCATCCGCCTGGCAAACGACTGCGCCTACGGGCTCGGCTCGTCGGTGTTCACCAAGGATGCCCGTCGCGGCGAGCGCATCGCCGCGCGCATCTCGGCGGGCATGACCGTCATCAACGACTACGGCCTCGCCTACATGATGCAGTCGGCGCCCTTCGGCGGGGTGCGCATCTCCGGCTTCGGGCGCATCAACGGCCGTGAGGGGCTGCGCGCCTGCTGCAACGAGAAGACCGTCGTGACCGATAAGCTCCCCATCCATCAGGGCATGTCTTTCTATCCGATCAAAAAGGCCACGTTTCCATTACTGCAGAATGTCATTTCGATGATTTATGGTCGCGGGATCTCGACGAGGATCAATGCCGTCGCAGGTATCGCGCGCTCGTTGTGGAGAATGCGATGATCGAGACGTCGGAAACACGGGAAAAAGGCTCTCAGCCATCTGCGGCCAGCGCTCAGCCGCGGAAGAAGCCGGATCCGAAGTCGATCCAGTGTTGGGATCCGGCGACCGGGGAGTCGCTCGGTGAAGTGCCGGTGCATTCGCCGGACGAGGTCAAGGCGATCGTCGCGCGGGCGAAGGTAGCGCAGCGGAGCTGGGGGGCGACGTCGTTCGCGGAGCGGCGGCGCGTGCTGGGGCGGCTGCTCGATTATCTTCTCGATCACACCGACGAGCTGTGCGCGGTCATCGCGCGCGATTCGGGCAAGACGCTGGAGAACGCGCTCCTCGGCGAGGTCTGGCCCATCTGCGAGAAGCTGCGCCACACCATCGCCAGCGGCGAAAAAGATCTGGCGACCGAGCGCGTCTCGTCGGGGCTGCTCCTGCACAAGGTCGCCGAGATCGAGTATCGCCCGCTCGGCGTCATCGGCGTCATCTGCCCGTGGAACTTCCCGCTGCAGAACGTCCTCGGGCCGACCATCCCGTCGCTGATGGCGGGCAACGGCGTGGTCATCAAGGTCTCGGAGTGGACCTCGTGGTCGGCGCCGCGCATTCAGCGCATCTTCGATGCCGTGCTCTCCGAGTGCGGCTACCCGACCGACCTCGTGCAGCTGGTCACCGGCTACGCCGAGACCGGCGCCGCCCTGTGCGACTCGGGCGTCGACAAGATCGTCTTCACCGGCTCGATGCCCAACGGCCGTCGCGTGGCCACGCAGTGCGCCAAGACGCTGACGCCGGTCATCCTGGAGCTGGGCGGCAAAGATCCCATGATCGTCTGCGACGACGCCAACCTCGAGCAGGCGGCGCACGCGGCCATGGCCGGCACCTTCATCAGCTCGGGGCAGATGTGCCTCGCCGCCGAGCGCGTCATCGTCTTCGACCGCGTGCATGACGCCTTCGTCGACATCGTCGTCAAGGAGGCCGAGCGGCTGCGCCAGGGGCCGCCGCTCGCGGGCGGGCTCGTCGACGTCGGCGCCATGACCATGCCGGCGCAGGTCGACCTGGTCGAGAAGCTGGTCGAGGACGCCATCGACAAGGGCGCTCGCGTGCGCGTCGGCGGCAAGCGCGTCGCACACGGCGGCGGCAGCTTCTTCGCCCCCACCGTGCTCAGCGGTGTCACGCCCGAGATGCGCATCGCGCGCGAAGAGACCTTCGGGCCGGTCCTCGCCATCCATCGCGTCGCCGACGAAGAGGCGGCCGTCAAGCTGGCCAACGACAGCGACTACGGCCTCGGCTCGACGGTGTTCTCGACGAGCGAGACCCGGGCGCGGCGCATCGCCGATCGGCTGCGGGCCGGCTCGACCATCGTCAACGACTTCGGCATCGCCTACATGGCCAACGCGCTGCCGTTCGGCGGCGTCGGCGGCTCCGGCTACGGGCGGCTCAACGGGCGCGAGGGCATCCGCGCCATGTGCAATCAGAAGTCGGTGATGCGCGACCGCTTTCCGCTGCATCGGCCGATCAAGCTCTACCCCGTCAAAGAGGGCGACTTCGCCCGCACCAAGGCGACCATCCAGCTCCTCTACCGTCGCAGCCTCGGGGCCCGCGCCGCGGCGCTCGTCGAGCTCATCAAGGGCGCGTTCGCTAAATAAGCAGGGTTCTCGTCGCTGGTGAGTCTGGGCGGCTGAGTCTGGCCGTCTCGGAAAAAGCAACCGCGGTGGCCGTGAAGCGCCGTCCACACCGTCGGGCGAGGGCCGCGCCGATGGCGGACTTCGGCGACGGCACGGCGGCTGCTTTTGTCCCCGGCATGCGCAAAATTCGTCGCCTCTGTTTCGCCGTGTTGCTCGCGTCTTCACTCGGGGGATCCGGATGCGGCTCGTCGTCGCTGCGCCCGGTGGCGCCGGTGGCGGACGGTCCCGCCGGAGTTCGCGTCCTCTTGAAGAACCAGAGCGACGAGATCTTCCGGCTCGAGGTCGTCAACTACGGGCCCTCTCCGATCGTCGTCGACCGCGACCGCGTCTACCTCTACACCGCCAACGGCCCGCGCCAGCGCGTGCCCGGCGGGGTGGGGAACATCTACACCGTCGCCCCCGGCGGCGGACATCATGCGCTCAACCTGCGCTTCAAGCTGGGCGGCATCCAGGCCGGGGAGCGCGTCGCCATCAGCCTGGCCGGCGCGGTGTCGGTCAACGGTCAGCCGCTGAACGTGCCGCCGCTCGAGTTCGTCGCCGACTGAACGGATTTACGCACGATTGCAGATGATTACCTCGTCCGCGAGACGTAGAATGTCACAGAGATGTTACGTAAGGCCGCCAACCCCGACGATCGGCGCAAGAAGCCGATCGGGATCGACGCGAGCGAGCCACCGGCTTCGCCGCGGGCGCCGCGCGAAGACGTGCGCCTATGGCTCGGGGTGCACGACCTTTCGCGCATCGAGTGGACCGCGGCGGTGCAGCTGCCGACGGCCGGCGAGCGCAAATACGAGGTGCAGCTCGAGGTGGAGATTCCGGCCACCATCTTCGCCAGCCACAGCGTCTGGGAGCACCTGCAGATCTTCACGCGCCTGCAGAGCCCGGCCGAAGAGGGGCCGCTCGAGATCGAGCGCGATGACCTCGAGGAGCTGCGGCGCGACACGCTGGGGGTCGCCCATCGACTGAAGCGGCTGGGGCAGCGCTTCGAGCGCGCCTGCGTGGCGACGGCGGCGCAGCTGCTCAAGGAGCCGACTCCGGCGCTGCAGGAGAGCCTGACCGATCTGGTCATGCAGTCCGTCGACCTCATGGCCGACATGCGGCAGCAGCTCGCGCCGGGCACGGAAGCGCGCGACGAGGTCAAGCGCGAGTGCGCGCTGGCCGACGAGTTCTTGTCGCACGCGCTCATCGACTTCTTCGCCGGCTGCGAACGCGCGCTCGACGAGGTGCTCTTCGGCGTCAAGTCGGTGCTGCGCGAGGCCGACACGCCGTGGTCGGAGGATCTCCGCTGCCTCATCGCCGAGGGACTGGCCGAGGAGCTGGTGCATCGGCGCGCGCGCGGCTGGCTGACACCGCGTGCCGACGCGCCCGCCGAGCTGGGGCAGTTCCTCGAGCGGGCTTCGCGGCTGAAGAAGCACTTCCAGGACGTCTTGTACCTCGATGTCGAGGCCTACTTCGTCGACACGCGCGTGCGCAGCTGGGTCGGTATCGTGGCGGCCGCGCTGGCGGCGGTGGTGTGGCTCTCGTTCACGCTCCTGCCGATCGGTCCCGGAACGCGCGCCGGGCTCGGCATCGGCACGTTCGCCGTGGTGTTCGCGATCGCCTACGCCATCAAGGATCGGTTGAAGGAGCTGACGCGCGGCTGGATTACCGGCCGCCTCATGCGCCTCTATGGTCAGCGCGTCGTGACGCTGCGGCTGCCGCGGCGCATCGACCCGCACCGCCCGCAGCTGCTCGAGACGCGCGAGACCTTCGACGTCGAGGCGCAGCCGTTCGACACCGAGGAGGTGCGTGGCGGCAACACCATCGGCAGACCGCGGCGCGTCGTGCGGCTCAAGTTCCGCATGCGCGCGACGCTGCACTCGGTGCCGGCGCTGGCGCGGGCGCACATCTTCAGCATCAAGCACATCTTCCGCTACGATCTGTCGCCCGTCTTTGCGCGCCTCGACAACGCGGTCAAGCAGGTGCCGGTGCTCGACGCCCAGCGGCGCGTGCGCTTCGCCGATGCGCCGCGCGAGTACCGCTTTCCCGCGCGCATCGTCTTCACCGCCGCCGAGGCGGGTGTGCCGGCGGAGCCGATCGCGCACCTCGCTTATCTCGTCGTCAGCAAGCGCGGCATCGAGCGCATCGAGCCGCGCGCCTAGCTCGAATGCCGGTCAGCTAAGAACGAATAGCTTCGGGACGGCTGGGGTCGCGGACGCAGTGAGGCGACCTCCGGCGTCGGAATCCGTCGCAGTCGCCGCTTCGCGGCGTGCTCCTCCATCGGGGCCGCCCACGTCGCGCTTCGCGCGA
>JAQBQH010000222.1 GCA_028287105.1 Myxococcales bacterium
CCATGCAAGCGCCTGCTATTTTTCACGGATGTCACGCGTGCCGTCGCTGCTTGTGCTGTTGAGCCTGAGCGCAGGCGTGGCTGTCGCGCAAGTTCCCGAGGCTGGGAAAGCGCCCGACATGGGCAAACCCGAGGCGGCGAAGGCGGCGAAGGCCCCCGAGGCGGCACCGAAGCCGCAGCCAGCGCCGAAGTCCCAAGCGGCGCCCAGGGCCGGAGCCGCTCCAAAGGCCGACGCCACTCCGAAGACTGACGCCACTGCCAAGACCGACGCCACGCCCAAGACCGACGCTGCTCCCAAGACCGACGCCCCTCCGAAGACCGACGCCCCTCCCGCAGCCCCACCGAAAGCATCCGCCACCGCCGCTCCACCGTCGCCCGGCCCCAAGCCCGCCGTCGTCCCCGAGGGCGACAAGGGCAAGTTCACCGCCACCCCCGTCGTGCCGACCGCGCCCGCCACCGGCGATCGCCAGAAGTGGCTCAAGGACCAGATCGACGCCGCGCTCGCCGACCCCGAGCTGGCCAAGGCCAAGGTCGGCGTCGACGTCGTCGACATCGACAGCGGCAAGACGCTCTACGCCCGCAACGATGCCGGCCTCTTCAACCCGGCCTCGAACGTCAAGCTGTTCACGACCGCCGCCGCGCTCGCCATCCTCGGCCCCGAGTATCGCTGGAAGACCGTGATCTACGGCGAGACCCCCGCCATCGGCGGCGAGCTCAAAGGCCGCCTCTACGTCAAGGGCCACGGCGATCCGACGCTCGTCGTCGAAGATCTGTGGCGCGTCGTCACCGAGCTCTACGCGGGCGGGCTGCGCAAAGTGACCGGCGATCTGGTCGTCGACGACACCTTCTTCGACGACGTCCGCATCGGCCCCGGCTTCGAGCAGAAGTCCGAGGACCTGCCGTTCCGCGCGCCCAACGGCGCCCTGTCGCTCAACTACAACGCCGTCGGTGTGCACGTCTTCCCCGGCGCGGGCGACGCGGCACCGGCGCGCGTCATGATCGATCCGCAGACCGCCTACTTCACCGTCGTCAACGAGGCGCGCACCGTCACTGCCGGCCGCACCAGCATCGTCGTCGAGGCGCGCGAGGCGACCGACCACACCGAGGTACGCGTGTCGGGGCGCATTCGCGCCAACGACCCCGGCCAGGTGCTGATGCGTCGCGTGGCGCATCCCGATCTCTACACCGCCAACGCCTTCAAGGAGCTGCTCTCGCGACGCGGCATCAAGCTGACCGGCAACATCGTGCGCGACGTGACGCCGGCGACGGCGCGCGCGCTCTCGGCGCACTACTCGCAGCCGCTCGGCGTGGTCGTGCGCGACGTCAACAAGCGCTCCAACAACTTCATGGCCGAGCAGGTGCTCAAGACGCTCGGCGCCGAGACCGGCGGCCGCCCCGGCACCTGGCAGAAGGGCATCGACGCCGTCGGTGGCTTCCTCGAGCGGCTCGGCATCATGCGCAAGGACTACAAGATGACCAACGGCTCGGGGCTCTACAACTCGAACCTGTTCTCGCCCGGCCAGCTCACCACGCTCCTCCGCGTCGCCTACAAAGACTTCCGCTTCGCCGCCGACTTCATCGGCTCCCTGGCGCTCGCCGGCGCCGACGGCACCGTGTCGCATCGCATGGAGGGCGGCCTCGCCGAGCGCTACGTGCGCGCCAAGACCGGCACGCTCGCCGGCGTCTCCTGCCTCGCCGGCTACGCGGGCGCGCCCGGTCACGCGCCGCTCGCCTTCGCCATCTTCATGAACGACGTCCCCGATCCGTCGACGCAGCGCGCCCGCAAGGCGCAAGACGCCATCGCCGAAGCGCTCGTCGCCTACCTGCTCGCCAAGTAGCATCGCGGCTGCGCTCACGCGGCGCTCAGGGCTGCGAGAGCTCGTTGAGCTTGAGCACGGTGCGCCAGTTGCGCGCGGTGCTGACGGTGGCGAGCTTGCTGTCGAAATAGGCGTTGGTCAGCTTGGTCTCGGCGAACCCGTTGCGCAGCCGCAGATAGATGTCGCGGCCGCGCACGATGTACTCGTCGGGCACCGAGCGGCCCGCGTCGAGCGTCGCCAGCTTCTGCGCGGTCGGCTTGTCGGCGAGGAACATGACCGCCAGCGTCGCCGGATCGGCACCGGCCGCGAGGAACGGATTGTCGCGCACGAGGGCCGCGAGCTCGTCGCTGCCGCGGACCACCACCGGAACCTCGAGCTCGAAGCGCGCCGCGATCTTCTTGGCCACGACCGCCGGCAGGCGCGCGGCCAGGTCGGCGCTCGCGCCAAACAGGACGTTGCCGCTGGCGATGTACGTGCGCACCGCGCTGCAGCCCGCCTCGCCGAAGATCGCCGCCAGCTCCTTCATCGGCAGCTTGTTCTTGCCGCCGACGTTGATGCCGCGCAAAAGGGCCACCCACGTTCGCGCCATCAGCTGCCCGAGACCCGCGCGCCCAGGAGCTCGAGGACGTGCGGCAGGTCGGCGTCCTCGGGATCGTCGGCCCGTTGCGGCAGCAGCTTCTGCTGACCGGCGGCCGCCAGCGCGAATCGTCGACGGCGATCGGAGTACAGCCGCAACGCCGAGCCGGCATTGAGCCGCTCGTAGAGCTTCAAGTTGGTGCCGCCGAGAAGGACGGTCATGAGCGCCCACAAGGGCATTCCCGCGTGCACCACGAAGATGCTGAGGACCGCGCCGAACATGCCGGCCAGACAATAGGCCCAGAACCACTCGCCGTAGAGCTTCTCCTGCAGCCGCTTCTCCGCCGCCGCCCGCACCTCGGCCCGCACTTCGGGATCCGAGAGCGGCAACATCTCGACTCCGCAGCGCGCGCACTCGCCGGGATGCACGGCGAGCGAGCGATAGCAGACCAGGCAGATGAACTGCCCGGCCGTCGGAGGCGAGCGGTACGGGCCCGTCACTCCTACAGTTTGGCGCGAAGCCGCCGCAAAGCCAACTCGGTCTTCAAATCGACCATCTCGCCGGTCTCGCAGCGGCCGATGGCCTCGTCGAGGAGCAGCCATTCGAGCTCCGCACCCTCCTCGAACGGCGAGCCGTCCGTCGGTGGCGTCTCGGCGGCAGCGCGATCGAGCACCTCGGCGGCGACGAAGTGGAAGAGCTCGGGACACATGCCCGCCGTCGGATAGGTGGCGGGCCCGAGCCGCTCCACCGTCGACGGGTCGATGCGCAGCCCGGCCTCTTCGTGCGCCTCGTCGGCGGCGCGCTTCTGAATCGCCGCCCAATCGTCTTCGCCCGTCTCGAGCACCCCGGCGACCACCTCGGTGTGGCGCGCCCCCACCTTCGGGCTGCGGAACCACAAGGGCACGCGCGGCGCGTGGCGCAGCAGCACTTCGATGCCCTCGCTCGAGCGGTGCCACAAGGTCAGCACCACCGCGTCGGCGCCCATCGGCCGCTCGACGAAATCGTAGAGCCCCTCTTTGGAGAGCGTGCCGTCGTCGCGCCGCACCTTGAGGCGCACGCGCCGCAGGCGAAGAAAGCCGCCCTCGCCGATGCGCTCGTCGCTGACGACCTCGTATCCCTTGAACGTGTGGCTCATGCGTCGATCCTCATCAAGGGCCTCATCAAGGGCCTCGTCATCGTCGTCATCAAGGACCTCGTCATCGTCGTCATGCGTAGAACATCAGCGCCACGTCGAGCCGGTTGGCCGCGGCGACCTCGAGGCACGCGCGCAGCTCGGCCCAGTCGTTGACGAAGCGCTCGAGGTCCTTCTCGCCCTCGTGCTCCTTCGCCACCCGCCACTGCTGATACGCGTCACCCTCGGGCTGCCCCGGCCTGAGCGCCCGATACCACGCCCGCGCGAAGCTCTCGGCCGCCTTGCCCAGCCGCGGCCCGTCGAGCGACCGCACCAGCGACAACAGCCGCTCCGGCCGCAGCATGAACACCGAGCCGGCGTGCTCCTCGCCCGCCTGCGCCCACGGCGCGAGCGGCTGCACCTCCGCCGCCGCCAGCTGCGTCAACATCGGCCCCTCTCCGTCGGGCGGCGCCGGAAACGGCAGCGTCTCGACCATCGCCTCGATGAGCGACTCGGTCTCGTCGTCGAGCTCCTCCGCCTCCGACGCATCGAGCACCGCCGCAATCGGCGTGTCGCGACCGCAGATGACGAACATCGGCAGGACGCGCCCGTCCCAGTAGCTCGCCTGATCGCCGCCGGTCCACGCCATCGCCGCCGCGTAGGCGCACAGCTCGAGCGCGCGCGGCGACGCCAGCTTCGCCTCGGCCGGCGTGCGATCGCCGAGCGCCTCGAGCGCCGCGATCGCCTCTTCGCGCGCCCCCTCGAGCGGACCGAGCGCGCCCGCCGGCGCCGATCCGATCAGCGCCGCCATCGCCTTCCCCGGCTGACCGAACGCGCGCGTGCGATCGAACGCGAACCAGGCCAGCCGCTCGGCTCCTTCATCGATGGCGGTGCCGCGATCGTGGAACGTGAAGCCGTCGAGCCCCGTCGGCGTACCGATCGGCAGCACGAGCGCGCGCCCGCGGATCAGCGCCACCGTGTGCGACGAGGCCACGCCGATGCCGATGCGCGTGCCGTCATCGGCGGCGACGAGCGACGCCAGATCGACGCCCGCCTCGACGCGCAGCCGCGCCAGGAAGTCGTCGCCCGGCGCGCCCGCGAACCCCTCGTTCGGCCGCCCGTCGATGAACCCATGCACCATCGCCTGCTTGGCCGAGTGGTTCACGTGCACGAACGTGGCGCGCCCGCCCTTGGAGAAGAGGCCCACCAGCGCCGGGTCCTCGGTCGGCAGACCGCGCCGCGGATCGTGCACCTCGATCTGAACCAGGTTCAGCTTCGGCAGCGGCGCCACCCGCACCAGCGCCGCGTGGCGCCCGCTCTCGACGACGATGCGATGCACTTCCTCGACGCTGAGCTGTCCGGACGGAATGATGACGGCCGTGAGATCGGTCTCTGTCTGTGTCTCTTCCATGTCGTATTGGGCTCAACCCACGATTGCGTGCAGCTTCTCGCTCAAGGCGCCGTCGGGCCACGGACGCTTCATCACCACCTCGGCTGCTCCCGAGGTCGCCAGGTCATGTCCCAGATTTTCCTGCTCGTACGCGATCAGCGCCACGCGCGCCATGTCGCGGTAGCGCGCATGCACGGCGCGCAAGATACCGACGCCGTCGCGCTCGTCGTTGTCCTCGCCCGTCGCCACGTCGACGACGACCGCTTCGTAGGGCCGCACGTCGATGAGCGCGAGCGCTTCGTCCCAGCGCGATGCCGTGTGCACGTCGAAGTCGGCGCGCAGCTCGCCGACGATGCCGCGCAGCGCCGCCGGCGACTCCGACACCACCAGCACCCGCAGCGCCCGACTCTTGGTCTCGTCGCCGAGCGCGCGCCGCACCACCTCGAGCAGCTCCTCCGACGCGGCCGGCTTGTGCAGCACGTGCGGCGTATCGAGAAGGTCGCCGATCGACTCCGGCTCGTACGCGCCGGTCCACACCACCACCGGCGTGCGGTCGAGGGGAAACGTCTCCCGCACCTTGAGCGCGAAGCGCAGCCCGTCGATGCGCGGCACGAACACGTCGAGCAGGATGACGTCGGGGCGGCGGGTCATATAGGCCACCATCGCCGCCTCGCCGTCGCCCGCCACCTCGACCGTGTGGCTGTGCGACTCCAGAAGCACCCGCGCGTAGGTGACCACGTCGGCGTCGTCCTCGACCAGAAGGATGTGCGCCATGGACCGACTAATGTAGCATGCAGCGATGGACACGGCCGAGGCCAACCGCATGCGCTGGCAATTCCAGCGCGGCCACTACGAAGTCTGGTACGCCACCCTCACGCACCTCGCGTCGCGCACCGGTTTCTGGATCCGCTACACGCTCGAGGCGCCCGAAGAGGGCCACGGCGAGCCCTACGCGCAGCTCTGGTTCGCGCGCTTCGATCGCGAGCGCCCCGAGCAGACCTTCGGCTTCAACAAGAAGCTCCCCATCGGCGAGCTGCGCCAGGAGCCGGCGCCCTTCCGCGTGCGCATCGGCGACGGGGAGCTCACCTCGTCCTCGGCGAGCGGCCACCTCGGCGGCGAAGGTCACGAAGCGAGCTGGGACCTCCGCTGGACCCCGTCGGAAAAGGTGCATCAGCACCTGCCCGCCTCGATCTACAAGACGTCGTTCGCCGACACGCTGGTGCAGTCGCCCAACCTCAACGTCGCCTGCCGCGGCACCATCACCGTCGACGGCCAGCGCTACGACCTCGACGGCGACCCGCTCGGCCAGACCCATCTGTGGGGCAAAAAGCACGCCTACTCCTGGGCCTGGTCGCACTGCAACGCCTTCGAAGGCGACCGCGGCGCGGCCCTCGAGACCCTGTCGGTGCGCCTGCGCTCGGGCCCGGTCGTGCTCCCCAAGCTGACCATGATCTCGCTGTACCTCGACGGTGGCGACCCGGCCGAGCTGCACTTCCGCGACTTCTGGAAGCTACCGCTCGCCCGCTCCGACTACGGCACCGGCCGCTATCACCTCAACGCCGCCGACGCGCAGCTCAAGATCGAGGCCGAGCTCACCTGCCGCCCGCAGGACATGATCATGGCCGAGTACGTCGACCCCGACGGCGAGCCCGCCTACTGTCACAACACCGAGTGCGCCGACGCGCGCGTCACCGTCTGGCGCCGCTCGCCGTTCGTCGGCCGCTGGCGCCAGCACCGTACGCTCACCTCGCACGCCGGCGCCCACTTCGAGTGGGCCGCGCGCGCGGGCGATCCGCTCGTGCGCAAGCGGCACGTGCAGATCGCTCCCTAGAACGTTATATTGAAGAGTGGGAATGTCTCTCGCTCCGACTCCGCGTGCTCCCCGGATGAACCGCGCCAGCGTGATCATCGCGCTCTACGGCGCGCTCGGGCTGATCGCGATCGGGTGGGGCGTCTGGCGCGGCGATCGCAACATCTATCTGTACGGCCACACCGATTACCGCTGGATGGCCATCAGCCCCATCGCCGGTCTCGCCTTCGGTCTGGCGATGGTCTTCCTCTCGCGCCTGGCCGTGCACTCGATGGAGTGGGCGCGCGTGCTGCACCGCGAGTTTCACGCCGTCGTCCACGAGCTGTCGTCGAAGGAGATCTTCCTCCTCGCGTCCGCCTCCTCCGTCGGTGAGGAGCTCTTCTTCCGCGGCGCCATGCTGCCCGCCATCGGGCTTCTGCCGTCGAGCGCGCTGTTCGCGCTGATGCACCTGCGCGCGCAGTGGCGATTTTTGCCGTGGACCATCATGTCGTTCATCATGGGCCTCGCCATGGGGCTCATGTTCATCAAGATCGGCGATCTCGGCGCGGCCATCGTGGCGCACTTCACGATCAACCTGCTCAACCTGAACTACATCGCGAAGACCGAGCTGCGCGCGTGAAATCGGCGGCGATTGCGCTCGTCGCCGTCGCTGCCGTCGCCTCGTTCACCCGCGCTGACGAGCTGAGCGGCGCCGACAAGCTGCGCGTCGTCTACTCGAACCAGTTTTCGTGGACGCGGCAGGGGCTGCCGGTGGTCACGGTGCGGGTCATGGAGCATCGCCCGTCGGTGACGCTGTCCGGCGAAGGCATGACCGTCCTGCCCGACGGCGAAGGCGGCCCCGACGTGCGCGGCGGCGCCACCTGGACCGTCCGCGTCACCAACGGCAAGCCGGGCAAGCTCGCCTATCACGTCATCGCCGCTTCGTTCGCGCCCGCCGACGGCGACAAGCTGCAGGCGGAGCTCGCGCGCTGGCGCGCCAGGGGCAAGACGCCGCGCAACTTCGAGGTCGGCGCGCTCTTCGCCGTCAAGGGTCAGGTGCTCGACTCGCGCCGCATCCTCGTCGCCGTCGCCAGCTTCGACGACGAAGCGACCGCGCGCAAGGAGGCGGCCAAGCTCGGCGGCAGCGTCCACCCCGAGCTGGTCGAGCGCCCGCTCGGCGCCGTCGAAGCCAGCGACGAGCGCGGCACCATCGTGCGCAACGACTCGATCGTCTGGTTCCAGCCCGGACCGTCGGGCCTCATCGAGCTCTCCGACGTCGACAAGGAGTCGGGCGGCAAAGAGGCGCGCCGCTACTTCGGCAAGCTCTATGTCACCGTCGACAACTCGGGCCAGCTCGCGGTCGTCAACGCGGTCCCCGAGGACAAGCTGCTGGCCGGCCTCGTGCCCGCCGAGATGTCGGCGTCGTCGCCGCCCGAGGCGCTCAAGGCGCAGGCGGTGGCCGCGCGCAACGAGCTCCTCGCCAAGATCGGCACGCGCCACCTGACCGATCCCTATCGCCTGTGCGCGACGCAGCACTGCCAGGTCTACGCCGGCGCCGGCCGCGAAGACGCGCGCGCCACCGCCGCGGTCACCGCCACGCGCGGCGAGCTGCTCGTGCGCGACGAGGGCGGCGGGCTCGTCGACGCCGTCTACTCGGCGAGCTGCGGCGGCCACTCCGAGCACAACGAGAACGTGTGGGGCTCCTCGCCCGATGCGTCGTTGCGCGGACACCTCGACGGCGACGCCGCCTTCCTCGCCAAGCGCAGCGCCTATCAGCGCATCGGCGACGCCGAGCTGGCCGCGTGGCTCGCCATCGCCCCGTCCGCCGACGGCGCCTGGTGCGCGCGCCCCAAGGAGGCGCAGGTCAACTTCCGCTGGCAGAAAGCGATCGACCTCGTCGCGCTGCAGACCCGCGCAGCGGTCGGCCCGCTCAAAGATCTCAAGGTGCTCGAGCGCGGCGTCTCCGGTCGCGCCACCCGCCTGCGCATCTCCGGCGACGGCGGCGACAAGGAGCTCCGCGGCGAGCTGGAGATCCGCCGCGCGCTCGGCAATCTCAAGAGCGCGATGTTCGTCCTCGACCTCACGCGCGACGGCAGCGGCCACCTCGGTGCCGTCTCAGCGACGGGCGGCGGCCACGGACACGGCGTCGGGATGTGTCAGGTCGGCGCCGTCGGAATGGCGCAGGCGGGCCGCTCTTATCTAGACATCCTCAGGCAATATTACGGCGCGTCGCACCTTCGCAAACTGTATTGACATTGATCCTCCCGGCGATATGGTCGCCTTCGACCGCTCTGGCATTCTTCGAGCGGGTGGGTGAGGAGGGTTCGCATGGCTACCGGACAGGGTCACGTGAAGTGGTTCAACGATGCCAAGGGCTACGGATTCATCGCGCGCGAAGAGGGGCCCGATGTGTTCGTACACTACAGCGCCATCGCGGGAGAAGGCTTCCGCTCGCTGTCGGAGGGACAAGCGGTGCAGTTCGAGATCACCGACGGCCCCAAGGGCCTGCAGGCCAGCAACGTCGTAAAGATCTGACGCGCTAGCGACAGAGCAGATCAGCCAACAGCCGCGCCAGCCGCGCGCGCAGCTCCCCGTCCAGCTCCCCGAACGCGATGCCCGTGTGGTAGCCGCCCTCCTTCGAGAGTCGCTGCTGCACCACCGTACCGTCGAAGACGAGCGGCGCCTGCGAGCTGTAGTCGGGGACCGAGACCCGCATCATCGCGCCGGGCGCCAACCGCTCGGGCACGCGCACCGACAGGCCGCCCACCGAGATCTCCTCGAGCTTCCCGAACAGCGCCAGCGCCGGTCCGTGCCGCACCGTCACGTCGTAGATGATGCGCGGGTGCTTGCGATTGCCGCCGCCGGTGCCGGCCAGGAGCAGCGCCATGAGATCGTTGAGCGCGGTACGGACCTGCTGCTCGATGACCATGAAGGTCACCGCCACGACCCATCCCTCGGCGACCTTCTCCACCGAGTCGACGCCGACCATGAGATCGATCTCGGCGCCATTCACCGTCGGTAACAAGAGCGACATGGTCTTGCCGCTGGCCGCCAGCTCCGTCGGCGACACGAGCAGCGCCGTGCGCGCCGACAGCCCCACCACGGTCACGTCACGCGGCTGGTCGTCGACGATGGCCCTCGTCGAAGTCTGTACCCGGATCCGCCGGTTGCCCGCGTCCACCGCCGGACATTGTAGCGCAACCGGGCCCGCGAGGTAGCGCTACCAGGCCCGCGAGCGACGCGGCTTCGTCGAGCAGATCTTTCGCAGTCGAGCCCGGGGCCGCCTTGCCAGCTGAGGGCCTTGCAATGTTGGGCGAGCCACATTATGCGATGGGGATGTCCCAGACCCGGCTGCACACCTGCATGCTCTGCGAAGCGGTCTGTGGGCTCGAGGTCGAGACCGAGGGCAACACGGTCGTCTCGATCCGCGGTGACGCTGCCGACCCGTTCAGCCGCGGCCACATCTGCCCCAAGGCGGTGGCGCTGCGCGACCTGCACGAAGATCCCGATCGCATCACGCAGCCGATGCGCCGCGCGCCCGGCAGCGATCGCTTCGAGCCGATCTCCTGGGACGACGCGCTCGCCGAAGCGGGCGAGAAGCTGGCCGCCGTGCAGAAGCAGCATGGCCGTAACGCGCTGGCGCTCTACCTCGGCAACCCGACGGTGCACAGCTACTCGGCGCTGCTCGCCGTGCCCTTCGTCGGCAAGGCGCTCGGCACGCGCGCGCGCTTCTCGGCGACCTCGGTCGATCAGCTCCCACACATGCTGTCGGCGCTGCAGATGTTCGGCCACCAGCTGCTCTTCCCCATCCCCGACGTCGACCGCACCGACTACCTGCTCATGCTCGGCGCCAACCCGCTGGTGTCGAACGGCAGCATCATGACCGCGCCCGGCATCCACAAGCGCCTCGACGCGCTGCGGGCGCGCGGCGGCACGCTCGTGGTCGTCGATCCGCGCAAGAGCGAGACCGCCGCCATCGCCGACGAGCATGTCTTCATCCGCCCCGGCTCCGACGCCTATCTCCTCCTCGGCATGCTGCACACCGTCTTCGCCGACGGGAAGGTCAACCTGCGCCAGCACGCCGAGCGCGCCGACGGCCTCGACGAGGTGCGCACGCTCGCCGCGCGCTTCTCGCCCGAGCGGGTGGCCGCGCGCACCGGCGTCGACGCCGAGCGCATCCGCCGCATCACGCGCGCGTTCGTCGCCGCGCCGTCGGCGGTCTGCTACGGGCGCGTCGGCGTCTGCACGCAGGAGTTCGGCGGCCTGGCCGCCTGGCTCATCAACGTGCTCAACCTCGTCACCGGCAACTTCGACCGCGCCGGCGGCGCGATGTTCACCACGCCGGCGGCCGACCTCGTCGGCGTCGCCTCCAAGCTCGGCGAGCGCGGCCACTTCGGGCTCTGGAAGAGCCGCGTGCGCGGCCTGCCCGAGTTCGGCGGCGAGCTGCCGGTGTCGGTGCTGGGCGAGGAGATCGAGACCCCCGGCGAGGGGCAGATTCGCGCGCTCATCACGCACGCCGGCAACCCGGTCCTCTCGACACCGAACGGCGCACGGCTCGACAAGGCGCTCGCCGGCCTCGACTACATGGTCGCGATCGATCTCTACCGCAACGAGACCACGCGCCACGCCAACCTCATCCTACCGACCGAGTTCGGCCTCGAGCGCGACCACTACGACCTCGCCTTCTACACGCTGGCCGTGCGCAACGCCGCCCGCTACGTCGAGGGCATCTTGAAGCCGCCCGCGGGCGTGCGCCCCGACTGGCAGGTGCTCTTCGACCTGGCGCTGTCGCTGCACAAGCATGGCGGCGGCCGGCGCGACACCAAGCTCGTCTGGACGATCCGCGCCCTCCGCGCGCTCGGCCCGCGCCGGCTCCTCGATCTGCTGCTGCGCTTCGGTCCCCACAAGCTCTCGCTCGCGCGGCTCAAGAAGGACGCGCACGGCCTCGATCTCGGCGCGCTCGAGCCGCGTTTGCCGTCGCTGCTGCAGACCAAGGGCAAGCGCATCGCGCTGGCCCCCGCGCTCTTCCTCGGCGACGTCGCGCGCCTAGAAGCGCAGCTCGACAGCACCATGGCGACCAACGGCGAGCTGCTCCTCATCGGCCGTCGCAACCTGCGCAGCAACAACTCCTGGATGCACAACTCGCAGCGGCTCATCAAGGGTCCCGAGGCGTGCACGCTCATCATGCACCCCGACGACGCCAAGAGCCGCGGGCTCATCGAAGGGCAGGAGGTGCGCGTGCGCTCGCGCGTCGGCGAGGTCGCGGTGCCGCTCGCCGTCTCCCTCGACATCGCCGCCGGTGTCGTCAGCCTGCCGCACGGCTGGGGCCACGCCCGCCCCGGCGTCGAGCTGCGCGTGGCCAAGACCCGCGCCGGCGTCAGCCTCAACGACCTCACCGACGACCAGAAGCTCGACAGCCTCTCCGGCAACGCCAGCTTCAGCGGCGTCCCGGTGACCGTCAGCCGCTAGAATCTCTCAGGGCGCCGTCGACGAGCAGCAGCGGAAGCCGAGGTCGTCGAGCGCGGTGTCGGCGCTGGCACGCGAGAACGTGGTGCCGCAGGTCAACCCGGCCGACGGCGAGGCGTAGGCGCCGCCGCGCACGACGTAGATCGGCTGCGACGGCATGCCGCTGGTCGAGCCCTGCTGATCGCTGGTCCACTCCTTGGCGTTGCCCGACAGATCGTGCACGCCGGCGACGCTGACGCACTGGCTCACCGACGGCGCGCCCGTCGCCACCAGCGCGTGCGTGGCGGCGAAGTCGACGCCGTTGCAGGTCGCGCCCACGTACGAGGCGCCGTAGGGATAGGCGGTCGCGGGCGAGCCCTCGCACGCGGTCTGCCACTCGTCGGCGCTGCACAGCCGCACGCCCGACGCGGCACACGCGGCCTGGGCCGAGGCATACGCCAGGCGGGTCCACGGCTGCACGTTGGCGTTGGAGCAGCTGCGCACGTCGACGACGCCGGCGGCAGCGCTGGTCGCGTCGGACCGCGAGCCCTCGTAGCGATCGATGTAGTAATTGCGCCCGCCGGTGGTGATGTGCACCATGTCGCGCACGAGGCGCATCGGCCCGGTCGTGTTGTCGACGACGCCGTCGCAGTCGTCGTCGACGTTGTTGCACTGCTCGACCGTCGGCGCGCCCGGCACCGCGTCGGGCAGCACGCTCAGGTCGCACAGCGTCTTGGTGTCGTCGGCGGGATCGCACTTGACGGCGCCGACGTCGCGACAGGCGCCGCGCAGGCCGTTGTCGCAGCCGCCGCCGACGCTGGCAAAGCTCTCGTCGGTCTGCCCATCGCAGTTGCCGTCCTTGCCGTCGCAGCGGCTCTCGACGGTGGCGATGCCGTTGGGCAGCGACGGGTCGAACTCGACACCGGCGCCGTAGCCGCAATACCAGGTGGTGACGCCGCCGCGCTTGACGCAGCTCGCGACCGTGCCGGCGCAGGGCGTGTTGGCGCGCGTGACGCACAGCGTGGTCGGCGCCGCCTCGAGGTGCGCGGCCTCGTCTACCTGGCCGTCGCAGTTGTCGTCGAGGCCGTTGCACTGCTCGGTCGGCTGCGGCGGGTAGACCGGGCAGCGGTACTCGCAGCCGGGCTTCGTGGGATCGAGATCGGCGTAGCCGGTGTCGCACGAGCCGAGCGTGCAGACGCCGTTGACGCAGGTGGCGACGCCGTTGGCGAAGCTGCAGGCGGTGCCGCAGACGCCGCAGTTGAGCGGGTCGTTCGACTTGTCGATGCCTTCGTCGATCTGGCCGTTGCAGTCGTTGTCCTTGCCGTCGCACACCTCGGCGCCGGTCGGCAGGCAGCCGTACTCGCAGTCGTTGGCCGGGTTGCCGTCGAGATCGATCCAGCCGACGTCACAGCTCTTGACCTTGCAGGCGCCGCCGATGCAGGCGGGGATGGCGTGGGCGTGCGGACAGACGATGCCGCAGCCGCCGCAGTTGAACGGATCGGTGTCGACGGTCATCGGGTTGCACGTCTCGAGGTCGGGGCCGGCGGGCGCCAGATCGACCTCGCCCAGATCGTCGGTGCCGCCGCCGGAGACGACGCGGCCGGCGTCCGCGCAGTTGAGGCAGTAGCTGTTGACGTCGCACGCCGCGGCGGTGAGCGTGAGCGCGACGAGGAGCGCGCGGGTCGCCGCCGTCTTCACGCGGACCTCCGCCGGCGGCGCACCAGGGCGAGGCCGAGGAGCGCCAGGGCCGCCAGCGCCGAACCGTCAGCGCCGGCCACGGACGCTCGTCCAGCGACGGCGCAACCGAACCAGCCGCCGCTGCCGGTGGCGACGACCCGCTGTTCCGCCGCGCTGGCCGGCAGCGGCACGACGTCGACGCACTGGCCGGCGCGGCACACCACCTGCGTGCGATCGCCGGGGCAGACGACGCCGTAGCACGGGTCGTCGACGCAGCTGCCGGCCTGGCAGACGCGCCCGACCCCGCAGGCGATGTCGTAGCAGGGGTCGATCTGGCACTTCGGAGCCCCGGCGACCACGACGCAGATCTCGCCCGCGACGCAGTGGTCGCGACAGGGATCGGAGACGCAGGTGCCGGCCTTGCAGCTGTAGGCGCTCGGGCAGGCGATGCCGGCGCAGCTGGTGACACACTGCCCCTCGATACAGAACTGGTCCTGCGCGCAGCTCAGGCTGGCGCACGGGTCGTCGGTGCAGGCGCCCGACCGGCAGATCTGACCGGACGGGCAGCCGAGCGTGTAGCAGTTGTCCTCGACGCAGATCCCGCCCGACTTGCAGATCTTGGGCGCCGGGCAGGTGGTCTGCGTGCACTTGTCGACGCATTGATCGGCGACGCAGACTTCGTTGGCCGTGCACAGGCGGCCGCCGCACTCGGGCGGGACGCAGAAGCCGGCGCGGCAGACGAGGTTGCCCGAGCAGGGGAACTCGCCGGGAGCGCACGCGGTGCGGCAGGCGCAGCTCAAGCAGGCCGAGCCGCTGGGGCAGCCGCTGCCGGCGCCGCTGCCGCCGTCGTCGAGGGTGGCGCACTCGTCGGGCGGACAGGTGCAGGTCGGCGGATGGTAGGTGACGCCGCCCTGGCAGGTCAGCTGGCCGCCGATGCAGCGCACGACGCCGGGCTTGCACAAGGGCTTGCCGTCGTCGCCGGTGCTGCACGCGACGCCGGTGCCGGGGACGTTGTCGTCGATGGCGCCGTTGCAGTTGTCGTCCTTGCCGTTGCAGGTCTCGGCGGTGGGGCCGGTGCCGCCCTGGCACACGTACCCGGCGGCGCCCATGCACACGAACATGCCGGGCTTGCACTCGCCGACCGAAGAGCCGCAGGCGCCGCCCGGCGGCACGCCGTCGTCGGTGAAGCCGTTACAGTCGTTGTCCTTGCCGTCGCACACCTCGGGACGCGGGCCGGTCGCGCCGACGCAGACCAGCTGGCCGCCCTGACACTGCAGCGTGCCCGGCTTGCACTCGCCCACCGACGAGCCGCACGGGCCGCCGCCCCCGGGATTGCCTTCGTCGACGAGGCCGTTGCAGTTGTCGTCCTTGCCGTTGCAGCTCTCCGCCATTGGCGTGCCGCCGCCGGCGGTGATGTTGCACTTGGTCTTCTTGGAGTCGGCGGGGTCGCAGATGAGGACGCCGGTGCCGTGGCAGCTGCCCTGCAATCCGTTGTCGCACGCGGCGCCGACGTTGAAACCCTCGTCGATGACGCCGTTGCAGTTGTCGTCGATGCCATTGCACAGCTCGGTGCGAATGGAGCTCGAGATGATGTTGGTCAACGCCGGGACCAGCTGATCGGGCGCGTTGACCGGCACGAAGCTGGTGGTACCGCCGGCGGCCGCGATGGCGTTGAGCGTGAGCGCCTGCGTGGCGTCGATGCTGACGCCGATGACGTAGGTCTTGATGCCCTTGGCGAGCAGCTCGCTGGCGGCCACGGCCGGATCGCCGCCGCACTCCTCGCCACCGTCGGTGACGAGGATGATGGAGTAGCCGCGGCAGCTGGCGGCCGGGTCGGTCGCCTCGATGGGCGTGACGTAGTCGTAGACCGCGCGCAGCGACTCGGCGATGGGCGTGGGGCCCGAGCCGCGTAGCTCGCAGTCGCCGGTGAGGCCGCCGCAGTAGTTGCCGGGCGTGGCCGACGGTTTGAAGTTGGTCTCGCCGCCGTCGAGCCAGCTCAGGTACTGCCGGATGTCGGTCTCGAAGCCGACCAGGATGTCGGCGCCGCGACGAGGCGCGCCGCAGGTGCCGGCGTAGTTGACGCAGCGGTTGCCGGTGGTGCCCTCGTAGATGTCGCGCGCGACGGTCGTGTTGTCGGTGCGCTTGAGCGTGAGCGTGCACGACTTGGGCGTCGCGGTGTCGCCCTTGGACGGGTCGTCGTAGCTGCAGCACTCGCCGCCGCATTCGAGCCACTTGGCGGCCTGACAGGCGCGGTCGGTCAGCTCGTCCTGATGGTAGCGCGCGAGCAGGAAGTCGATCTCGGGGTACGACGCGATCACCTGCGACACGGCGCTCTTGGCCAGATAGAGGCGGGAGTCGTCGGCGACGCCGTTCTGCGACAGATCGAGGCCGGGGTGATCGGCCGAGCCGTCGCCGAAGGTGGGCGTGCCGCCGAGCGTCAGCAGCATCGACGCCGAGCTGTCGAGGATGAGCGAGACGCGCGGCCGCGCCGTGCCGCGCGAGCCGAGGCAGCTCGGGTCGGGTCCGCTCATCGGCGCGCACACCGACGGTGCCCCCGACGAGCAGGTCGAGATGCTGGTCTGGCAGGTGCCGTTGCCGCACACCGCGGTGCCGAAGCCGTTGTCGACGACGCCGTCGAAGTCGTTGTCGTAGCCGTCGCAGATCTCGCCGACGTAGGCGCCGTCGATCTGCAGCTCGCCCGCGCCGCCGCCCGCTTCGCCCTGGCAGATCGGGCAGGTGCCGCCGAGCGCGCCGGCGACGCTGAAGGTGGCGCCGGAGCTGATGCTCGCCTTGGCGCGCGACATGACGTTGACGATGCCGCCGCCGCCGCCGCCGCCGCAGTCGTCGCAGGTGCCGCTCAGCTGCGTGCCGGTGCACTCGGGGTACAGCGCCAGATCCTTGGCCTGGCTGTCGCCGCCGAGGCCGCCGCGCGCGACGATGACGGCGCTCGAGCCGATGGTGACCACGTCGCCGACGACGAGCACCGAGCCGCCCGCGCCGCCGCCGCCCGAGTCGTTGCCGTTGCCGCAGCCGCGAAAGCCGTCGGCGTTGATGGTGCCGGCGATGCTGACGGTGCCGCTGGTCGTCGCGTTGACGCCGGCGAGCACGATGCGTCCGCCGCCGGCGCCGCCCGCGAGCGCCTTGGTGGTGCCGGCCGAGGGCGTGAAGCCGTCGGCGTCGCGGCAGCCTTTGTCGCCGCCGGCCGCGCCGAACTCGACCGTCCACGGCGAGTGGTAGAACGATTGGCCGGCCACCGTCGGGAGCGCGTCGTTGTTGCGGCAGTCCGCGAACGTGGTGCACGCCGTGTCGGCGGCGTTGACCGAGTCGACGCAGTCTTCCTCGAAGTCACGCGGGAAGACGCACGAGGAGCTGGGGCAATCCTTGGTGCCGCGACCGCCGTTGCCGAAGTGGGCGCCGCCGCCGCCCGAGTCGCGCAGCGCGCAGCCGCCGCGTCCGCCAGAGGCGGGTGCCGCCGCGGGACCGCGGCCGTTGCCGCACAGATAGGCCTGATACCCGGCGCCGCGCGCCGTGATGCTCGAGGTTGCGTCGATGGTGATGGTGTCGGCGTGGATGATGAGGTTGCCGGTGTTGACGCGGTCGGTGCCGTCGAACGGCGGCACGATGATCTTCGCGGAGTTCTTCAGCGAGACGATGCCGTAGGTATGCGAGCCGCCCAGCGTCACCGTGGTGCCGTCGAGGACGAGATCCGCGGCGCGCGCCGAACGGCCATGGAGGAGGAGCGCAGCGGCCGACACGACACAGAGCAGGCGGAGCTTTGACATGGGTGTCCGCCGAGATCGTACCACGATGACGGCGCGAGCCGGCGTGTTGCCGACGGCGCGCGAACGTCGTCGCACCTCGTCGCATGTCGTCGCACGTGCGCTGAGGACGTACGCGTCGGCCGCCGTTACGCGTCCTGTTCGTCGTGGCGCACACGTCGGGCCGATGAAGTTCGTCGCCTTTCGCGATCCCGACGGCCGCTACGTCTGCTGCGGCACCGCCTGGCCCTCCAGGTAGCGGCTACGGCGTTCGCGCGGCGCGCATCGTCCAGCGGGCGCGCGCCTTTTCACGCTCGCCCTCACGCGTACGCACCGACGGGCGCGGCGTCAGCGCGGCGAGCAGCTTCGCCGTCGCGGCGTTCACCGCGTCGATAGCCTGTTCGAACGCGGCCGTGTCGGCCTCGGATGGCTTGTTGAGCCCGCTCACCTTGCGCACGTATTGCAGCGACGCGGCGCGGATCTCGTCAGGCGTGGTGGGGGGCTCGAAGTTGTGCAGGACGCGGATGTTGCGGCACATCCGCCAAGTGTAGCGCTACTAGAACGACATGGCGCAGAAGCCCGCGCCCGAGTTGACCCAGTTCTGCTGGATGAGGAAGTCGCGCGTGCCGAGCTTCACGTTCGCCTTGGAGCCGTTGGCGACGCTGTACTGGGTGCCGAAGGTCCAGGCGCACTTGTCCGCGTTCTCCGAGCCGCGACGATCGTACCAGGCGTTGAGATCGGGATCGGTCACCGTCTCTTCCAGCTCGTGGGCGACGATCGAAGCCATGCCGTCGGCGCCGGCGTTGCCGTTGGGGCTGGTGGTCTGCGCCGCGCACGACGACGGGCAGCGGTCGGGATTGCCGACGAAGGAGTACTTGATGTCGCCGCCGTTGATGGTGCCGTGCGTGTGCCAGCCGCAGTAGTTCGTGCAGAAGCCCGACGACGCGGTGACGTCGGCCGAGGTCAACACGAAGTAGACCGCGCCGGTGTCATAGGGAAGCTTGCCGCCGTTGATGGCGCTCGCGACGACGGTCTGGATCTGCGCGTCGGACAGCGACGTGCCCTGCGAGTAGTTGTCCGTCGTCGAGCTGACGTAGTGCACCGAGTTCGAGACGTGCACGTTGGCGCTGTTGTAGTAGGTCGTGTTGATGTTGAAGTACGGCGACCCGCCGATGCTGTTCGCGAAGTCGGTCAGGATGCTCGTCGCGCTGTTGCCGCTCCAGTTGCCGTACCAGATGTAATAGACATTGGTGGTGCCGGTCATGACCGGACCGTTGTGGTAGAGGATCGTCTGACTGCCGCCGCCGCCGGTCTTGCCGGCGCTCGCGTCGCGCGTGAGGAAGCCCTTGCCCTTCGGCACGAGCTCCGAGTCCGAGAGCGCCTGACCGGTCTCGTCGACCGGCGCCTCACCGACACAGCCTACGAGAAAGAGAGCCGAGCAAATTGCCAGGGTACGAACCATGAGTGTGCCTCCGCGCGGGTTGTGCGCTCACTGTGCAGGCAGTGGGCCGCGGGCTCACACTAGTGCTTTCAGGCTATTAGTTCAAGTAGGCAGGGGCTCGACACCCCAGCGACGTGGACAATTGACCATGGATGTCCAGTATTTGTCGCAGCGCGTAAACGACCCTAGACACTTTGGGGGTCAGGCACCCGGCGCAACGTTGGGTTGCGCGATCCAGCCGTGGCGATCTGCAACGCCCTGGATGTGGCCGTAGAGGAACCGTAGCGTTTTGCCGCTGCGCACCGGCCGCCCCGAGGAGCAGTCGAAGAGCGGGCGACCGAGCGAGCTCTGCGAGTCGGCGCGCTGGAAGACCGGCCGCGCCGCGATCGGATAGACGTCGATGGTGCCGGAGCCGAGCTTCGGATTGTCGTAGCCGGGCAGATTGTAGATGAGGTTGATGCGCCCGTTGCGCGCCAGATAGTCGGTCGCGTTCATACCGGCTTCGCAGCTCTCGACGACCTTGAGCGAGCTGCCGCCGGCGTCGCGATAGGGCGTGTCGTCGGAGTCGACGACGTGCCAGGCCGCGTAGGCTCCGCCGGGATTCCGCGCCTCGGCGCTCGGCATCCAGCTGATGTCGTGGCGCAGCGCCGACTCGTTGATCCAGCCGGTGACGGTGCCCGCGTCGGTGCGTACGGCCCACGCCAGCACCTTGGACGCGCCGTGCAGCGTGCGGCGCTGCCCCCAGTTGAGGTGCACCGACGTCACGTCGGCGGCGACGCTCCCGAGCGGGTTGCCGAGCGAGTCCTCGATGACATGCCCGGGCTGGCCGTCGAGCGCGAACTCCGCCGTGCGCGACGCGCGCTCGAGCGCGCGCGGCACCGGATCGCAGCGCTTCGCCGGATAGCTGCAGTTGTTCGGCGAGTCGTGACAGGTGACCGCGCGCGTGGTGCCGCAGTCGGTCGACAGCGCCGCTTCGTCTTCGTCCATCGGGACATCGGCGAGACCGCCACAGCCGGCGAGGGTGAGAAGCGGACCGAGGATCAAGCTCAGGTGGGGTGTGCGCATGGGATCGCCGCTGCCAATACAAGCGGCGGGCCGTCCTCGAGCGCCGAGCGCGGCCAATACTATCGTGCACTTCGCCCCGGCCGGCCGGGGCGCCGCCCCTCGACGGTGCAAACCGACGTGAGCGGCGATATCCTCTGGTCTTGGCGCGCGTCTTCCTCGTCAATCCGCCGTCGCCGGAGCCGGTGCGCTCGCCGCTCTTGAGCTTCTGCCACCTGGCGTCGTCGCTGCGCGCGCGCGGCCACGAAGTCGCGCTCTACGACGGCTCGGCGCCGCACGCCTCGCGCGACCACGACGAGATCGCGCGCCGCATCGACGCCTTCGCGCCCGATCTGGTCGGCCTGCATCTGAAGACGCTGCACATCCAGCCCGCCTACGCGCTCGCGGCCTCACTCGGCGGCAGCTGGCCGCTCGTCGCCGGCGGTCCGCACGCGACGGTGCGCCCCGACGAGCCGCTGGCGCGCGGCTTTCGCTACGTCGTGCGCGGCGAAGGGGAAGAGACCCTGCCGGAGCTCGCCGACGCCGTCGACGGCCGCCGCGCCCTCGGCGACGTCGCCTCGCTCAGCTTCGTCGATCGCGGCATGACCCGGCACAACGCCTCGCGCGGCTTCCTCCTCGACCTCGACGCGCTGGCGCCGCCGATGAGCGCCCTCGATCTCTTCGATCCCGCCTGGTACGGCGCGACCACGACGCTTCCGCCGGCCGGCCTGCTCTCGAGCCGCGGCTGCCCCGCCGCCTGCACCTTCTGCGCGAACAACGTCACCGGCCGCCGCTTCCGCTATCGCTCCGCCCCGTCGGTGGCGGGCGAGATCGAGCTGCTCGTCACACGCTTCGGCATGCGCGCCTTTTCCTTCTTCGACGACTCGTTCGCCGTCGGCCATCGCCGCATCGAAGAGCTGTGCGCCGCGCTGACCAGGGTCGGCCCCGTCTACTGGACCTGCACCGCCCACCCCGCGCACCTCGATCTACCGACGCTGCGCGCGATGAAGCGGGCCGGCTGCACCGGCGTCGACATCGGCATGGAGAGCGGCGATCCCGAGATGCTGGTGCGCATCGGCAAGGGCGTCACCGTCGAGCGCGTCATGCAGGTGCTCGGCTGGTGCAGGGAGGTAGGCCTGCACTCGATGCTCAACCTCATGTTCGGCTGGCCCGACGAGACCGACGCCGAATTGGAGGCCACGCTCGCCTTCATGGAGCGCGCCGCGCCGCTGGCCAATGGCTTCAACGCGCGCGGCGTCCTCGTCCCCTACCCCGGCACCGAGCTCTACGACGCTCACCATGCCCGCTTCGGCTTCACCGATTGGTGGATCAACGAGGCGCCCATCGAGTACGAGGCGTTCCCGACCGAGTGGTCGACCGACGAGGTGATGCGCGCCTACGCCAGCGACGCCGCGCTCGGGCGCAACTTCTTCCACCATCCGCCGCATCGGCTCGAGCGCATCGCGTTCGGGCTCGGGCGCAAGGCGGAGCTGACGCTCGGCGCCATCGCGCGCACTCAGCGCAAGGTGAGCTGAAAGCCGTCGCCACGCGCGTCGCGCGCACCGTCGAGGAGGGCGCGCCGCGCCTCGTCGAGCGCCGCCAGCGAGGTCAGCTCGAGCACCCAACCATTGATGCCGCGCGCCCGCACGCGCGCCGCCACCGCCGGGGGAAACAGATAGGCCGGCGGCGCGATGTCGAAGCCGTCGGCGCCGGCCGCCGTCGAGACGCGGCACTCGTCGAGATCGATCACGATCGGCGCCGGCGGCACGCGGCTCTCGACGCGGAACGAGCGCGCCACCTGAAAGTTACGCAGGCACATCGCACGCAGCGCGTCGGCCAGGATCTCCTCGTCGAGCGGCGCCTCCTCGCCTGCCGGCACGTCGCGCCACGGCGTATCCCAATCGAGCGGCGCGCCGGCCGCCGCCAAAAAGCAGAGCTTCATCCAGCGCCCCGGTCGCGCCGCGTCCGACAAGAGATGCAGCGGACGATGCTCGAGATAGTCCTGCCAGGCGCGCTCGCGGATGGCGGCGCCCAGGCCGGCCGGCAGCGCCTCTTCCCAGGCGACCTCGCCCCGATAGGCGGCGCGCACGCGATCGACGCCGGCGACGCGCGCCAACGCCTGCCCCACCTGCGACAGCCAGGGCGCGGCGAACAGGTCGTTGTCACCGTCGAGCGCACGGGTGCCGAAGTATCCGGCGAGACACTCGTCGAAGTGCAGCGACAGGAGCGGCCGATGGCGCGCTCCGTGGGCCAGCTCGTGCACCAGCGGCGCCGCGAAGTGGCGATCGAGGGCGCTCGCGTCGTAGCTCGCCAGATCGCTCGGATAGGCGTAGAGGAGCGGCATGAAGCCGCCGTACGCGGTCTCGCTGTAGAGCGCGGCGAGCGTCAGATCGCGTCGGAGCAGCTCGGCGCGACCGAGCCGCGCCACCGCGGCGGCGAGGCGCGGCAGCGTCGACCACTCGAGGCGCGCATCGAAGAAGCGCGCGGCCGGATCGGCCGACGAGTCGAGCTGCCCGGCGCGCAGCCGCGGCATGAGCTCGAGATAGTGGCGCTCGAGCGCCTCGGCGCGCGGGCTGCCGATGCGCGCCTCCTCGTCGACGGCGGCGGCCAGCGCCAGCGCGAACCCGCGCGGCATCTCGAGCGGCCGGTCGTCCAGATCGCGACGCAGCCGCCCCGCCGCCGCCAGCTCCGCGCGTGCCGCTCGCCGGCCGGCGGCGAGCCGAGATGCGAAGCGATCGATCACGTCTGTCACGCGCGGCTGCCGACGACGATCAGGTCGTCACCGAGCGGCTCGATGCGCACCTCGTCGAGCCCGGCCGCACGAAGCCAATCGGCGATGCGCGCGCCGTCGTGCACCTCGCCCGCGTCGGTGTAGAGCGCCATGGTGAGCGCAAAGTAGGTCGCGCCGTCGGTGCCGCGGCGAAAGTCCTTCACCACCACCGTCGGCGCCAGCGTCGCGGCGTGGGCGACGAGCCGCGCGCCGTCGTCGGCGCCGTAGAGGTGCACGACGTTCGCCAGGAGCGCGAGGCCATGCGCGCCGGCGGCGACGTCGAACAGATCGCCGGCCAGAAGCCGCGCGCGCGCATGCGGCGCCGCCATCGCCAGCACCTCGGTCCGGTCGACGAGCGTGGCCCGCGCCTCGGGCAGCGCGTCGAGGAAGGCGCGCGCGTAGACGCCGACACCGCAGCCGAGATCGACGAGGCCCGCCGGCGCCGACTTCTCGACGGCGAGCCGTGCGGCCAGGAGGCGCGCATCGACTGCGCCCGCTTCCCCGAGGTGCGCATGAAACTGCGCCAGCGCGGCGCTCGCGTCGAGCGGCCGATCCTCGCGGATCACCTCCGCCAGCCGCCCCCAGCCCGTCGGCGGCGATGCGACGGGCGGATCGCGCCACGCGTCCTCGAGCGTCAGCACCTCGGCGAGCGCGCGCAGTCGATGGTCGCGACGGAGGCCCAGTCGCGACGCGGCCGCCGCCACGTCCCCGTCGACGAAACCGAGCTCATGCGCCGCCGCGACCGCGGCACCGCGGTAAAAGCGCCGCTCGGCGTCGTTCAGCCCGAAGACGCCCACGACAACACCAGCTCCGGCTCGAGCGCGCCCTCCCCGTCGCACAGCTCGACCAGCGCTGCCGCGATCTCGCCGCGCCGCGCCCGCGTCGCCCCCTCGATGCGCACGCGCCGCGCGCCCCGCTCGTCGAGCTGTCGCGCCATCGGCGGCGGCATGAGCCAGAAGGCCGGCTCGCCGAACACTCCCTCGCGACGCGCCTCGGCGGAGAGGCGCGCTTCGCCGACGTCGAGCTGCAGCCGGCCGGCCGGTGGATCCGACGGCAGCGTCTGAAACTCGGGCGCCATCGCGTTGACCTGGCACAGCGCCGTCACCGCGCGCGACACCATCGCGCGATCGTCGTCGCTGACCTCTTCCTGCCACCACGGCAGCTCGCGCCAGGGAATGCGCGCCGCCTCGGCCAGCGTCAGCGCGCCCGACGACTCGAGGTGCACGGCGTCGACGAGCTTGGCCCACGCCACGACCCCGAGCGCGTCGCGCGCGAACGGCGCCTCCTGCCGGGCGCACCAATCCTCCCACCCCGCCGCGTCGAGCGCGCGCGCGACGCGGGCGCCGAACAGCGCCGCCGGCCGCACGCCCGCCACGACGCGCCACAGGTTGGCCGCGCCAAAGCGTCGCGCCATCACGTCGCCGAGCAGCACGAAGAGCGAGACCCCGCGCAGCGCCTCGCCCGGCTCGTCGGGAAAGAGATGTTGCACGCGCGCCGCCGCCCCGAGGTGAAGCGCGGCCGCTTCGAGGACCATCCACGGCACGCCCGTCGACGACGGCAGCCCGTGGCAGAGCTCGTGGACGATGTGGCTCGACAGCCGCCGATCGAGGACCGCGTCGCCGTCGCCGTCGCTGTCGGCGAGGTCGCGCGCGAGCGCCGCGCGATCCGCCGGATAGCAGCCGAGCAGCGGCAGCCCGCTGCCGAACAGCGTGTGCGCATGCAGCGCCGCCAGCGTCGGCCGCGCCGCGAGCAGCGCCTCCGCCGAAGCCGCCCCGAGCATGGCATCGGCCTCGATGCCCGCGTCGTCGAGCGCCTCATAGAGCCCGGCGAGCGCGCCGGCCAGCCGCGGCAGCCGCGCCAGCACGAGCGGCCGCTGCAAGAGCGCGCGCGCCGGATCGTCCGCGCGCAGCTGCTCGATCAACAGCGACGGCATGAGCCGCGTGTAGTGGTCGACGACCGCCTCCGGCAGCGCCCCGCGCGCGTCCGCCTCGACGAGCGACTCCCTGAGCGCCAGCGGCAACGCCAACCGCGGCCACGAAGGATCGCGCGCGACCTCGCCCGCCGCCGCCACCGTCGCACCGAAGCGCCGCTCGAGCTCCGCGCGCAACATGCCCGCAGCCTACCGCAAGAAGCGCCACGATGGCTCGTATGATGGCGCCATGAGGTGGACCCTTCTCGCGCTCGTGTTCGCCGGCTGCTCCGGCAGCGGCCCCCCGTCGGATCCGGATCTGGCCGGCGCATCGACCGACCTGGCCGGCACAATCGGCTCGACCGACATGGCCACGGCCGGCGGAGGCGGCGGCGGCGGGACCTCCAAGCTCTTTCCCCTCGCCCTCGACAATCGCTGGACCTACTCCGTGACCGCGGTCGGCGCCGGCGCCGTTTGCGCCACCGGCATGCACGACCAAAAAGTCGTGAGCGCCAACCTGGCCGGCGGCCGCCCCGCCTTCCAGCTCACGAATTGGTGCACCGGCGCTGCCGGCACCTACGACTACAGCGAGCCCGGCGGCGACGCCGTCGACTTCTACTACAACGCTACCTGGGCCCCGATCATCGATCTCCCCCTCCAGGAAGCCCACTCCTGGACCTACTTCAACACCAGCTACACCTGGCACCGCGAATCCTCGATCACCGTCCCCGCCGGCACCTTCTCCGACTGCTGGACCGCCAATCAAAACGTCTCCTACACCGCCTATCTCACCTACTGCCGCGGCGCCGGCCTCGTCCGCAGCTACTCCCAAGACCTCGCCGGCAACGGCTGGAACGCCGAGCTCGCCTCGAAATCTTTTTAGTTGGTATGAAATAACCCCTGGTAAGCTGCCGGCCCTGATGAGGGTTCCCGCTACCATTCTGTTCGCCATCTCCGTCTCGATGACGGCGGGCTGCTACAAAGAATATCATCGCGATCTTCCGGTCGATAACGCGGTTGTCTCTCAGCACACCGAGGAGCTCGATCGAGTCCTCGTCGAATCCGCTCTCGAGGAAAAAGAGGGAATTCTTTATCACGTCGGCGCCGGTGAC
>JAQBQH010000226.1 GCA_028287105.1 Myxococcales bacterium
CTTGATCTTCAACTTGAGCTGCGCTGTCTTCCTTCGTCCCATTCTTGAATTGCGAAGTTGTCTCACCGACGAGGAATTGTCAATAGCCGAATCGCGCACATGCCAACCCGCGCCAGCGGACACGGCCGCCGGAAGCCCCCGGCCACCCAACACGCGCGAGGCCGACGGCCGTCCGCACAACCCACGGCCGGTCGGTACGATCACCACCCGCCGCGGAACCGCCAGCCTCCCGCTACGTCCACCGCCGGTCACAAGCGGGCGCAGAACATCCACGATCCGTCTCGATCAAGCACAGGCCGTCCGCAAGAGCCCCCGCGTCGCCAGCCCTCCGGAAAGCCCCCCGCCCCCGCCCCGCCCCGCCCCTCCCCTCCCCTCACACCAACAGCGCCCCCTCATGCCTGAGCAGCCACTGCTTCCGCTCAATCCCCCCGCCGTACCCCACCAGCGTCCCGTCACTCCCAATCACCCGATGGCAAGGCACCACCAGCGACACCGGATTCCGTCCGTTCGCAGTCCCCACCGCCCGCACCGCATCCGGCTTCCCGATTGCGCGTGCCAGCTCCCCGTACGATCGCGTCGCCCCCACCGGAATCTCCCTCAGCGCCGCCCATACGCGACTCTGAAACTCCGTCCCCCCCAGATCGACCTCGACGTCCTCGAGCGCCCGCAGCTCCCCGTCCAGATAGCTCCGCAGCCGGCTCGCCGCCCCCGCCGGGTCGCGCGCCGGCACGAAGCGCACCTCGCCGAACCGCGCCGCCAGCACCGCCCGCATCGAATCGGCGTAGTCGTCGAACACGAGGCCGCACAGCGCCTCCTCCTTCGCGTAGAGCGCGATGCCACCGACCGGAGATCGCACCGTGGCCGTCGTGATGGTGATCGCCATTCCTCCGGTCGCCCTGCTCCTCATCGAAACTCCTCGCTCTGCCACAGCTGCACCGCCGCGTACGCACGAAACGGCCGCCACGCCTCCGCCCGCCCAACCAACGCGCGCTCCTCGAGCCCGAGCGCCCGCCGCAGCCACAGGTCACCCGCGGGAAAGCCATCCGGCTCGCCGAGCCGCATCGCCAGATACTGCGCCGTCCACGCGCCGATTCCCGGCAGCGCCGTCAGCCGCGCCACCAGCGCGTCCAGCTCGAGCGAGCCGTCGAGCGGCAGGCTCCCGTCGGCGACGGCCGCGGCCACGCCGGCGATCGCCGCGCCACGCGCACGCGGCATGCCCACGCGCCGCGCGATGGCGTCGCCGCCTGCGTCCGCGAGCGCGCGCGCCGTCGGGAAGACGTGCGTCAATCCTCCCATCGGCGCCGCCAACGGCGTACCCCACTCCGCCACGACGCGGCCCGCGAGCCGCGTCGCGCCGGTCACCGAGATCTGCTGCCCCAGGATCGCGCGCACGGCCAATTCGAGGCCATCCCAGCCACCCGGCACGCGCCGCCCCGGGCAGGCGCGCACCGCTCGGGCGAGCGCGCGATCGCGGCCCAGCACCTCGGCGATGGCGAGCGGATCGGCGGCCACGTCGAAGAGCCTGCGCAGCCGCTCGACTACGTCGCGAAGCCCGCGCGCCGACGGCACGCGCAGCCGCGCCTCGAGGTGGTCACCGGCGAAGCCGACCTCGACGATGCCGCCGTCGCCGCTGGTGCGACGATAGACGCCGTCACTCACGACCTCGACGCCGGGAATGGCGCGCGCGGCGAGAAACTCGAGCAGCGGCGTCCACGCGTAGGGCGCGCGCACCGGCAGCGCCAGCGTCAATCGCTCGAGGTCACCGCTGTTGACCCGGCGGCGCAGCTCCGTCGGTGTGCGACCGAAGGCGCGGCGCATCGCCGCATTGAAGCGGCGCACCGAGCCAAATCCGGCGGCGAACGCGATCTCGGCGAGCGGCAGCGCCGTCTCGTCGATGAGCTGCCGCGCGAAGTGCGCGCGCCGCGTCTGCGCCACCGCCAGCGGCGACGTCCCGACGTGCTCCGCGAACAGGCGCCGCAGATGACGATCTCCGACGCCGAGACGCTCCGCCAGCCGTTCGACGTTCTCGTCGCCCACCGCGCCGGCGTCGATCAACTGCAGCGCGCGCTTGACGGTGCCCGACGTGCCGATCCACGCCGCGTGATCGGGCCGGCAGCGCGCGCAGGCGCGAAACCCCGCCGTCTCCGCCGCTGCCGGATGGCGGTAGTAGCGCGTGTTCTTGTACAGCGGAATGCGCGCCGGGCAGCCCGGACGGCAGTAGATCCCCGTCGAGGTGACGGCGACAACGAAGCGCCCTTCGAAGCGGCGGTCGCGGCTCTGCACGGCGCGGTAGAGCGTCTCGGCCTCCATGAGGTCCAGAGATAGCGCCGACCGCGGCTTGCGTCTGGCCATTTCCGGACGCGTTAGTGCGGAAGGGCGATCTGCGGATCTTTGGCGCGACGTCGATAGACGAGGACGGTACGGCCGAGCACCTGCACCAGGTCGCCGTTGGCGGCCTCGGCCAGCGCCGCGCCAATCGAGCGGCGGTCGGAGCCGGCCGATTCGCCGAGCTTGATCTTGATGAGCTCGTGTTGCTCGAGCGCCACGTCGAGTGACGCGATCAGTCCTTCGGAGAGGCCATCCTTGCCGACCATGACCACCGGGTCGAGATGGTGGCCCAGACCGCGCAGAAAGCGCCTTTGCTTGCCGTTCAGCACGGGCTACACATAGCACGAATGAATGCCATCGACGTGCGCGCGCTCGACTTCGCTTATGCCGGCGGCCCGCCGGTGCTGCGCGGGCTGGATCTGGCCGTGCCGGCAGGCGCGCGCTGCCTCCTCGTCGGTGCCAACGGCTCCGGCAAGACCACGCTCCTGAGCATCGTCGGCGGCAGGCACATGTGCGCCGACGCGTGCGTCAAGGTGCTGGGGCGGCCGGCGTTCAGCGACACCTCGCTCGTCCACGACGTCTCGGTCATCAGCGGGCACTTTCCCCTCGACGTCGACCTCACCGTCGACGAGCTGCTCATTCGGCGCCCCGACGCCGACGCCGGCCGGCGCGAGCAGCTGCTCTCCGTCCTCGACATCGACCGTCGCTGGCGCATGTGCCGCGTCTCGGACGGGCAGCGCCGTCGCGTGCAGCTGCTGCTCGGCCTCCTCTGGCCGGTCGAGATCCTCCTCCTCGACGAGGTGACCACCGATCTCGACGTCATCGCCCGCGGCGACCTGCTCGCCTTTCTGCGCGCGCAGCCGACCACCATCCTGTACGCCACCCACATCCTCGAAGGGCTCGAAGACTGGGCCACCCACGTCGCCTATCTCGACGACGGCGGCATCGCCCTGATGCAGCCGCTCGACGCCATCGCCGAGTTCACGGCCTTGAAGCAGCGCGGCGTCACCGCCCCGCTCCTCCGCCTCGTCGACGGCTGGCTGCGCCGCGACCGCCGCCCGAAGTAGCCGGCTACGCGCCGGGCCGGACCGCCTTGACGAACGCGTCGGCGTCGAGCGTGTTCAAGACCTCGCTCTTGCGAATCCAGCCGCGCCGCGCGATGTGGATGCCGTAGCGCAGGTTGTGCAGGTTGCGCGTCGAGTGCGCGTCGGTCGAGATGACGAACTTGATGCCACGCTCGCGCGCCTTCTGCGACCACTCCGGCGCCAGGTCGAGCCGATACGGATCGCCGTTGATCTCGATGGCGGCGCGCGACTCGGCGACCGCATCGAGCACCTCCTCGACGCGACAGGCGAAAGGATCGCGACGCAGGATCAAGCGCCCGAGCGCGTGTCCCCAGATCTTGAACAGCGGCTGCCGCATGGCATTGACGAGCCGCTTGGTCATCGCCGCTTCGTCCATCTTCATGCGCGAATGGATGCTGGCGATGATGACGTCCATCTTTTCCAAGATGGCGTCGGGATAGTCGAGCGCACCGTCCTCGAGGATATCGCTCTCGGTGCCGCGCAGGAGGCGCACCTTGACCTTCTCCTGCACGCGCGCGATCTCGTCCCACTGCCGCTTGAGCTGGTCGAGCGTGACCCCGCCGGCGTAGTGCGCCGCCGGTGAGTGGTCGGTGATGGTGATGTACTCCATGCCCATCGCCTCGGCCGCGAGCGCCATCTCCTCGATGCTGTTCTTGCCGTCGGAGTAGACGGTGTGGCAGTGGGTCATGCCGCGCACGTCGGACAGCGCCACCAGATCCTGGGGCACGCTGCCGTCGAGCGCCGCTTCGATCTCGCCCGTGTCCTCGCGCAGCTCGGGCGCGACGTAGGCCATGCCGAGCCGCGCGTAGATCTCGCGCTCGTCGGCCGCCGGCGCCTGGAAGTCGATCCCGCGACGGTCGGCCAGCGCCTGCAGCCGCGCCACGTGCGCGCTCGATCCGGTCGCGCGCACCAGCGCCGTCGCCAGCTCGGCCGGCGGAACCACGTGCAGCTCGACGTGAAAGCCGTTCGACAGCCGCACCGTCACGTCGCGCTCGTCGCGCGAGACGGTGCGCACCACCGGCGAATAGGCGATCAGGTGATCGATCACCGCGGCCGGCTCGTCGCTGGCGACCACGAAATCGGCGTCCGACGCCGTCTCCTTCCAGCGCCGCAACGAGCCCGCCAGCTCCACGCGCTTGACCGCCGGATGGTTCGCCAGATAGGCGCCGAGCGGCTCGACATCGTCGAGCGCGTCGATGAGCCGCACCCGCGAATCGCGCCGCTCCCAGCTGTCGATGCCCTCGAGCAGCTTCTGCTCGGTCTTCTCGCCATAGCCCTTGAGCTGCCGCAGCTCGCCGGTCTCGCAGGCCTGCTTGAGCCGCGCCACGCTGTCGATCCCGAGCGCCGCCGAGAGCTGCTGAATCTTCTTCAGGCTGAGTCCCGGCACCTGCGACAGCTCCAGCGCGCCGGCCGGCACCTCCTTGCGCAGCCGCTCGAGCTGCTCCGACCGCCCCGTCGACCAGATCTCGGCGATGGTCGCCGCCAGCGCCGGACCGACGCCGCCGATCGACGTCAGCCGCTTCTCGTCGACGAGCGTGCCGAGCTCTTCGCGCAGCTCCTCGACGGCGCGCGCACCACCGTCGTACGCGCGCGCACGAAACTTGTTCTCGCCTTTGAGCTCGAGCAG
>JAQBQH010000275.1 GCA_028287105.1 Myxococcales bacterium
GGTGGTGGTGGCGGCGGCGGTGGTGGCGCGGGTGGCGGCGGCGGCGGCTCTGGCGGCGCGGTCGGCACCACCAAGACCGGTCCGATCGCGGCCGACGAGACCTGGACCGGCGCCATCTCGATGACCGGCGACGTCACGGTCAATGCCGGCGTCACGCTGACCGTCGCGGAGGGCGCGCTGGTTCAAGTCGCGGCCGGTAAGGCGCTGCTCGTCAACGGCACCATCAAGGTGGTCGGCACCGCTGCGGCGCCGTCCAGCTTCAAGCCGATCCAGATGGGCATGGCGTGGGGCGGCATCGAAGTGAACGCCGGCGGCAGCGCCAACCTCGTCTACGCCGACTTCGCGCAGCCGACGACCGCGCTGACCTGCGCCGCGGGCGCGGCTGCCTGCGTCGCCGACCACATCAAGGTCCACGACTACACCTCGGTCGGCGTCAGCGTTCAGTCGTCGGCCACCTTCACCTATCTCAGCATCGAGAAGGGCGGCGGCGGCGGCATCCTCATCAACGCCGCGGCGGCCGACACCGTCAAGATCACCGACTCGACGTTCCACCTCACCGGCGGCGACGCGGTCATCGCCGACGGCGGCAACCTGACGATGCAGTACTCGAAGTCGTACGGCGACGGCGGCGCCAGCCCCGGCGTTCACTGCGCCTGCCACTTCGCCACGCCGGGCACGTTGCTCGTCGACCACAACGACTTCGCCGGCTCGAGCTATGGCTTCATGGCGGGCGCGATGAGCGCGACCTCCAAGGTCAACAACAACAACTTCACGGGCAACACCGACGCCTACGGCACCTCGGGCTCGAACGTCAACGCGATGGCCGACCTGAGCCAGAACTACTGGGGCGGCGCGACCGCGCCGGCCATCGGCGGCAACACGACGAACCAGAAGAACGCGCAGGGCCTTCCCGCCAACGCCTTCTTTGCAACTCCCGTCGCCGGTACCGGCCCGCGCTGAGCTATGCTCCGCGGGTGAAGCGACTCACCCGGCTCCTCCCGATTTTCCTCCTCCTCATCGCCTCCCCGCGGACCTGGGCTGCTGAAGACGCGCAGCTCGCGCGCCTCGCCAAGACCGCGCCCTGATGCTCGCCTTCGTCGCGCTCGTGGCGCTCGAGCTCCTCGCCGAGCTGCCGGCGCCGCACCCCCCAGCGCCCGGCGCGGGCGGCTGGACCGTCGTCAAGACCGTCGACGGCGTGAAGCTCTCGCGCGCGCCATCCGAGCGCGCGGCACCGTGGGGCGCGGGCGACGGCGAAATCGCCGCGCCGCTCGATCGCGTCATCGCGCACCTGACGGACTTCTCGTCGCTGGGCAAGTGGATGCCGCGCGCGGCCGACTTCAAGGTGATCGCGCAGGGCGAAGACGAGGCGCTGATCTATTTCCGCTTCGACCTGCCCTGGCCGATCTCGGATCGCGATTGGACCCTGCGCTACCGCTGGCGGCGCGAGGGCGACCGCTTCGTCATGACCTGGCAGGACGCCCACGACCGCGGGCCGCCGCTCGGCAAACCGGTGCGCCCTTCGCCCCTGCGCGGCTACTGGGAGCTCACCGCCACGCCCTCGGGAACTACGCGCGCTCGTTACGTGTTCCTCGCCGAGCTGGGCGGCTCGTTGCCGCGTTCCGTGACCGAGCAGACCGCGTGGAAGCAGCCCCTCGGGAGCTTTCAAGGTGTACGTTCTGCAACGACATCTCGGTAAACTGTCTCACAATTAGCCGTTGATCTGGATCACACCTCAAGTGCTAAAGTCCCACACATGAAGGGTGTAGTCGGTTTTCTCGCGATCGCATTTTTCGCCGGTTGCGGTCCCGACGGGGGCGCCATCCATCACGGCACCGGCGGCAACGTCGACGCCGGCATGTCTCCGCCCGGCACCGGCGGGGGCGGCGGCGTCCCGCTGCCGCAGCCCGATCTCCTGCCGCCCGATCCCAACGCCGACTATGACCACGACGGCGCCTCGATCGCTCAGGGCGACTGCAACGACTGGGAGCCGCTCGTCGGCCCCAACGCCGTCGAGGTCACCGGCAACATGACCGACGACGACTGCGACGGCATGGTCGACGAGACCGAAGCGCTGTGCGACAGCGCCGCCGCCGGCAAGACCGACGCACCCTCCTTGGCGCAGGCGATCGATTCCTGCGACAGCCGCTTTCTCCTCGAGGCCAAGATCGTCGGCCCCTCCGACGTGCGCGCCCGCTCCATCGTTCCCACGTTCGGCATCGTCGGCAAGCAGGCGGGCGGTGCGATGGCGCTGCTCTCGACCGGTCTCGCCGTCGACAAGATGGGCACCGGTTGGGTCAAGCCGCAGAACGGCACCAACCTGGCGCAGACCAACACCAGCGCCAATCCCGATCCCAACCTGCCGGCGGCCATGGGCTGCGGCTCGAGCCAGCCGGCGACGGTGAACGACTACACCGAGCTGTCGCTCAAGCTGCGCGTGCCGCAGAACGCCAACTCGTTCTCGTTCCAGTTCCACTTCTTCTCCGCCGAGTACCCCGAGTTCGTCTGCACCACCTACAACGACGAATTCCTCGTCGAGATGACCTCGACGCACGAGTATCCGACGGCGACGAACATCTCCTTCGACGCGGGCAAGAACCCCATCACCGTCAACAACGGCTTCTTCACCGTCTGCGACAACTACGCGGCCAAGCCGCAGACGCAGCATTGCACCAAGCCGGTGAGCGACATCGCCGGCACCGGCTACGAGGACTCCGACGGCTCCAAGCCCATCGGCGGCTCCACCGGCTGGCTGACCACGACCGCCCCGGTGACCCCGGGCGAAGAGGTCACGCTGCGCTTCATCATCTTCGACGAAGGCGACCACATCTACGACTCGTCCGTGCTGATCGACAACTTCCAATGGTCCGTAAAGGCCGTCGGTGGTCCGGTCACGATTCCGTAAGCACGCGAACCGTCGTTACTGACGTGTCCGTGTGGCCCCAGTGTGTGGGGCAGGTCACTTATCGGGGGATTGGTAGGAGGTCCGGATGCGCAAGCTTTTGGTCGTCGCGGCGCTCGCGTCGCTCGCTGGTGGATGCGACTCGGCAGGTTCACGCCACGGAGCTACGGGCGGCTCCGGGGGAACCGGTGGTGGCGGTAGTGGCGGCGGCGGCGGTAGCGGCACCGGTGGCAACGGCAATCCCGGCGGCGCGGCCTGCGGTCAGAGCGATCCCAACAAGGACGGCGACGGCGACGGCTACACGCCGGCGATGGGCGACTGCAACGACTGCGATCCCGGCATGAACCCGGCCGCCATCGAGATCGGCGCCAACGGCAAGGACGACGACTGCAACGGCGCCGTCGACGACAACAACCCTGCCTGCGACGCGACGGCGGTCGGCATGAAGGACGGCACGTCGTTCGCCGGCTCGATGGAGATCTGCGATCAGCGCTTCTTCAAGGGCGCGATGTTCACCGGCCCGAGCGATCCGAAGGGGCGCAACGTCATGCCGAACTTCGGCATCTTGAAGCCGAAGGCGGGCGCCAACTTCGCGCTGCTCTCGAGCGGCGTCGCCGTCGACGAGATGGGCGCCGGCTACGCCAATCCGCAGTCCGGCACCGACTTCGGCAACAACGCGATGAACCCGCTGCCCAACCTCACCGGAGCGTCGAACTGCGGTCAGGGCGCGCAGGACAGCGTGCACGACTACACGGAGCTGGTGCTGACCTTGAAGGCGCCGTCGAACGTGAACTCGTTCTCGTTCGAGTTCCAGTTCTTCTCCGGCGAGTATCCGGTCTACGTCTGCTCGCAGTTCAACGACGAGTTCCTCGCCATCGTGCAGTCGTCGAAGACGTACACGACCCCGACGAACATCTCGTTCGACGCCAACAAGAACCCGGTCACCGTGAACTCCGGCTTCTTCACCGTCTGCAAGAACGATACGTCCAAGCCGCAGACGCAGCATTGCACGCATCCGCCGTCGGACAATCAGGGCACCGGCTACGAGATGACCACCGGCGGCAGCCCCATCCCGCTGCCGATTCCGGTCCCCGGCGACATCCCGGGCGGCTCGACGGGCTGGCTGACGACGGTCGCGCCGATCCAGCCGGGCGAGGACGTGACGTTGCGCTTCGTCATCTTCGACGAAGGCGACGGCGTGCTCGACTCGGCGGTGTTGCTCGACAACTTCCAGTGGGGCGCGGCGACGGTCATGGGCCCCTCGACGGGGCCGATCGGCTACAAGATGATCAAGCACCACCGGAAAGCAGCTTCGCCAGCGCTGATGTGTCTGTCACCGGACGCTCGCACGTAAAGTCCCGGCACACGTAGGCCGCGGGCGCGCCATCGACGGGCGCCTTTCCCGACACCAGCGACGACAACAGCGGAGGCGCCGAGGCGGCGCGCACGATCACGCGATTGGGCGTGTAGACCGACGCGACCGCGCGATCGAGCGCCGTGACGTCGGCGCCAACCAGCACGATCTCGGTCGGTCGCTCGAGCCACAGGTCGAGCGCATTGAGCAGGTTGGCGAAGCCGAACGGGTTGTCGAGCGCGCGCGTGTAGTGGGCGTGGATGGTCGCCTCCGCGATGTCGAGCCACGCCTTTTCGCCGCAGACGTCGCCGAGGCGGATCAGGTTCTCGACGGTGACGCTCATGCCCGACGGCACGGCCGAGTCGTAGGTCGAGATCGGCCGTTGCACGAGGCCCGGATCGTCGGCGGCGGTCATGTAGAACGCGCGCTCGCCGGGATCCCAGAAGAGGCCGATGGTGAGGCGCGTGAGGCGATGCGCCTCCTCGAGCCACTTCGCTTCGCCCGTCGCTTCGTAGAGCGTGATGAGCCCGTCGACGACGTGCGCGTGATCGTCGAGCGTGCCCGGCAGCCTGGCCTCGCCGCTCTTGAACGTGCGCAAGAGGCGCCCGCGCGACGACTCGGTCATGTGCTTGAGCACGAAGTCGGCGGTGCGGCGCGCGCCGTCGACGTACGACGCCACGCCGAAGACGCGACCCGCTTCGGCGAGGCCGGCGATGGCCATGCCGTTGTTGCCGGCGAGCACCTTGTCGTCGAGACCGGGGCGCACGCGCGTCGAGCGCGCGGTCAGGAGCGCGCGGCGAGCCGCCTCGAGCAGCTGCTCCTCCTCGGCGCCGCGCGGCCTGTCGACCACGTGCAAGATGCTGGCGCCGACGGGGCCGTGGCCGTGCGGATCGTTCCAGTTGCCGCCTTCGTTGACGTCGTAGCAGCGCATGAGCACGTCGGCGGCGCGCGCATCGACGCCGGCACCAGCGACGGCGGCGCGCACCTCGTCGGGCGTCCAGACGTAGAACTTGCCCTCGACTCCCTCGGAGTCGGCGTCCTCGGCGGTGTAGAAGCCGCCCTCGGGCGCGCGCAGATCGCGCTCCAGGTACGCGACCGTCTCCTTGACCACGCGCTCGAGGATCGGATCGCGCGTCACCTGGAAGGTCTCGGCGCACAGCGTCAAAAGCTGCGCGTTGTCGTAGAGCATCTTCTCGAAGTGCGGCACCAGCCAGTGCGCGTCGGTGGAGTAGCGCGCGAAGCCGCCGCCGAGCTGATCGTAGATGCCGCCTTCGGCCATCTTCACGAGGGTCAGCTGCACGGCGTTGACCAGCTCGGCCGCGTCGGCCTCGCCGGCGCGCGACGAGCGGCGCGCGGCGCGCAGGATCAGCTCCATCGCCTTCGGGTTGGGAAATTTGGGCGCGCCCTCGAAGCCGCCTTCGCGACGATCGATGCGCACCGCCAGCTTCGACGCCGCGCGATCGACCGAGTCGACGAGGATGTTGGCTTCGCCCGGCGTGCGGCCGTGCGCGGCGATCGCCGCCAGCCCGTCGCGAAACTGCTGTGCGTTCTCGAGGACGTCCTTGCGCTTGCTCTTCCACGCGTCGGACAGCGCATGCAGGAGCCGCGTGAACGACGGCCGGCCGTGACCGTCGCGGGGCGGGAAGTAGGTGCCGCCGAAGAACGGCACACCCTCGGGCGTGAGGAACATCGTGAGCGGCCAGCCGCCGCTCTCGCCCTGCAGCTGCAACGCCTGCTGATAGATCTGATCGACGTCGGGCATCTCCTCGCGATCGACCTTGATGTTGACGAAGCGCTCGTTCATCAGCGCCGCGACGTCGGCGTTCTCGAACGACTCGTGCGCCATCACGTGGCACCAATGGCAAGCGCTGTAACCGACGGAGAGCAGCATCGGCTTGTCTTCGGCGCGCGCGCGCGCCTGCGCCTCCTCGCCCCATGGATACCAATCGACGGGATTGTCCGCGTGCTGACGGAGATACGGGCTTGATTCGTGGGAGAGCCGATTGGGCATGGTCCTCTTCATATAGTAAGATCCGAGCGGAGGGGGAGTAGATGTCGGACCCGAAGCGCACCGAGTTCGCCATGCAGGCGCTCAGCCTGGCGGAGACGTTCAACCTGATGCTGTCCGCCGAGCGCGTCAACGGGCCGGTGACCTACAAGGTCGAGCTGTCGGCGCCCGAGGGCATGTCGACCGGTGGCGGCAAGCAGGCGACCCAACACGTCAAGCTGGTGCCCGAAGGCGGGGGCAGTACCATCGTCGCCGGCTCCGCGAATCAGGTGGAGAACCGAGCCGAGCTGCGCACCTTCGAGCATCTGAAGCTCTTGCACGCGCAGCGCTTCAAGGGCGCCGACATCCCGCTGAATCGCGTTCAGTACAACGAGCTCATCGCCAAGCTGAAGGCGTTCTTCACCGACAAGAATTGTCAGGTGACGATGGCGCCGATGCCGCGCGACGAGGGCGTGCAGGCCGCCGCGCCGGCGAAGTCCGGCACGTCCGGCTCCCTCGTGCTGGTGCTCATCCTCATCGCGGCGATGACCATGGCCATCGGCGTGACGTGGTACCTCACGCATCGGTAGCCGCGGCCGTCGTCCTCGGCGCAGCGCCGTCCGTCTTTCTGCTCGTCTTCTTCTATCTCAAGGATCGCTACGAGCCGGAGCCGCGCGGACACGTGGCGCTGGCGTTTGCCAAGGGCGCGCTGGCGACGGTACCGGCCTACGCGGCCTCGTGGGCGCTGGCGCAGCTCGTCGGTGACCACTTCCTGGTGCTCGGCGGCATGGGCGCGCGCGCTTTCGACGCGGTCGTGTTGGCGGCGATCTGCGAGGAGCTGCCCAAGTGGATCGCGTTCCTGTTCATCTACCGCTGGAACGAGTTCGACGAGCCGCTCGACGGCGTGGTCTACGGCGTGGCGCTGGCGCTCGGCTTCGCCACCGTCGAGAACATCCTGTGCGTCGTGCGCGACGGGCTCGGCATCGGCGTGATGCGCGCGATCTTCGCGGTGCCGGCGCACGCGCTCTTCGGCGCGGCCATGGGCTTCTACGTCGGGCGCGCCAAGCTCGGCGATGGCCAGTGGCAGGGCATCGACGTCAAGCGGCGCGAGCGGCGCGATCGCCTGGCAGCCGCGCTGGTGGTGCCGATCCTGTTTCACGGGGCGTACGACTTCGTGCTGCAGCTTCTGCGCGGGCTGTGGATGTACGGCGCCGTCGCTGCCGGGTCGCTGGCGTTGTGGGTGTTCGTGCTGCGACGTGTGCATCGGGCGCAGCTGGCGTCGCCATACAAGCGCTGAGGCGCACGTGGTAAAATCGTCCGCATGATGCGTGTGTGGATGGTGGCGGCGGTGGCTCTCGTCGGGTGCAACAAGCCGTCGGGGCCGTCGGCGAAGGTGGACCCGGCGTTCGATCACAAGTGGCAGCAGGCGACGTCGTCGGCCGAGCCGGCGTACATCGAGTCGCAGCGCGGCGGCGGGCTCCTCGGCGAGGTCAGGCGCGCCGTCGATCCGCCGGCGGCGAGCGGGGGCGCGGCGCCGGTGCAGGGCACGCTGCCGGATCCCGAGGTCGCGCTCGTCATCAAGCGCAACCTGCCAGCCATCAAGGCCTGCTACGAGGTCGAGGAGCGCGCCGGTGCCGTCGGCAGCGGCAAGGCGATCGTGGCGCTCGAGATCGATCCCGCCGGTACGGTGCAGAACGTCAGCGTCGATGCGCCGGCGTTCGCGGCCTCGAAGCTGCCGGCCTGCATCCAGGCCCGCGCCAAGGGCTGGACGTTCCCCAAGTTCACCGAGGGGCCGAAGAAGTTCAGCTACCCGTTCGTCTTCGTCGGTAGCTGAGCGTCGGCGGCCAATCGGTCAGCGCGCTTCGGCGTCCGAGTCGGGCGGCAGGTCGCGGTCGCAGGCGAAGTAGCGCGTGCGGGCGTCGTCGAGCCCCCAGAAGCGGGCGATGCGACGCGCGCGCGGCAGATGATCGGCGGTCGAGATCACCAGCACCGTCGAGAGCGCGTGCGCGTGCAGCAGCTTCTGCGAGAAGCGCACGTTCTGCCAGGTCGTGAGCGCGCGGCCTTCTTTGAGGACGTCGCCGGCGGGCACGCCGCGGCGCACGGCGAGATCGCCCATCACCTCCGCTTCTACGACGGGGGAGTGCGCGGCGCCGCCGGAGAAGAGCAGCTTGGCGACGTGGCCCGCGCGGTACTGGCGCACCGCCGATTTGACGCGGCAGCGCTCGCACAGCGACGGCGAGCCGTCGGGCTCGGCGGGACAGCCGAGCACCAGCGCCGCATCGTAGTGGGCGAGGGGCGCCTGCTCGGCGAGGAGCGCCGCGTCTTCGCCGGGATGCGGTGCGTAGGGCGTGAGGACGTCGCGCAGCCCGGTGCAGCCGGCGAGCGTGGACGCGCCGGTCGCGACCGCGACGACCGCGATCGCAAGGCCGAGAGCGGAGCGGCTCACGTCTTCAGCTCTCCGATGATGTAGTGGCCGACCTTGTGGCCGGCCGCGTAGATGGTCAGCTGCGGCGGTCCGCCGATGCTGGTGGGAAAGAGGCTGCCGTCGGCGACCCACAGCCCCTCGAGGCCGCGCCACTTGCCGCGCTCGTCGACGACGCGGCCGAGCGCGAGCGTCCCCATCGGGTGCACCGCGGTGAGCAGCGGATCGAGTGGCCGATAGTGGCGCTCGGCGATGCGCCCGATCTCGCCCGGCGACGAGAGCATGAGCGGATCGGCGAACGGCACGATGACCTGACGGGCGCCGGCGGCGAACAGGATCTCGGCGCACGCCGCCATGCCCTTCCACAGCGCGCGTTGATCGCTGGCGTCGAGAGCGTACTTGACGACGGGCCGGCCGCCCGACGAGGTGACGCTGCCCTCGGTGCGATCGTGCAGCATGGCCGCGATCACTGCGATGCGCGGATAGAGGCGCATGAGCTTCATGTGCGCGGCGCCGAACCCCGGCAGCGACGAGGCGATCCCCACCGGATGCGCAAAGGCGGCGATGATCCAGGCGCGGTCGTCGTTGTCGGGCGACTCGTCGTAGCGCAGCTTCTCGGTGCACTCCCAGCTCTGCGGGATGCCGTTCCAGCCTTCGACGACCTCGTCGAAGACGCCGGCGATGGCGGCGCCGGGATGGAGGCGCAGCCCGCGACCGACGCGCGCCGACGGATCGGGCAGCCCGCTGTCGAGCGCCAGCACCGCCGAGCCGACGGCGCTGCCGCTGAGGCAGATGCCGCGCGCCCGTACCGTCACCGTCGGGCCGCGCCGCCCGTCGGCAGTGCGCGCGCGCGCCTCGACGGCGTAGGCGCGACCGCCTTGGTGCAACACGCGCTCGGCGCGGCACTCGGCGATGACGCGCGCACCGGCGGCGACGGCGGCGGGGATGAGCACCTTGAGCGCGTTCTGCTTGGCGTCGAAGGCGCAGCCCAGCTCGCAGAAGCCGGAGCCGACGCAGCCGATGCGATTGTGCGCGAGCAGGGCGCCCTTCCAGCCGAGCTTCTCGACGCCGCGCCGCAAGATGGCGTTGTTGCGGTTGATGCGGCTCTCGTCGATGGGCGCCACCGAGAGGTCGCCCTCGACGACACCGTAGTGCGGGGCGAGCGCCTTGGCGCCCCAGCCGGGCACGTTCCAGCCGTCGAGCACCGACTCGGGCGCCCGCTTGCACAGATTGGTGTTGTGCACCGTCGAGCCGCCGACGCCGCGGCCCTGCAGCACCATGACGGCGCCGTCGTCGGTGGCGCGACCGCCTCCGTCGGCGAAGAGCAGCGGCAGCATCTCGTCCTCGCGCTGCGTGAAGTCGCTCGGCCGGCAGTGCTCGCCCTCTTCGAGCGCGACGACGCGCAGCCCGGCGCGCGCCGCCTCGCGCGCCACCATGGCGCCGCCCGCGCCGGTGCCGACGACGCAGAGATCGGCGTCGATGGTGAGGTCACGCGCCAGATCGCGGCCGCGCTCGATCATCCGGCGCGGCGCGGGAGCATCGGCCCGGAGTAACCGAGGAGCGACCAGGTGCGGTCGTCGCGGTAGTAGCCGAGGAACGAGAGCGTGCGCAGCGCCTGAAAGCCGCGGCGGCGCACCGTCAACGACGAGCGCGCCCAGTCGTGCAGCGTCGCGTCCTGCTCGTCGGCGGCGAGGTGCGAAAAGCGCGTGCCGCCGAAACGAAACAGCGACGAGCCATGCTCGACGAGCTGCAAGAGCGCGCGCACGTCGCGCACCACCGCGGGCGGAACCTTGGTCAGATAAGCGTCGACCGCGAGCGCGACCTCGACCTGGTCGGCCGTCGGTGCGCCGCCGTCGTCGGGCGCCATGACCCGCCGCGCGACCGCCTGCATGATCAGATATTCCTTGGGCGACAGCACGCGCAGCCGCCGCGCGATGGCCGCGTCGACGTGGTAGCCCGACACCGAGCGGCCGACGACGGCGGCGCCGCCCAGGAGGATACCGCCGATGATGCCGGCGCGCAGAAATCGCCGTCGCGTCCACACGGGGCGTAAGTGTAACATCGGCCGCCATGGGCATCCTCGACAAGCTCGACTACGACGCTGCCATCGCCGACAAGGACGAGTACGAGAACAAGCTCAAGCAGCTGCAGCTCGACGTGCTCAAGGCCGAGTTCAAGTGTCGCGAGGCCGGGCGCCCGGTCGTCCTCGCCTTCGAAGGATGGGACGCGGCCGGCAAGGGCGGCGCCATCAAGCGGCTGACCGAGAAGCTCGATCCGCGCGGCTATTCGGTCCACGCCATCGGCGCGCCGACCGAAGAGGAGAAGAAGCATCACTACCTGTGGCGCTTCTGGACGCGCACGCCCGAGCGTGGCCGCTGGGCGATCTTCGATCGGACGTGGTACGGGCGCGTGCTCGTCGAGCGCGTCGAGGGGTTCGCCAAGAAGAAGGAGTGGAAGCGCGCCTATCGCGAGATCAACGACTGGGAGCGCACGCTCGTCGACGACGGCACGGTGCTGGTGAAGCTGTTCCTGGCGACGACCAAGGACGAGCAGAAGAAGCGCTTCGAAGAGCGCGAGAAGAATCCGTACAAGCGCTGGAAGATCGGTCCCGACGATTGGCGCAACCGCGAGCACTGGGACCAGTACGTCGAGGCCGCCGAGGAGATGTTCGAGGAGACGTCGACGAGCTACGCGCCGTGGACGGTCATCGGCGCCAACCGCAAGTGGTACGCACGCATCGAGGTGCTGACCACAGTGCTCAAGAGCCTCGAGGCCGCCGACGACTAGCGCGGCCGCCCGGAGCTAGAGCGTCGGCTTCTTGAGAATGGCGATGTCGCCGCCGCCGGCCGCGCCGTCGTTCTCTTCGAAGGTGACCTTGTGGCGTGCCGAGACCGACGGCGCGTACAGGTAGACCAGCGTCGAGCCGAGGAGCTCGGTGCCGTGGCGCAGGCTGACGCGGTAGGCGTGACCGGCGATGAAGCGCTCCTCGTCGAGGAAGAGCGCGCCGTCGGCGACGTCGACCGTCCACCTGGCGCTGTTGGCGCCGTCGGTGACATCGACGACGTCGGCGACGTCGGTCGTGGCCGCGACCAGCTCCAGCCGCCAGCCGCCGCGCGCGTTGCGCAGGCCGACGCCCGTCTCGCGCTTGCCCTGGAGCGCGACGCGCACCGTCGAGCCGTTACGAATCTTGAGCGGCGCTGCGACGGCCGAGCCGCTCAACATCGCCACCAACGCCAAACCAATCCACGCACCCCGCATGGGCGCGCCCTAGAGCACGTCCGATGCCACATGTAGGTATCCAGTAGAATCAATTATATAAGAGACTACAGGGTGTCCTCGGAAACGACACCGGTCCGACCGGACGCCGGCAACCGCGGTAGCCCCGTACCGGCGTCACGCGGTGTAGCTGAATTATTCCGCGGCGGGCGGCGCGTCGGGACGATGCAAGAAGAAGAGGTCGGTGTCGCGCGAGTAGCCGAAGACGTCGCCGTAGCGCCCCCAGTTGAGCAGCGTCGTGAACATCTGGCGCGGCTGCTCGTGCGGCAGTCGCAACGCCAGCTCCTCGAGGATCAGCTCCGCCGGCAGCTCGCGTCGATCGGCGCCGAGCAGCAGCTTCACGACGTGCTGAAAGATGTTGAGCTTGAGCATCTGCTCGCCGAGCAGCGCCTTCTTCTCCTTGATGGCGGCGTCGAGCACCTTCTTGCCGAACGCGGTCAGCTGCGCCTGGTGGCCTGGTGTGTCGATGAGCGCCAGCATCTCGGCCGCCTTGATGACGAGCAGCACTTCGGAGAACGGCATGTGCAGGTCGCGGGCAAGCTCGAACAGCTCTTCGCGACCGCCTTTGTCGTCGAGGATTTCGCACATGCCGAGGATCTTCGAGATCCCGGTCGAAGGCAGTGGCTCTATGGCGGGCATCGGGGTCTGTTTATCATAGTTGTGCTAGGGTTTCCGTCCATGGGCGCCACCTTTCTCATGTCTTATCCCGCCGCCAAGTGGCAGATCCGCGGCGGAGAAAACTTTCGCTCCAAGACGCGCGCGTCGACCAATCCGCGCGCCGCCATGCAGGAATGGCTCAAGCTGTGCGACGCGATCACCAAGCACGGCGGGCGCATCCTGGTGATGCCGCCGGCCGGCACCGAGCCGCCCTTGACCGGCATGATGTACACGGCCAACGCCGGCGCGATGTTCAAGGTCGGCGACTCGTGGACCTGGATGCTGTCGAAGATGTCGGTCGCCCATCGCCAGGCGGAGCAGGCGCCCATCAAGGCGTTCTGGGCCGAGGCGGGCGTGCCGACGACCGCGTGCCCGCACACGTGGGAAGGGCAGGCCGACGTGGCGAACCTGCCGGGTAACCGCTTCCTCCTGAGCTGGGGCGTGCGCTCGGTGAAGGAGTCGGTAGACGAGGTCAAGAAGCACCTCCCGCCCGGCGCGCGCGTCCTCGACCTCAAGCTGCGCGACCCGTGGTTCCACGGCGACACCTGCATGGACGCCATGGTGACCCGCGGCGGCGACACCGTCCTGCTCGCGTTCGGCGGCGCGCTCGTCGACCGCACCATCCCCGAGCTGCGTAACTTCCTCGGCAACCAGGTCGAGGTGCTGGCGCTCGACGAAGCCGACTGCCTTGGCTACGCCGCCAACGCCTTGTGCGTCGACGGCACCGTGCTCATGCCGACCGGTTTGTCGACGGGGCTGCGCGGAAACATCTTGAAGCGCGGCTTCAACATCGAGGAGCTCGATCTGCCGGAGCTCTTCGGCAAGGGCGGCGGCGGTCCGCGCTGTCTGGTGAACGAGCTGCGCGGCTTCGTGCTGACGTCGGACGCGCCCGACTACGTCTCGCAGCGCGACCAGCTGCATGCGCTCGCGGAGCGCTATCCCGAGTCAGCCGAGAAAGCGCCGTAGCGGCGGCAACAGCGCGCTGGGCGCCTCGACGTAGGGGACGTGGCCGCAGTCGCCCAGCGTCACGAGCTCCGCACCGAGCGCTTCGGCCGTCGCGCGCGCGGTGGCAAGCGGGATCGGATCGACGTCGCCGTGCGCGACGAAGGCCCGCACCTTGAGCGCGCGCAGCTTCGGACGTAGATCGTAGTCGCCCAGGCTCTTCCAGACCGCCTCCTCGGCCGACTGCTTGACCACGAACGGCGTCAGCTCGACGGCGCGCTCGGGATGCGCGAAGTAGCCGGCCACCGCGAGCGCGAAGCGATGCTGGCGGTCCTTGAGATCGAGCCGCTCGCGCAGCGCCTGCACCGACGGGCGTTGCCCCATCTGCGTCAGGCGCTCCCTGGCTTCGGCACGCTCGCGCGCGGCCGCGGGGGCCGGCGAGATCAGCGCCAGCCGCGCGACGCGATCGGGATGCTCGATCGCGTACAGCATGGCCAGGAGCGCGCCCCACGAGTAGCCGACCAGCGTCAGGGGAGCGCCGCCGAGATGCTCGCGGACCGCGTCGAGATCGGCGACGTGCGTGGACCAGCCGACCGCCGCGTCACCAGGCGCGAGCGCCGAGCGACCGCTGCCGCGCTGATCATAATAGAAGAGCCGCCGCCGTCCCGGCTCGGCAACGGCGTCCAGCCCCGGCCGCAGGTAGTCGTGAGAAGCGCCGGGCCCGCCGTGCAGCATCACCGCCACGGCAGGCCCATCGCCGATTTCCATCGTATGAAGTTGCGCGTCGCCGACGTCGAGCATCGGCGGGGAATGTACTAGTGCATCGGTTTGACGTCGAGAACAGCATTTTGCGCCCCGGCTGCGACGGCGCCGAGATGGCGCGCTCGCTTCTTGAGCTCCTCTTGCAGGAACTGCGAGATCTCCGCGCGACCGGTGCCGCGGAAGCGCTCGCCGACGTGCGCGAAGGCGGTGTTCGTCGACGAGGTGTGGCAGCCGGCGCAGGTCTGGCTGTTGACCAGGTCGTCGAGCGTCGCGTCGAAGTTGGAGACCTGGAGGCGTACGCCGTCTTCGCTGGCGGTCGGCATCTGGTACTGCGCGGGGAAGGTCACCGTGCCCTTCTTGAGGCCGGTCTGGTTGGCGGTGACCCACTGCACGAAGTCCGTCGACTGCGCCTGCGTCGGATCGACCGACAGCGGCAGCAGCACCTGATGCAGCCGCGCGTCGGCGCCGAGGTGGAACTCGCGCAGCTCCCACGCCGCCAACGGCTTGGAAAAGTCCTGCGGTCCGACGAGGAACTCGTTGGTGCGGAGCTGCTTGAGGTTGGCGGGCGTCAAGAGCGGGGTGTAGATCGCCTGCAGCGCCGACTGTAGGGCCGCGCCGTCGAGCTTCGAGAGCGCCATCCAGCTCTTGGCGACGTTGCGGCAGCCCGCGTTGTCATAGGGCTGGCTCAGCTCGACGATGAGCGTCATGCGGTGGCGGCGATCCTGAACACCGACGGTGATGGCATAGGTGATGCGCGCCTCGCCGCAGCTGGTCGCGTCCGCCAGATCGAGGCGGTTGGACAGCGAGGTCGGCTGCAGCGGAATGCGCGCGGCGTCGATCAGCCCGTCCGAGCGACGCGGCAGTCCGTCGAAGAACGCCTTGGCGCCCGGGCGCGGCTCGGCCGTCTTGCCGCCGACGACGTTGCTGGTGCCGATCTGCGAGAGCAGGTGGTCGCTGACGGCGCTGGCGTCGGCGCCGGTCACGAGGCCGAGGACGCGCGGGAAGGCCCAGAATGGATCGTCGAGGATGGCCGGATCGCGGATGAGGACGCTCTTGCCCGGGTCGCAGCCTTCGCCGTTATCTTCGCAGCTCGAGAAGCTCGGCTCGCAGCCGCACTGGTCCATCGAGACGCCGCCGGGGCCGCCGCTACCGCCGCCGCCCGACGGGGGAACGCCGCCGCAGAAGGTGGGAGCGCCGCCGCCGCCGCCGCCAGAATAGGGCGAGCAGTTGAGCGAGTAGACCGGCGCGCAGTGGTGATCCGCGTCGCACTGAGCCTCGCCGTAGCCCTTGCAGCCCGCGGGGACGCAGACGCCGGCGCAGGAGCTGGAGCTGAAGATACCGCCGACGCCGGGCGCCGGGCACTCGTCGTCGTGATTGCAGCGCTCGCCCGCGTTGCAGTCGCTCTCGTCGCCGCAGTGGCGGACGCCGTCGTTGGCCTCGCAGAAGAGGAACTTGCCGCCGCCGCAGGCGCACGAGGCGTTGGGCGGGCAGAAGCAGCTCTCGCCGACGGCATGGCAGCGCGGGCTGCGCACGCACGACGCTTCGTCGACGCCGAGGCAGCCCTGGTTGAACCGCTCCGAGCAGCCGAAGAACTCGTCCTTGGTGGTCGTGCCGCCGGTGGCGAAGACCGGCTGCGGCGACGGCTGGGTGCTGCAGTCGGGGCGGCCCTTGCAGTCCTGCTCGTTGAGCTCGGCGCAGAACTTGATGCGGCAGGTCGGCTGGAGATCGCCGGCGCAATCGCAGACGCCCGCATCGGGGCCGGCGAGGCAGCCGCACTCGACGCGCTGAACCTCGCAGCGCGGATCGGCGGCGCAGCTCGTCGCGTCGCGTTTGGCGCACGGGTCCTTGAACTCGGGCACCGCGTTGCAGCCGACGAACGACTTCGGCGCCGTCCCGCACGCGCCCACGCCGGCGTCGACCGGGCCACCGATGCAAGGGGCGGCGCCGGCGCCGGCGATGGTCGAGTAGGCTGGCTGGCAGCGTGAATCGAGGATGCAGGCGTTCTCGCTCTTGCCCGCGCACGGGTTGTCGCAGGGCAGCCAGCCGCGCACCTCCTCGCTGTTGCCGCAGGGCGCCAGCGGGGTGCACTGACCGCTCGTCGGGTCGACTGCGTAATAGACGCCGTCGCACGAAAGGGCCGAGCACTGAGCGGCGACGCAACTCTCACCGCTCCCACACTCGCTCGAGGTGGTGCACGGGGTCTTGGTACAGCCTGACAACAGGACCAGCCAGGAGCTGACGACGAGTAGGGGCCACTTCATGGGGAGCCTCCGCAACCTAGGGCGAGCTTTTTTGCGCGTTCGGTTGCGGCATTCTGCAGCGCATGTGCCACGGCCAAGTGCCCGCCATCCTTGGGAGCGAGCGTCGGCGGGCCACGAAAAACCATGAAGACCAGGGCAGCGCCGCCGTGAATTTTCCCGAAGTGCGACGTATAATGAAAGCGAAAGGGAGTGACTCCGATGAAGCTGCCGTTCATGGACACGTTGGGAAGCGTGGGGATGGTCGGGGAGCGCAAGGCGACGGCGCTCTTGTGCCTCGGCTTCTACACCACGCTCTTCTTCATGATCGGGTTGTCGGCGCGAAGCGAGCTGCCCGAGTGGGTGGCGGTCTTCACGGCGATGACGCTGATGTACGGTGTGGCGTTCTTTGCCGTCGCGTCCGAGTGGTTCTGGGGCCGCTGGTTCGCGACCGGTCTCGGCTACTGGGGCATGACGATGACGGTGATGGCGTGGGTCACGACGCGCTCGCTGCCGCCGGCGATGATCATCTTCGGCAGCATGCACGGCCTGGTGTCGCTGTGCCTCGGCGGCGAGAAGATGGTCGCCCTCTTCGACGCCAAGCCGGCCTGGCGCGAGCGCTGGAAGCTCGACGATCAGGGCGTCATTCGCGTGCGTAAGTCGGTGACCCGTGCGGCCTCGTCGCTGCCGGCCGTCATCATGTTCGCGCTCGCACCGCGTGAGGGCCAGGAGGCGCTCGCGCTCACGGCGTTCGCGTTGGCGCTCGTCGGGCTCGGTGGCCTGTTGGCGCGCCGCACTGCCGGTGTGCTGGCGTTCGTCGGCGCTTCGGCCGCGACGGTGGCGATGCTACTGACCCATTCGCAGCCGGATACGGTCGCGATGTATCAGTACACGCCGTTCGGTAGCGCCGGCGGAGCGATGCTGACGCCCATCCTCGGCGTCGTCGCCGCGGTCATGTTGCTGTCCGCCGCGCTGCCGTTCGTCAAGCCGATGGCGGGGTACGTCCGTCGCCGCTGAGACGACGCACGCCGACCGTGCGCAAATAGAGCACGCAGGTTCCGAAGTACACCAGCGCCAATCCCCCTAGCACCAACGCCCCCAACATCTCGAGCTGGAGCTTTGCCACCAGCATCATCACCGTCGCTGGCGCGGCGGAGAAGATGGTCGTCAGATCGCGCGTGGTCGCGACCGCGAGGGCCGTCGAGATGAGCTGGTAGGGGATGCTCGCCGAGGCCGCCAGCGACCACGCCGACAGGCCCCAGGCATCGCCCCGCATCGCCCGCAGACAGCCGGCAAACAGGAGGCACGACAGGATCAAGCCGACACCGCTGAGCGGAATCGCCGCGTTGCGTCGGTCGTAGCGCGCCTCGGCCTCGCGCACGCTCCAGCGCTCCAGCTCGGCCGGCGGAATCAAGGATTTCAGCGGCTCGTTGCGCGCGGCGATGGCGTGGACGTAGGCGTCGCGTGGCGCCAGCATCGAAAGACCCGTGATGATCGCGCTCTGCGCACCGAACGCGCCGGACACCAGACCGAACGCGGCCAGCACGTAAAACAGCGCCGGTCGCACGGTGCGCCGCGTAGTGGCCGGTGACATTTTGCGAAGCTAGCACGGCTTGACCACACGCAGGGACGCGCCGATAGTAGTGGCCCGATGAAGGTCGCCGACAAGAAGGTCGTACGTCTCGACTACACGCTCAAGAACACGCAGGGCGAGGTGATCGACACGTCCGAAGGAGCCGAGCCGCTCACCTATCTGCATGGATCGAGTCAGATCGTGCCGGGTCTGGAGCGTGAGCTCGAGGGCATGGAAGCGGGGCAGGGCAAGGACGTGGTCGTGCAGCCGCAGGACGGCTACGGCATGCCCGATCCGCAGGGCGTATTTGGCGTTCCGCGTGGCGCCTTTCCGCCCGACGCGAAGCTGACGGTCGGCGATTCGTTCATCGGCGAAGACGACGAGGGTCAGGCGCTGCCGGTACGCGTCGTCGAGCTGCGCGAGGATGTCGTGGTCGTCGATGCCAACCATCCGCTCGCCGGCGAGACCCTGTTCTTCCATGTCGACGTCCGCGAGGTTCGGGACGCGACCGAAGACGAGCTGGCGCATGGCCACTCGCACGGCGAAGGCGACCACGATCACTGAATAACGCGATCGAGCGCGCGTCCTATCGACATGCGCTCGGTGGCGATGGTGATGGTGGCGACGCTGGGGATCGGCGGGGCCGGGGCAATGCTCGGCGCCTGCGACGCGCACGCGCCGGTGACGCCGATGCACGTCGGGCCGTGCGAGGTGCAGGCGATCGACGCCACGGCCGCGCCGTGCGCGAGCGATCCGCGGCTGGCCGCGCTCGGGGGCGTGTTCGCGCGCGCGCCGCTGAGCGGGTTCGGCTGCATCAAGCCGGCGGCGGCGCCGCCGTCCCGCAGCGTCGAGGTGCTGGGACGCGGTGGCGATCGCACGCGCCTTCGCCTGCGCACGTCGCGCTCGACGTCGACGCTCGCCTTGCGCGACGGATCGACGGTCGTCGTCGGTGACGCGGGTGCCGGCGGCGCGCTGCACGCCTTGGCGCTGACGTGCCACCACCCGCGCTGAGCCAACGCGACGCCGGTCGGCTAGATCGCGCGCAGGCGCGACTAGATCGCGCGCAGGCCGCGACGCTTGATGCGCAGCAGCCGCGCCACCTGATCGACGACGTCGAGCGGCGCCTCGGTGAGCGCGTCGAGGAAGCGCTGATGCTTCAAGTGATGGCGCACGCCGGCGTTGGCCGCCAGCCACACCGTCGCCACGAGCCACACGCCAACCGGAACGAGCTCCATCGACTGCGCGCCGGCGAGCCAGCAAAGCGCCAGCAGGAAGAGCAGCGGCGGCGACAGCAGACTGCCGAACATCAGCGACGCGAGCAGGATCGTCATGCGAGCGCCTTGCCGATCTCGTCGGCGGCGCGCGTGGCCAGCGCCATGATGGTCACCTGCGGGTTGACCGCCGGAGACGACGGCACGACGCTGCCGTCGGCGACGTAGAGCCCCCTGGTGTCGTGGGTCTGGTGGTCGGGACCGACGACGCTCTTTTTCGGATCGCGCCCCATGCGGGCGGTGCCGAGCGGGTGATAGGCGGTGATCTCGAAGTCGCGCGCCTTGAGCCGGGCGCGACGGAGCCGCTCGACATCGTCGACCGACGAGAGCTCGTCGAAGCCGTGCACGAGCGGAAAGACCTTCGAGGCGCCGGCCGCGAAGTAGACCCGGCTCAGGATCTCGACGGCACGCTTCAGGCGGGCGACGTCGTGGTCGAGGAGCGAGTAGGTGATGAGGGGGCGACCGCCGGGGCCGCGGCGCACGCGCCCGCGCGAGACGTCTTCGATCATGACGCCGAAGCAGGCGAGGCGATCGTACCCCTCGAGCAGCTCGACGAACTTGGGACCGAGCATCGTCATCGACGCGGCGGCGAGGTCGAGCGGCGCAAAGGCGCCTTCGAAGAGGATGCCTTCGTCGTGGAACTGCTCGATGGCGTAGCCCTGCGGGATGGCGTTGCCGCCGTCGAGCTTCTCGTCGAACATCGCCATCACCGCCAGCGCGGGATGGATCGAGAGGTTGCGGCCGAGCTGGCCCGACGAGGTGCCGACCCCCGAGCCTTCGAGCAAGAGCGGCGTCAGGAGCGATCCGCAGGCGACGACCACCGCGTTGGCGCGCACGGTCAGCGTGCGCGTCTCGCCGTCGGCGCCGCGACCGTGGGCCAGGACGCCGACGGCGCGGCCACGGTCGACGAGGATGCGATCGGCGCGCACGCCGGTGAACAGCGTCGCGCCGGCGCGGAGCGCCATCGGCACGTAGCTGACGTTGGTCGAGCGCTTGGCGTCGCTGGGGCAGCCGAAGCAGCAGACGCCCTGACCGTCGCATTCGGGAGCGTTGCGGCGCAGCGGCTGATGCGCGTAGCCGAGCGCGTCGCAGCCGCGGGCGATGACGCGCGCGACGCCGCCGAGGTAGCGCGGCTCGGCGGGCGCGACGCCAAGCACCGACTCGACGCGATCGAACCACGGCGCCATCTTCTCCGGCGACAGATCGTCGAGACCGAACTCGCTCACCCAGTGCGACAGCACGCGCGCCGGCGTGCGATAGCAGGTGCCGGAGTTGATCGCGGTCGAGCCACCGACGGTGCGGCCGAGCGGAATCGGGATGACCGCGTTGCCCACCGAGAGCGTCGCGCCCATGTCGCGATAGAGCTTGCGCTGCATCTCGGTGGCGTGGCCGGTGAAGTCGGAGCGCGTGTGATAGTCGCCCTCCTCGAGCAGCACGACGGCGTGGCCGCGCTCGGCGAGCTCCTTGGCGACGACCGCGCCGCCGGCGCCGGTGCCGATGACCACCACCTCGCACTCGATGGTCTCGTCGCCGTCGAGCTGGCTGGCGGGCGTCACGCGCTCCTGCATCCAGCGCGGCCGCTCCGGCTTGGTCGGCAGCGCGCCGAAGCGACAGCCGACGTCTTCGTACATCTTGGGATCGTTGTAGTGGGCGATCTTGAGCGGCGCGGTCAGCATGCGCACGACGGTGCGGCGCGCGACGTCGCCGGAGCGCCAGCGTTCGAGCAGCGACAGCACCGTCTCCGTCGGCAAGGAGGCGAGCGGGGCGCGATGGCGCGCCATCGCCCAGGCGTCGAGCGCGAGCAGCATCGCGCGATAGGCGCGCGCGACCGACGGCGGCGACAGTGCCAGGAAGTGGTCGACCTTCTCCACGGCGCGCGCTCCGCCGCCGGCAAACCAGCGCCCCGCGGGCATCGCCGCGCGCGCGATGGCGGTCAGCGCGGCTCGCTCACGCGAGCCGAGACACTGCGGCCCCGGCTCTTTCGCACGCGGCCCCGCGCTGATGTCGTGGAGCATGATTCGACCTTACTAGAATTGGTCGGACCATTCAATCGGGTTTCAAGGGGTCAGGGTTCGTGGATGACGGAAAGCTTTGCAGATACGTCAGTTTGCGGAGGCTTTAAATTCACCCTTTTGTGCCACGGCTTGGTGCCGAGCAGCATCACCTGCACCTCATAATGATGGAAGGCGTCGAGGGTCACGTCGACCGGGGTCTTGCCGCGCGGCTTGCCCTCGACGATCACTTCGCCTCCCGGCGGCTCGCTCTCGATGTGCAGGGTCGCGGCCGGGCGCTTGAGCGTGACGTCGACCTTGCCGGGCGCGTCGATCGACTGCGTCACCGTCGCGTAGCGATCCTTGGTGACCACGATCTCATGCGTGCCCGCCGCGACGCTCAGCGTCGCCGGCGTCTTGCCTTGCGCTTCACCGTCGACGGTGATGGTGGCGCCCGGCGGCTTCGACGACACCACCAGCTCCGCCTGCTTGACCTTGCCGGGCTTCGCCGGCTTCTCCGCCGGCTCGGGCTTGTCGCCGGTCGCGATCGGAGCCACCGGCTTGGCCGCCGTCTCGATCGGCCTCTTCGCTGTCTCGATCGGCTTGGCCGCCGTTTCGGTGGGCTTGGCGGCCGTCTCGGTGGGCTTCGCCAGCGCGCTCGGCCGCGCCGCCAGATCTGCCGGCGCTCCCGCGGCCAGCAGCGCGAGGTCGGCCGTCACGGCGGGCCTCGGCAGCGACGGCTCCGGCATCTTCTCGACGATGATCGGCGCCGGCGGCGGCAGCCCGAACCACACGATGGCCCCGCCAATCGGCACGCCGAGGAACACGCCCACCGCCATGCCGGCGAGCAGCGGCCCGCGCGCGGTGCGCCGCTTCTCCGCGCGCGCCGTCGCCATCGGCACGTTGGCGAACTGCGCATTGGTGCCCTTGGGCTTCGGCGCCGTCGACTGCTCGAGCGACCACTCGACGAAGTACTCGATGGCGCCGTCGGAGATCTCGCTGAACGGATTGGCCGGCACCGTCCCCGCCGGCTGCGTCGACCGCGGCGCGCCCGGCACCGCCGCGCGGAACGCCTCGGCGAACGCCGGCGCCGGACCGACGGCGGCGAACTGCCCCGAGTCGGCCCCGAGCATCATCTCCGCCGGCGCGGTCGCCTGCGTCGGCGGCCGCTCGTTGCGCGTGCCTGGCACCGAGCCGGTCAGCTCGCGCTGCGCCGCCGCGTAGTCGTCGCTGGCCGGGATCGGCGCCGGCAGCGGCGTCGGCGTGGAAAATCCGCCCGACTGCCGGTCGCCGCCGAATGCGTTGCTCGGCATCGGCGGCAGCGACGGGTGGAGCGACATCGGCATCGACGGCGGCGGCGTATCCGGCGCGGTGCGCTCGCCGGGCGGCGCCTGCGCGATGGTGACCGCCCCCGATTCGTCCTGTCGCGACGACCGCGGCTCGTCGTCGTGCGCGACATGCGCCCCCGTCTTCTCGAGCGGCGGCAGCGTCGGCGGTCCTTCGGCAAACTCGCGGATCGCCGGCGACGACGCCTCGCGGATCGACGGCGACGACGGCGACGATCCGTTGTCGCGCACCTTGGTCTGTACGTCGGTGCTCTCTTCCTTGAACTGCCCCGTCGCCTCGCGCGCCCGCAGCATGCGCGCCACCAGCTGCCGGCTGGCCTCGTCGAGCGGGATGAACTTCAGCTCCATGCCCGGCGGCTTCGACGAATCGCCCGAGTCGGAGCGGATGCGCGTGACCGTGCCTTCGCCGTGGATGAGCGGCATGCCGTCAGCCAGCTCGAGCGTGAAGCGCACACGCGTTCCCGCCGGCTGCGACGACTTGGTAAAAATGAAGATGCGGTCGTCTTTGATGAACCGCGAGTACTTGTTTACGAAGGTATCGAGATCGGGGCTGCGGATGACGACCCGCAGCACGATGACGGGCTGCAGCGCCGGGTCGTCGGATTCCATGAGCCCGGCAATTTTATAACAGCCTTCGTCGGTTAGCTATTAGCCATTCACGATCTCGGTTTTTCGCCGCATCGACTTGGCGATGACCTCGGCCACGTCGAGCACCTGGACCTTCTCTTCCATGTTCCGCGCCTTGACGCCGTCGGTGATCATGATGGTGCAGAACGGGCACGCCACGGCCGCGACCTCGGCCCCGGTCGCCAGGATCTCGTCGGTGCGGTTGTTGTTCACGCGCGTCCCAATTTTCTCTTCCATCCACATGCGCCCGCCGCCGCCGCCGCAGCAGAAGCCGTGCTCCTTGGAGCGCTTCATCTCGACGTACTCGGTGGACGTCGCCTGCCCGATGGCGCGGGGCGCATCGTAGACCCCGTTCCAGCGGCCGAGATAGCAGCTGTCGTGATAGGTCAGCTTCTGCGCGATCGGGTGGTCGATGGTCAGCCGCTTCTCGGCGAGCAGGTGCGCCAGCAGCTCCGAGTGGTGGATGACCTCGTACTTGCCGCCGAACTGCGGGTACTCGTTTTTGATGGTGTGGAAGCAGTGCGGGCACGACGCGATCACCTTGCGGATCTTGGCGTCGTTGATGGCGGTGACGTTCGCTTCCGCCTGGGTCTGGAACAGGTACTCGTTGCCCGCGCGGCGCGCCGGATCGCCGACGCAGCCCTCGGTCTTGCCGAGCACCGCGAAGTTGACCTTGGCCGCGTGCAGCACCTCGACGAGCGCGCGCATCGTCTTCTTGATGCGGTCGTCGAACGCGCCGGCGCAGCCGACGAAGAGGAGGTACTCGGGGTTCGGATTGGTCTCCACCGTCGGGACGTCGAGCCCCTCGGACCACTCCATCCGCTTCTCGGCCGCGATGCCCCACGGGTTCGAGTTCTTCTCGAGGTTCTGGAACGTGCGCGCCAGCTCCGTCGGCATGCGCGACTCGGTGAGCACGAGGTGCGTGCGCATCTGCAGAATCTTGAGCGGGTGATCGATGAAGACCGGACAGACCTCCTGGCAGGCGCCGCAGGTCGTGCAGGCCCACAGGGTCTCGTCCTTGATGCGCCCGCCGACGAGCGGCGGCAGATCCTCGTAGGCCTTCTTGGCGGCGTCGAGCATGGCGCCGAGCGGATGGCCCGACGCATTCTCCGACGCATCCTTGTTGTGCCCCGACGCGGCCGCCTCGGCCTCGGGATTCGACGGCGTCGCCACGCCGTGCGCGCCCGGCGACGTCACCGCGCCGTTGCGCGACTGCGAGGCGATCTGCGCCTCGATCTTCTTGATCTTCGCCTGCAGCGAGCCGCGCTCGATCATCTCGTCGCGCAGATCGTGGATGAGGTGCATCGGCGACAGCGGCTTCTCGGTGTTGAAGGCCGGGCAGTAGTTGGAGCAGCGCGCACACTCGGTGCACGCGTACTGATCCATGAGCGACTTGCGCGTGAAGCCTTCGATCTTGCCGACGCCCCAGTCGTTCTCGTCCTCGAGGTTGAGCTTCGGCATGATGCCGCGCTGACCGAGGTGCCTGAAGAAGATGTTCGGCAGCGCGCCGAGGATGTGGATGTGCTTGGAGTAGGGCACGTAGTTGAGGAACGCCAGGCCGAGCGCGATGTGCGTCCACCACAGCGCCTCCGCGGCGCTGCGCGCCGACTCGACCGACATGCCGGAGAACCAACCGGCGACGACGCTCGAGACCGGCCCCTCTTCGCCCAGCGTCCCCGACGCCAGCATGTGGAATCCGTGGAAGAAGAAGTGCGTGATCATCAGGCCCGCGATGGCGGACAGGATGATGGCCGCGTCGAGCGACATCGGGATGAGGCGCGGCTTTACGACGAGGCGACGAAAAAATCCGTAGCCAATCGCGATGAGCACGACAAGATTGAAGACGTCGATGGCCCACTCGAGCGGGTGGTAGATCACCGCCGGGAGCGCCGAGAACGAGAGGCCGGTCAGCCCGTTCACCCACAGCTCGACGGTTCCGAGCGTGACGACGAGAAAGCCCCAGAAGATGCCGAGGTGATGGAGCGACGTGAACCCCAGCTGTCGGGGCTCCATCGGCTTCTCCATCACCTTCCGCTGCAAGAGCCAGTAGAGGACAACTGACCCCAGGCGCTCTGGGACCCGATCCACCGGTATGCCCGGTCGACCTACCCACATGAAGCGGATCAATCGCCCGACGGTGAAGGCCAGGCCGCCCATTCCAACCGCCAAAAGCATGGCGAAGATGAGGTGTCGCATCTGTTCTTCGGCTATAGCACGAAGTGACTCAGCGCGTCAGCTGGTGTCGCATGGGACCGCCGTAACGAGTGGCGGGTGTTTTGCACCAAATACGTGAGCCGCGTTCCACCAAGCGGAGAGAGCAAACCAATGCCGGTCGGAAGTACGCAGATGGGAAAGACTTTGGACAAGAATATCTTGGTCATTTCCGATCTGCACCTTGGCGAAGATTTGCGGCCTGGTGGGGCAAACGTGTCGTATTTGCGACACCTGGTGGCGCTGGAGCGCGAGCTGGAGAAGTTCCTCGTGCACTACACGGCGACCCGCCTCGGTGATCGCCCCTGGCGTCTGGTGGTCAACGGCGACATGGTCGACTTCATGTCGGTGATGATCCTCCCCGAGGACGCCCACATCCACGACGACGACGATGAGGACCGCCTCTATGGCCTCGGCTTCTCGGAGCGCCAGTCGCAGAAGAAGATGGAGCGCGTCATCGCGCGTCATCAGGGCGTGTTCAAGCGGCTCGGCGAGTTCGTCGCTGCCGGCAACGAGCTGGTCATCGTCGTCGGCAATCACGACGTCGAGTTCCACTATCCGCAGGTCCAGCGCACGCTCGTCGAGTGGCTCTCCGGCCTGACGCTCGGCATCGGCGCCGACGACGGGGCGCGCGAGGCGTTCGCGCAGCGCATCGAGTTCTGCCCCTGGTTCTATTACAAAGAGGATCTCATCTACATCGAGCACGGGCACCAGTACGACGAGTACTGCTCGTTCGACTATCTCTTGCACCCCGTGCATCCGGTCGGGATCAATCAGGTCGGTCAGGTCAATCATCCGCCGATCAACAAGAAGAGCCGCATCGCTCTGTCGGTGGCGCACGCCGGCATGCGCTACTTCGCCAACCAGATCCCCGACTACGATCCGCACAACGCCGAGCACTGGGGCTTCTCCGATTACATGAAGTGGGCGTGGGCGCAGGGGCTGCGTGGCTGCGTGCGGCTGGCCTACTTCTACGGGCTCCTCGTGTGGCGCCTCGTCGAGCTCTGGTATTCGCTGCGCGGCGTCGAGACCGAGCGGCGGCTCCTGCATCACGAGCGCCTGCTGGCGCTGTCCGCGCACTGGAAGATGTCCGAGGAGAAGCTCCTCGCGCTCGACAAGCTGCGCCGCGAGCCGGTGACGCGGCGCTTCTGGAAGCTCCTGGCCGCGCTCTTCATCGATCGCATGCTGCTCGGCATCGCGGCGCTGGTGACCGCCGGCGTGCTCGTCGGACAGCTGCACGGGCTGTGGAAGGCGGTGGGCGCGCTCGCCACGCTGGTCGCGTTCGCGTGCATCAACCAGGCGATGAACCACGTGCGCCTCGAGTCGTCGGCGACGAAGCTGCGCGCGACGACCAGCTTGATCCAGAGCCTGGTGTGCGCGCCGCTCATCGTCTTCGGCCACTCGCACACCCCCGAGATCGTGCAGCTCAAGGGCGGCGCGACCTACTTCAACACCGGCACGTGGGCCTCGGACGACGCCAAGCTGGCGTTCACGCACCTCATGGTGATCAGCGACGAAAACGGCGCGCCGAAGGCGGAGCTGAAGCAGTGGCGCGACGGTGCCTCGGCGCCGTATTCGCTCACCTGAGGCACCTCCTCCCATATCGACACCGCGCGGCTCGCGTGCTAACACGAGCGGATGCCGATTCACGCTGACCTGCTCGAGATCGTCCGCTGCCCGAAGTGCAAGGGCAAGGTGGCCGAGCGCGACACGAAGGCCGGGCACGGCCTGGTTTGCGACGCCTGCAAGCTGGTCTACGGCATCGTCGACGACATTCCCAACTTCCTCGTCGAGGAAGCGCGGCCGCTGGAGGCGTAGCGGTGGCCATCGGCGACGGCAAGCATGTGTTGGTCCTCGAGGATGAGCCTGCGGTTCAGATCCTCCTGAAGAAGCAGCTGGCGGCGCACGGGTTCACCGTGACCGTCGCCGGCGACGGCCTCGACGGGCTCATGAAGCTCGAGAGCCTGAAGCCGGATCTCATCATCTGCGACGTCATGATGCCGAACCTGGACGGCATGGGCTTCGTCAAGGCGATCAAGGGGCACGGTCACACGCAGAAGATCCCGGTGATCTTCTTGACGGCGAAGACCGACCCACGCTCGATGATCGACGGGATCAACGTCGGTGCGCGCTTCTACGTCACCAAGCCGTTTCAGATCGACGACCTTCTGGCGAAGGTCCAAAAAGCGCTCAGCGGGCGGTAGCTACAGGTAGCGCAGCGCGCGGATGATGCGCGCGTGGTCGAGCGGCGTGAGCGAGAGGAAGCGGATGCCGGTGGTCTGGTAGCTGCCCGCGGCGCGCTCGAAGACCACGGCGCCTTGCACGCGGACGAGGTCGCCACCGTCGGGAAGCTCGAACGCCAGCGTCACCGGCGTGCGCGGTAGATACGAGCGCCCCGGTGGCCGCTTGAGCTCGATGCCGGTCGGCCCCAGGTTCTGCGACAGCGCCAGCTGAACCTCGGCGCCGACGTGTTGCCGTACCGCTGCGACGAAGGGCGCGCGCTCCCCTAGCCTACGTTCGACGGGCGCTCTGCGTCGGTCATGCATGAGCCCATTTTCGCGCGTGCGAAAACGTTGAGCAAATTATTAACCTTCGAGAACGGCGCCTTTGACGAGATCGCGCTTGCGCTCGGTCTGCAGGACCAGCCGCGCCGCGGCCCAGCCGGCGGCCAGCTCACCCTCGACGCCGAGGCCTGGCAGGACCTGCTGCGAGGCGAGCAGGAGGTGCTTGATCCCCGTCGCGTGGGGCAGGCCGCAAAAGCCGAGCGGCCGATCCTTCGGCATGTGCCAGATCGGCTCCATCGCCATCGGTGGCGGCGCGCTGCCCCGTTCGCTGTCGACGCCCTCGGGGGCCACGCCGTCGTGGGGCGAATGCACCAGCAGAAGGTGGCGGTCGACGAACGGCAGCAGCCGATCGAGGTGCTGGCGCAGCCCGCGCCGCAGCGTCGCCAGGCCCGCCGGCGACGGATCGGTCGCGAGCGCCTCGATGCTGAGGACCGCGTGCTGCCCGTAGCCGTCGGCGAGATGCAGCATGAGCGCGTTGGCGCCGGTGAGCGGCTGCGCCAGATCGCCGACGGCAAAGGCCAGCCGCGCCAGGGCGTCGGGCAGGGCGTCGAGCGGCGCGACGAGGTGCAGCAGATAGCGCCACGCCGACGGCGCGATGTGGCCCGACTCGACCAGCCGCTTGGGCGGCTTCTCGCCACCCTCGGTGACGAGCTGGGCGACCTTGTCCGCGCCGATGCCGCACAGGACGTGAGAGCAGCCGATGAGCTCCGAGCGGCCGTCGAACTGCACCCCGGTCACCTTGCCGCGCTTGGTCATGATGGCGTTGGGCACGAGGTCGGGGCGCACCTCGCCCGAGTGCGTCTTCAGGCGATCGAGGAGCAGGTTGCGCAGCCCCTCCTTGCCGCCGTCGAGGCGGAAGGTTCCGCGACGGTGGAGCTCGCCGAGCCGCCCGATGCTGACGGCGCCGACCTCGTCGAAGGCGGCGCCGAAGACGGCCGGCAGCGTGAAGGCTGCGCGCAGTGGATGGCCGTCGCCGAGCGCGGCGAGCGGATCCTCATCGTCCTCGGGCAGCCGCGCCGCCACGCGATTGGCGTCGCGCCGATCCCAGAAGCCGTCGGGCGGCAGGATCAGCTCCTGCGACAGGATGCCTTCGACGGCGGCCGACACTTCGGCAACACGCGCGGCCGCGGTCTCGAAGTTGGCGGCGGCCTCGGGCATCTCGCGCGCCAGCTCGCGCGCGAGGTCGTCGCCGATGTCGATGCGATGGTCGGGGAGCAGCAGCTGGTACGCGGGGCGGTTGGGCTCGAGCCGCCGACGCAGGAGCTGCACCAGGTTCAGCTCGCCGACGATGCGCTTGAGCGTCGGCGCCTCGACTCCGACGAAGGCCAGCGGCGCGCGCGGAAGCGTGTAGGGACCGAGGGTGTAACGCTCCTCGACCGGGACGCCGGCCATGAGCACACGAAAGCCGCGATGGGCGAGCACCGCGCCGCCGACCGTCGCTGCGAGGTCGTTCCCGAGAACGACGACGTCGTAAAAGCTGGTCGACACGTCGCCGAGCCTAGCACACGCGATGGGTGTACAATGTGGCAATGCGAACCTTGCGTGCATGCCTCGCCGTCGCCGCGTTGTGGAGCGCGGGCGGCTGTCTGGGCGACGGTGGAACCGTCATGCTCACGGTGGATGAGCCGATGACTTTGTCGCCGACCATCACCAGGTTCAACGCCACCAACGGAACGGTGAACAAGGACTCGCTCGGCGAGAACCACTTCACGGCGACGTCGGGCGACGGCACCTTCACGATGCTGATCATCGGCGACCTGACCGCCGGGTCGATGAACGACCTCGCCAACGAGCACAACTTCCTCAGCATCGACATCACGGGGGCGGGCTGGTCGTCGAACGGCGGCACCATCGCCATCGACGGCGTCAATCCCACGCGCGTCCGCTTCCTGGCGGTGCCGATGCTGCACGGCTCGGGGAGCGCCAAGGGCGGCTTCGTCCTCAACGGCTCCGGCACGTTCAAGTAGTTTCGCTAGCCGCTCTTTTCGCTGACGATCGGCAGGCCGCGCCGCCTGAGGCGCGTGGTGAAGTGGCCCTCGCCGGGGCGCAGGCCGTCGACGCCATGGATCTCGGTCACGCCGCACGAGGGGCTGCGCTCCTTGAGCAGCGCCGAGACCGCGCCGGCCTCGTGGGCGAACAGGTCCGCGAGGCGCATGCCGGCCTCGAACTCGGGCGTGACGTCGCGGCCGCGCGCGTCGGTGGCGAACTTGTTGTCCGCCGAGAGCGTGATGGCGGGGCGCGGGACGCCGAGGCGTGCCAGCACCTCGGGGCACAGCGGCAGGATCTCGGCGTCGGCAGGGACGGCGCGACTGACGGCGGCGTCGTCGCGCTTGTCGCCGCCGTCGTAGCGGCAGCGCACGCCGAGCAGGCACGCCGAGACGATGACGACGGGCTTGCCGGCCGCCTTGATGCGCGCGATCTCGGCGCGCGCGGCTTCGGTGTCGGCGCCGTGGAGGAGCTGATAGCGCTGCGTCAGCTCGCCGATGACCGCGCTCATGGGCGCACCGTCACGCGGCGGCCGTCTACCGTCACGCGCCCGTCGGCGAGGGCGCGGATGGCGGCGGGGTAGAGGCGGTGCTCCTCGACGAGGATGCGCGCGGTCAGCGCCGCCTCGTCGTCGCCGTCGAGCACCGGCACCGCCGCCTGCATGATGATCGGGCCGGTGTCGCAGCCCTCGTCGACGAAGTGGACGCTGCAGCCGGTGATGCGCGCGCCGTACTCGAGCGCCTGTTTCTGCGCGTGGATGCCGGGAAACGCCGGCAAGAGCGCCGGATGGACATTGATGACCCGCTGCGGGAACGCCTGCAGAAAGGCCGGCGTGACGATGCGCATGAAGCCGGCCAGCGCCACCAGCTCGACGCCCTGTGCCCGCAGCGTCGCCACCAGCGCCTCGTCGAAGGCCTGCCGCGACGGAAACTGCCTGTGTGGCAGCACGGCGGTCGCCACGCCGGCGGCTTCGGCACGCTCGAGCGCGCGCACGCCGGCGACGTTGGAGACGACCACGACCACGCGCGCCTGGCCGAGCTGACCGCGCGCGCCGGCGTCGAGGATCGCCTGGAGATTGGTCCCCGACCCGCTCACGAGGACGCCGACGTTCATCGGCGCACCGCCCGCGCGCTCACAGGAACTCGACGCGCGCTTCACCGTCGCCGGCGACGATGTCTCCGACGACGAAGGCGCGCTCGCCTGCGCTCTCGATGGCCGCGCGAATCGCCTCAGCCTCGGCGCGCGGAACCACCACGACCAGGCCGAGGCCACAGTTGAACGTGCGTCGCATCTCGCCGCGCGACACGCCGGCCGCGGCGATGCGAGCGAACACCTCGGGCGTCGGCCAGCGCCGCTCGTCGAGTCGCATGATCAGCCCGTCGCGCAGCACGCGCGGCGGATTGTCGACCAGGCCGCCGCCGGTGATGTGCGCGAAGCCCCTGACGTCGCCGGCCGCCAGCGCCGCGCGGACCGCTTTGACGTAGATGCGCGTCGGCTCGAGCAAGAGACCCGCGTTCGACTCCAGCGGTAACACCTGTCGCGCCAGCGAGTAGCCGTTCGAGTGCAGCCCGCTCGAGGCGACGCCGAGCACCAGATCGCCCGGCTCGATGCGCGCGCCGTCGAGGATCTTATTGCGCTCGACGATGCCGACCGCGAAGCCGGCCAGGTCGTACTCGCCGTCGGCGTACATCCCGGGCAGCTCGGCCGTCTCGCCGCCGATGAGCGCGCAGCCCGCCTGGCGGCAGCCGTCGGCGATGCCGCGCACGACGGCCTCGGCGACGTCGAGCTCCAGCTTGCCCGACGCGAAGTAATCGAGGAAGAAGAGCGGCTCGGCGCCGGAGACGGCGACATCGTTGACGCACATGGCGACGAGATCGATGCCGATGGTGTCGTGCTTGCCGGTGGCGAACGCTACCTTGAGCTTGGTGCCGACGCCGTCGGTGCCCGAGACGAGCACGGGATCGGTGAAGCCGCGCGGCACCGCGAAGAGGCCGCCGAAGCCGCCCAGATCGCCGATGACCTCGGGTCGGAAGGTCCGCCGCACGTGCGGCTTGATGCGCTCGACCAGCGCGTCGCCGGCGTCGATGTCGACCCCCGCCTCGCGGTAGGTGAGCGGTCGGGTGTCGTCGTCGTTCTTGCGCGGCATGCGCGGCCGAAGCTAGCGCGCGTCAGGGCATCGAGGCAAGCCGAAGCGCGTCCTCGAAGGCATAGATCATGTCGTGATTGGTCGCGAGCAGCCAGATCGTCGACGGCTGCGGCATCCGGTGCGCGCGCAGCTCGTCGACCATCGCGCGCGCCGCTTCGTCGTACGGCACCTGGCCAGTGCCGGTGCCCATGCCGGGGAAGGCGATGGTCTCGTAGCTGTTGCGGCCGGCTGCGAGCAGCGCCGCGCGAGTCGCGCGTCGCACGTTCTCGACTCCGATCTTCATTCCAGGCTCTTCCATCGTCGGAGCGTGGATGACCGCTTTACACCAGAGCTGACCGGCGCCCGTGATCACCGCGGCGCCGACAGCGATGGGCGCGCAGGATCTGGCTTCGACTTCGATCTCGTCGCCGCCTTCGACCTTGATCGTCCGCGCCGCCCCGTTCTCCATGATCCCCAACGAATTCGCTGGATTCACAATGGCGTCAACGGTCAGCTGCGTGATGTCGCCGAGCGCGACATGGATGACCATGCGCTGCATCTTCGCATTTGCCCTGGAAACGTCAAGATTTCAGCTAATATCCGCGCACATCATGACGTGGTTTTTTGTCGCGGTCGGCGGCATCGTCTTTCTGGCGCTGGCCAGCTACGTCAGCTTTCTTGCCGCCCGCTACTTCTTCGTTGCCCGCTTTCCCGATGAGATTCAATATGGTACGGCCGCTGATGGGTGGCGGATCGCGGTCCTGCGCTATCGGCCGGCCGAGCCGTCGGGGCGCCCGCCGGTCCTGCTCGTCCACGGCGTCGCCGCCAATCGCTACAACCTCGATTTAACCGAGGAAATTTCGCTGGCGCGCCACCTCTGCGGGCGCGGCTTCGACGTCTGGGTCCTCGAGCTGCGTGGCCGCGGCCTGTCGCTCCGGCCGCGGCTGTTCTCCGGGCTGCGCTACGACTGGTCCTTCGACGACTATGCCGAGCGCGACCTGCCGTGCGCAGCCGACGTCATCATGCGCGCGACCGGCGCCGCCAAGCTGCACCTGGTCGGCTTCTCGACGGGGGCGCTGGCCGCCTACGCGTGGCTGTCCGATCCGCACCGCAAGGTCGAGGTCGCGTCGCTGGTGTCGATCGGCGGGGCGGCCTCCTTCAAGCGCCTGGGCAAGCGGCTGTCGGGGCGCATCATCCGCAGCATCCGCTTTCTGCGCCATCGCTGGCTGATGCGCGTCCTGGCGCCCATCTCCGGCTACTGGCACCCGTCGCCGCTCCAGATCATCCACAACCCCGGCAACCTCGACGGCGCGATTCAGCGACGGGCGATGGTCAACATGATCGCCAACTTTTCGCGCAACGAGCTGCTCCAGTACAGCGACTGGATCATGCACGACGTCTTCCGCTCGATCGACCAGCGCCGCGACTACCGCGCGGAGCTATCGCGCATCCTCGTGCCGGCGCTGTTCCTGGCCGGTCCGCGCGACGCGCTCGCACCGCCCGATGCGGTCAAGGAGACCTACGACGCGGTCGGTAGTCGCGACAAGAAGTTCGTGCTGCTGTCGCGGGCGCAGGGGCAGCGCGTCAACTATGGTCACTTCGATCTGGTGATCGGCCGCGAGGCGCCGGCCGAGGTGTTCCCGGTGATCAGCGGCTGGCTGGAATCAGTGCAGCCCGGCACCGACGGCAAAGAACATCCCGAACAGCAGCGAGAACACCACGAACCAAACGGCGACGGTGGCCAGGACCGTGATGGCCAGGGCGGCGAGGATGTGGCCGGCGGCCTTGTTCTCCGGCGTGCCCATCAAGATGGGTAGCGCCCAGATGCCGACCATGACCGCGTAGACCAGCGCGGCCAAACGGCCGATGTTGGTCAGCCAGCCGAGGTAGGGCACCGAGCGCAGGATGCCGAGCACGCCGGCGATCCAGAACGGGGTCGCCGAGTAGGCCGCGACCTTGAGGGCGCCGCTCATGTCCTTGCGCGCGCCGAACGAGCCCGACAGCGCGTCGAGGACGAAGGCGTAGAACCACCACACGCCGACACCCATGCCGACCGAGAGCACCGCGCCGATGAGCGCCTGCACCGGCGCGCGCGTGAAGCCGCCGCCGATCTTCATGCCGAAGACCACCTGCGGCTGCATGTAGACGCCGATGACGCCGGCGGACAGGAAGTCTGCAAGCGCGCCCACCGCAAGGAGAACAACCACATAAGGGAGAAGTGACTTGAAGTCTCCCGGCTCGGCGATCGTCTTGGGAAGCTCTTGCTTGGGGCTGAGGAGGATGCCGCGAACCCGGGAGATCAGCGCCTCTTGCATCGGAGCACTCCTTCGGCGCTCACGATACCATAAAACGAAAGAGGCGGACCCGCAGGCCCGCCTCTTGAATACTTACCTACAGTTGAAGCTTAGCAGTTGAAGATCTTCTCGAGCTCTTTTTCGACCTTCACTTCGGTGATGTTCTTGGCGACCGAGAGCTCCTTGACGATGAGGTTCTTCGCCGTGTCGAGCATGCGGCGCTCGCCGAACGAGAGCGTCTTGGTCTCCTTGAGGCGGTACAGGTCGCGGAACACCTCGGCGACCTCGAAGAGCGAACCGGTCTTGATCTTCTCCATGAAACCGCGATAGCGGCGGTTCCAGGTCTGCTTATCAATGTGGAGCTCCTTCTCCTTGAGGATGTCGTACACCTCGCGGATCTGGTCCTCCTGAACGACTTCGCGAAGGCCAACCTGCTCGGCCTTCTCGATCGGAACGAGGATGCGCATGTCGCTGTCCAGCACCTTCAGAACGTAGAACTTCTGAATTTTGCCGGAGATTTCCTTCGCATCAATCCCAACGACCTCTGCCACCCCCTGAGCCGGATACACCGCTTTATCGCCAACCTGAAATGAGAGCATCGGTTCCTCCGGGGTTGCGCCTGGACATGATTGCGAGCGAGACCCCACTGAGCATCTTCTGTGCCGACTTCATAAGATAAGAACTTTACGTTGGTGTTTCAAGGCCCTCACGCAACTTTGCCGATCCGGCCGAATGCGCCAAGTGTGACAGATCCGCACGGTACTTTTACAGATGTGACGCGGCCCACTGCGGAACTTTCCAGTGAATACGCATGGTACGCTTGGCAGGGTGTACATACCCCTCGTGCGGGGCAACCATGGCCGGGGGAGTAGCCGCGCACAGAATATTACAGTCTGGCTAGTTGAAGTCCGCGATCCGCCATCTTCCGTTTTCCCGTACTAAGTCCAGATGATAGCGCTGATCGTAGCGTACTCGCGCGTGGTCACCGGAGGAGTCGATTGGGGCATGACGCAACAGCGCCTTCAGCCGACCGAGGCGATCTGCGACCGCCAGCTCGAGCGATTGACGCAGCGGCTCGGCCAAAAGCCCGAGGAGGGCGTCGAAGTCGCGCAGCTCGACGGCGGCCACCAGCCGGCGCAGCGCATCCTCGGGCGTGTCGCCGCCCGGCTCGAGCGGGCGCGCGGCCGCGACGCGCCAGCCGTCGGCGTCGCGCTCGAGCGGCCAGGCGCGTCCATCGGCGAGCTGACCGGTCGCACGGCGGATTGCGACCCGACCGTGGAGCGCCTCTTCCTGGGCCGAGAGATCGCCCTCGCTCGCCTTCCACTGCAGCGCGAAATCGGGCTCGCTGATGCGTGCGCGCAACGAGGACGACAGAAGCGCGTAAGCCGCGTGCGCATCGTGCGCTCGGATGGCCTGTCGCCAGGCGGCGAGCGCCGGCTCGGGATCGATCGCGCGCGGTCGCGGCGCGTGGGCGCAGCCGGCTGCCGCGAGGGCGAGGATCGCCAGGGCCCGCATCGCGAGGACAGTAGGAGAGCGTTCGCGCACGGTCAAGGAACACCGATGTGGCGGCGATGAGCTAATGGTCGTTCACACCAGCGTATGTGAAGCGATGTTCACGAGTGCGATCGGAGCCCGCGGGTTACGCGTAGTTCGGTCACGGCATGGTGCTTGTATTCGGGCTTGCCGACGATTGGGGCAACCCCCCTCGGAGGACACGATGTCGCGCCCGATCTTGAGGAGTCTGCTCGGTGTGGTGGCTGCGAGCTTGCTGGTCGCCGCTGCCGGCGCATGCAGCCGCGAAAACCCGAACAACCCCAACAATCCGTCTTCGGGCGGAACTGGTGGTAACGGCACCGGCAGTACCGGCTCGACGGGGCCGACGACCGGAACGGGGGGAACCCCGAACAGTCAGATTCCAGGCGCGCCCTGTAAGGTCGACAGCGACTGTACGGGCGGGCTGGCGTGCAACGTCGGCCACTGCGAGGCGCCGTGCAGCGACACCAACAAGTGCCAGGCGGGGCAGACCTGCACGGCGGGGCGCTGCTACAACGACGGCACGCCGACGTGCGGCATCGCCAACGTCGTCATCTGCACGAGCGACGTGGCGTGCGGCGCCGGGCGCATCTGCTCGGGCGGCCAGTGCCATCAGGCCTGCGCGGCGCCGAGCGATTGTGCGCTCGGGCAGAGCTGCTCGAACGGCGCGTGCGGCGACGCGGCGCCGGCGACGGCGCAGTGCCTCTGGGATACCGACTGCGGCGTCTCGTTCCGCTGCATCAACGCCACCTGTCATCCGCTGTGCAGCACCGACGCGCAGTGCGGCGCCAAAGCCTTCTGTGACACCGGCGTGTGCCGGGCAGATTACCGCCCCGCGGGCTGACCGACGGCCATCCAGCCTCCGGAGCAGGGGCCCCGTCGCATGGTGCGACGGGGCTTTTTTTTCGGGTGCGCTTCGGGTGCGCTTACGCTGGATCCGGGCCGTCGCCGCGACGCAGGGTGGTGTCGCGGGCCCAGCGCTCGTCTTTGTGCGGGTAGTCGGCGTTGAAGTGGAGGCCGCGAGACTCCTTGCGGCGGCGCGCGCTCTCGATGATGAGGTGCGCGACCAGGGCCAGGTTGCGGAGCTCGAGTAGATCGCCCGTCACCTTGAAGTTCCAGTAGTACTCGCGGATCTCGGCGCGGATGAGCTCGATGCGGCGGCGGGCGCGCTCGAGGCGCTTGTCGGTGCGGACGATGCCGACGTAGTTCCACATGAGGCGGCGCACTTCGTCCCAGTTCTGGGTGATGACGACCGCTTCTTCCGACGGTGAGGCGGCGCCGGCGTACCAGGGAGCGACCTGGGCCGGGCGGAGCGACTCGATGCCGCGCACGTCCTCGGCGGCGCGGGCGCCGAAGACCGCGCCTTCGAGCAGCGAGTTCGACGCCAGGCGGCAGGCGCCGTGCAGCCCGGTCATGGCGGCCTCGCCGACGCTATAGAGGTTGCGCACGCTGGTGCGGCCGTTGGCGTCGGCCACGACGCCGCCGCACGAGTAGTGCGCGGCGGGGACGACCGGGATCGGCATGGTGCGCATGTCGATCCCGAAGCGCATGCACTGGGCGTGGATGGCGGGGAAGCGCTCGACGAGGAACCCGGGATCGAGGTGGGTCATGTCGAGGCAGACCGAGTCGTCGCCGGTGCGCTTGAGCTCGGCGTCGATGGCGCGGGCGACCACGTCGCGTGGCGCGAGCGACTTCATGGGGTGGTAGCGCTCCATGAAGGTCTCGCCCGAGCGCAGCTTCAAGATGCCGCCTTCGCCGCGCAGCGCCTCGGAGATGAGGAACGACTTGGCGTGCGGGTGGAAGAGACAGGTCGGATGGAACTGGATGAACTCCATGTTGGCGACGGCGGCGCCGGCGCGGTAGGCCAGGGCGACGCCGTCGCCCGAGGCTACGTCGGGGTTGGTCGTATAGAGGTAGACCTTGCCGGCGCCGCCGGTGGCGAGGACGGTGGCGCGCGCGACCACGGTCTTGACCTCGCCCGATTTCTCGTCGAGGACGTAGGCGCCGAAGCAGGCGTCGGGGCCGCCGTACTTGGCGAGCTGCAGGAGGTCGACGGCCATGTGCTCGTCGAGGACCGTGATGTTGGGCGTGGCGCGCGCGGCGGCGACGAGGGCGCGCTCGATCTCGTGGCCGGTGGTGTCCTTGGCGTGGGCGACGCGACGCGCGGAGTGGCCGCCTTCGCGGGCCAGGTCGAGCCCGCCGCCGGCGCCCTCGTCGAAGCGGGCGCCGTAGCGCTCGACCAGCTCGCGCACGGCGAGCGGGCCGCCCTGGACGCAGAGCTCGACGATGTCCTTGTGGCACAGCCCCTCACCGACGGTGAGCGTGTCCTGGACGTGGGCCTCGAACGAGTCGGTGGGATCGAGCACGGCGGCGATGCCGCCCTGGGCGTAGTTGGTGTTGGATTCCTCGACGCTGCGCTTGGTCACGACCATGACGCGACCGTGATCGGCTGCGTGCAGCGCGAACGAGAGCCCCGCGATTCCGGAACCGATCACCAGATAATCGGTTTCGAGCATTTTCTCCGTATACCGCCGCACGGCGTTTTTGCAAACTTCGACGGGCAGGCTACGATCAGGTCGTGCGCGGGTGGATGACCATTGTACTCCTCGCGGCGCTGTCCGGCGCCGCTCGCGCCGACATCTATTCCTACGAGGACAAAGAGGGCGTCGTCCACTTCACCAACGTCGCACCGCCGCGGGGCGGCGGTCATCAGTGGAAGGTGCTGTACAAGAGTGGGCCCGGTAAGGCGGGCGTGATCTCGGGCGCGGCGGGGCCGACCTCGTTCGCCGGCTGCGCGGTGTCGCGGCGCGACGTGGTGCCGGCGACGGATCGATCGCCCGAGCGCTACACGCGCTACGACGCGCACATCGCCGAGGCGTCGCGGCTCTACGCGCTGCCGCAGGCGCTCATCCGCGCCATCATCAAGGCCGAGAGCGACTACGACGTGCGCGTGGTCTCGTGCGCTGCGGCCAAGGGGCTCATGCAGCTCATGCCCGACGTGCAGAAGGAGCAGCACGTGGTCAACGTCTTCGATCCGCGCGAGAACATCCTCGGCGGAACGCGCCTCTTGCGCCTGAACGCAAATCGCTTCAAAGGCGATCTGGTGCTCACCATCGCCGCCTTCCACGCGGGACCAGGCGCGGTCCTCAAGTACCACGGCGTGCCGCCCTACGAGACGACGCAGGCGTACGTCAAGATCGTGCTCAAGCACTACTACAAGTTCAAAGCGGCCCAAAGCGGCTGACTTTGGTGTTAACGTCGCCGGAAGCGCCGTGAGCGATCTCATGACGGAGTCGGTGGGCGACGAGCGGCGGTTGGCGGAGCATCTCCAGCGCGCCGGCGAGCTGTTGCGTGCCGACAAGCTGGACGACGCGGAGCGCGAGATCGAAAGCGCGCTCGCTGTCCGCCCGAGCGATCTGCGCGCGCGCAACCTGCGCGGCCTGCTCCTGTTCCGCGGCGGCCGCTACGAAGAGGCGCTCGCCATCTATCACGAGCTGTGCGAGGCCTACCCCAACGACGCGGCCTTGAGGCTGAACCTCGGGCTCGTCGAGCTCCGCATGGGGCGGCACGCCGACGCGGCCGGTAACCTCAAGCTGGTCGTCGCGGGCGAGCCGGGCAATCAGCGCGCGCAGGGCTACCTCGGCCTGGCGCTCATGCGCGCGGGCGAGCTGGGGCCGGCCAAGGACGCGTTCCATCGCGCCGGGCAGGAGGAGCTGGCGCGCCAGGTCGAGGAGCGCATGGCGCACCTCGGCGAGGAGGCGGTCGCGGCGCGGATCGATCTGCGGCGCGCGGCCAACGAAGGCGAGCGGGTTCTCGACGGTGACCAGCCGTTCGCGGCGGTCGAGCTGGAGTCGCCGGCCGACGAAGCGCGGCGCGCGGGCGCGTGGCAGCTGCGCATCCCCGGGCAGCGGCCGCCGCTGCCGGGTCCCGAAGGGCCGTCGCCGACGGGGCGCTTCGAGCCGCTGGTCCTGTCGCCGCCGTTGCCGGTGGCGGCGTTTGCCACCGCGCGTCTTTTGCGCGCCGGTGGGGTGGGCGAGCCGTTCGCGCTCGTCGAGGGTGGGATGCTGGTGGTGCGCGTCGACGGCAGATTGCCGACGCGGACCTTTGGCGCGATGGCGTCGTCGGGGCAGCTCACCTTCGAGCCGCTGACGCGGCGCGTGCGCGGCGCGACGACCGAGGAGCCGTTTGGCGACGGCGCCGAGGCGATGTTCCTGGCACACGGCCACGGGCTCATCGTGGTGGCGCCGCGTGGGGCGCGGTTCACGGCGCTGGCGCTGGCCGACGACATCGTCTACGTGCGCGAGACGGCGCTGTTCGCGTTCGACGAGACGCTGCACTGGGAGAACGGCCGCGTGCCGGGCGGTGGCCCCGACTCGATGCGCGTGGTGCAGTTCCGCGGTACCGGACGAATGGTGCTGCGCGCGGCGCGTGCGGCGTTCTCGCTCAAGATCGAGCCGGAAGCGCCCATGTTCGTCGAGGCCACGACGCTGCTCGGCTGGATCGGCCGCGTCGTGCCGCGCGTGCTGCACGGCCAGGACGGCGAGCTCACGCCCTACGTCGAATGCTCGGGCGAGGGCGTGCTCATTCTCGAGGAGCCGCCGCCGGCGGTCTAGCCGACCATGTCCGAGGAAGTCGAGCGCGTCGGAAGACGCCGCCGGCGCAAGCGGCGGACCACCAATCTGCGGGCGGAGTCGACCTATCTGCCCAATCTCCTGACGATGGGGCGGATCGCCCTCATTCCGCTGGTGCTGCTGTTCATCGACAACTATTCGCCGGTGCGCTCGTTCGTGGCGACGCTGATCTACCTGGCCGCGGCGATGACCGATTTTCTCGACGGCTACCTGGCGCGCAAGCGGAAGCAGATCTCGGTGCTGGGGAAGTTTCTCGATCCGCTCGCCGACAAGCTGCTCGTCACGGCGGTGCTGGTCTATTTGACGGCGATGGATCGCTGCCCATCGTGGCTGGTGGTGGCGCTCCTGGCGCGCGAGCTGGCGGTGACGGGGCTGCGCTCGATCGCGACCACGGAGGGGCTGGTCATCTCGGCCTCCGATTCGGGCAAGCAGAAGACGGCGCTGCAGCTGATCGGCACGCTGTTTCTGCTGATCCACTTCAAGTACCCGGTGTGGGGTCTCGAGAATGTTCGCTTCCACGACGAGCCGCTGCTCATCAACTATCACGCGGTCGGAATGGTCACGCTCTACCTGTCGCTGGCGATGTCGTGGATCTCGGCCCTCGACTACTTCCTGAAGTTCGTGCGCGCGGTGCAGGCGCACCCGGCACCGCCGCCGCCGACGCAACCGGAGAAGAAGAGTGATCCGGGTCCGAGCCCCAAAGCTTGAGCCCGACGAGGCGCTGAGGCGTCTCGGGCGCGGCGAGCGGCCGTTCCTGCTCGACGGTGGCGGCGACGCCGACGGCCTGGGACGGATCTCGTGGGCCGGCTGCGATCCCGACGACGGCCTCGTCTGGTCGCGCGGCGACGCGGGCGATCCGCTGGCGCTGCTCGGCGCGGCGCAGCGACGGTGGAACGCGGGGCCGGTCGACGAGTTCTGGCCCTTTGCCGTCGGCTGGATGAGCTACGACGCCGGCGCCGAGGTGCTGGCGCGGTCGTGCGGGCGGCGCCTCACCGCGGTCGACGATCTCGGCGTCCCCGACATCGACTTCGCGCGCTATCGCGCGGTGTGGCGGCGCGACGCAGCGACGGGCACATGCGAGGTGCTGGCGCTCGACGGCGCGGCCGCGTCGGCGCTGCTCGATCGTCTCGGGCGCACGCCGCCGCCGATGGCCACGGCGTCGCTGGGCGCGCCCAGATGGCCGACGGGCGACGACGAATATCGGCGGCGCGTCGCGCGCGTGCTGGACTATCTGCGCGCCGGCGACGCCTATCAGGTGAACCTGTCACATCGGCTGGTGGCGTCGATCGGAGAGCACGAGGCGCTGCCGCTCTACCTGCGGCTGCGCGCCGTCGCGCCGGCGCCGCTCGGGGCCTACCTGCAGTCGGGCGCGGTGACCATCCTGTGCAACTCGCCCGAGTCGTTCCTGCACGTGCGGCCCGGCCTCGTCGAAACGCGGCCGATCAAGGGGACCCGGCGGCGCGGCACGACCGACGCCGAGGACGCGCGGCTCTCGGAGGAGCTGCGCGGGTCGGCCAAGGACGCGGCCGAGCACCTCATGATCGTTGACCTTTTGCGCAACGATCTGGGGCGCGTGGCCGCGACCGGGTCGGTGGTCGTCGAGGGCTTTCAGCGGCTGGTGACGCTGCCGACGGTGCATCACCTGGTCTCGACGGTGCGGGCGCGCGCGCGGCTCGGGCTGCCGCTCGAGGAGATCCTGGCCGCGACGCTGCCGGCGGGATCGATCACCGGCGCGCCGAAGCTGCGCGCGGTCGAGATCATCGACGAGCTGGAAGGGGTTGTGCGCGGTCCCTATTGCGGCGCCATCGGCTGGCTGGGTGCGGCAGGTACGGCGGAGCTTGCGCTCGGCATCCGCACCGCCGTGGTGCGCGGCGGGGAGCTCGTCCTCGGCGTCGGCGGCGGGGTCGTCGCCGACAGCGATCCGGACGACGAGCTGGCGGAAACCCGCGTAAAAGCGGAAGCTTTCCTGCGCGCGATCACGTAGCGATTTTTCGGTCACGCCAACGCTTCCGGTCGCGACATCCAAGCAGGAGGACGCGATGCAGACGATGGATGTGAGCCTGGCGGCCGGCGGTGACCGCGACGCGTTCGCGCGGCTGGTGGCGCGGCATCAGTCGCTGGTGGCGTCGATCGCGCTCGGCGTGGTGCGCGATCTCGACGCCTCGGAGGACGTGGCGCAGGAGGTGTTCCTCGCCGTCTGGCGCGGGCTGCCGAAGCTGCGCGCGCCGTCGAGCTTCCTGTCGTGGCTGAGGCAGCTGGCGCGCAATCACGCGGTCATCCACCTGCGGCGCGGCAAGGCGCGGTCGACGCTGCGCGGGGAGGCGGGAGATGCGCGCGTGGCGGCGGCGATCGATCCGGCGCCCGACGCGGCCGCGCAGCTGGCCGGCGACGAAGATCGGCGCGCGCTCGTCGAGGCGCTCGAGGCGCTGCCGGACGACGCGCGCGAGATCTTGACGCTCTACTACCGCGAGGGGCGCTCGGCCGAGCAGGTCGCCGAGCTCCTCGAGCTGCGTCCCGACGCCGTGCGCAAGCGGCTCCATCGCGCGCGCGGCCGCTTGAAGGACGCGCTCGCCGAGCGCATGGAGCGGGTCGTGCGCGACAGCGTGCCGGGCGCGGCGTTCACCGCTACGGTGATGGCGGCGGTGATGGCGAACCGTCCCGCGCACGCCGCCGGTACCGCGCTGGCCGCGGGCAAGGTGCTAGCTACAGGAAAGGTGCTGGCCGCCGGCAAGGCGGCTGGATCGCTGGGTGCAGCGACGGCGGGACCGGTCGCGGGCCTCCTGTTCGGCTGGTGGCTCCAGTGGCGGGAAGCCAAGGGCGGCGACGAGAAGAAGGGGCTGATCTGGTTCCTCTTCGTCAACCTGGCGCTGACGGCGTCGCTGCCGTTCCTGCTCGTGCGCGTGAGCTCGGTCGCGTGGGTGTACGGGTTCCTGGCGGCGATGGCGTTCACCAACTTCGTCTGGCTGCCGCACATCATCCGCCACCGGCTGGCCGGCGATGAAGGCGCGCGGCGGCGCTTCGCCCTCTACAAGCTGGGCGGGCTGGCCGGCCTCCTGCTAGCGCTCGGCGTGACGACGGTGAGCTGGTTAGCGGGGTGGTAGGATCAGCGTCGTCGCGGTGAGCGCGCCGGCGCGGATCGGGATGGTGAAGGTGTCGGCGCGGACGGCCGCGGTGGCGGGCGGCGTCAGCGTCAGGGTCAGGATGGTCGGCGCGACGCCGAAGATGCCGACGGCGCCGTGGAGGCGCGTGCCGCTGCCGGCCGAGAGCTGGTTCTGGCCCACGTCGTCGAAGACGGCGCTGTTGGCGTTGGCGGCGACGTTGGCCAGCGGCGTTCCCGTCGGGTCGATGGCCCAGGCGATGAGCGTGCCGCGCAACGGATCCATGGTGGCGCCGTTCTGCAGCGCGACGTTGGAGAGCGTCTGCGCCGAGACGACGGGCAGCGCGAGGCTGGTGAGCACGCCGTCGTTGCTGAGGCGGACCGGCATGATGGTCGGCGGGTACATGCCGTTGGGATCGATGGCAGCGACGGTGGCGACCTGCAGCTTCATCGACAGCGGCATGGTGAAGTGGCCGGTGAAGTCGGTCATCACCTGCTGGCGGGTCTCCTCGACGGTGATGCGCAGCATGCCGGGCGAGCCGATGGCGCAGGTGCGATAGTCGCGGAGGTCGGTGAGGATGCAGACCACGCCCGCGAGGCGCGGGTTGGGATCGCCGCCGTCGGAGGTGGTGGCGGCGTCGGACATGGCCATATCGGGCGGGGGCTTGGAGCCGCCGAACTCGGGGAAGAGCGTGTCGCAGCCGATGAGCAGGGACGCGCTACCGGCGAAGACGGCGGTAGCGGCGGTGACGGCGCGAACGAGCGACCTCATGCGGCCGACGCTAGCACGCGGCCGTCAGGCGCGCGAAAAACGCGATCGGCGGGCGCGCCACCACCACAGGGCGACGGCGAGGAGGGCGGCGGCGATGGCGATGGCTTGCGAGGTCGACAGCGACGCCACGACGAACTTGCGGACGGCGTCGCCGCGGAAGAGCTCGACGGTGAAGCGGAGCGCGGCGTAGCCGAGGAGGTAGGCGACGAGCACCTGGCCGTCCCAGCGCTTACGGCGGCCGAGGATGGAGAGGGCGAAGAAGAGCCCGAGGTCGCCGAACGCTTCGTAGAGCTGGACGGGGTGGAGCGCGGGGGTGACCTGGGCGGTGGCGGGCAGGACGCCGCGGGCGACGTAGTCCTCGAAGACCAGGCTCTCCGACGGGAAACGCACGGCCCAGGGCAAGTTGCTCTCGGCGCCCCAGCAGCAGCCGGCGGCGAAGCAGCCGAGGCGGCCGAAGAAGTGACCGAGCGCCACCGACGGGGCGAGGATGTCGGCGGTGCGCCAGAACGGCATCTGGTGGCGGCGCATGTACCAGACGCCCATGGCGAGGGCGCCGAAGAAGCCGCCGTAGAAGACGAGCCCGCCTTCCCAGACCTTGAAGGCGCGCCAGCAGTCGTGCTCCTCGTGACACAGCCGCGCGTAGTCGGGGATGTTGGTCAGGATGAAGAGCACGCGGGCGCCGACCAGCGACGAGACCAGGAGCCAGAAGCAGAGGTCGCGCACCTTGTCGGGGTTCTCGCCGGTGCGCTCGGCAGTGCGGGTGCCGACGAAGATGGCCACGAGGAAGGCCACGGCGATGGCGATGCCGTAGGAGTGGAGACCGTAGCCGTGGAAGTCGAGGAGGACGGGGCGCAACGATCAGATCGTGGCGCGTTTTGTCCGCCTCGTCCACAGAAGGACGAGGCCGCCGGCGATGAGCGGGATCGAGATGAGCTGCGAGGTCGAGATGAAGCCGAAGAAGACGCCGCGATCGTCGTCGCGCCAGATCTCGCAGATGCTGCGGGCGATGCCGTAGAGGATGAGCATGGCGGCGAAGACGTCGCCGAAGGCGCGGCGGCGCGGGCGCACGACGTAGTAGAGGATCGAGAAGCAGATGAAGCAGGCGGCCGACTCGTAGAGCTGCGTCGGGTGGACGTGGATGCCGGGATGTTGCGGGAAGACCAGGCCGACGAACGAGTCGGTGGGCTTGCCGTAGCAGCAGCCGTTCAAGAAGCAGCCGAGGCGGCCGAGGACGAGGCCGAGCATGATGCCGGGCGCGGCGAGATCGGCGGTGCGCCACCAGCCGAGCTTGTGCTTGCGCACGTAGTAGTAGGCGAAGGCGACGGCGAAGATGAAGCCGCCGTAGTAGGCGAGGCCGCCGCGCCACACCTTGACGGCGGCGAAGCAGTCGCGCGGTGGGTAGCATTTGTGCGTGAGCCCGTCGCACAGATAGTCGTAACCGCACTGGGCGGCGGTGTGGCAGGTCGACGTGAGCGCGTCGATGGCCGGCACCAGCTTCGGGTTGGTGCACAGGTTGACGTAGTCGTGGAAGTGGCCGTCGGCGACGAGGTGCAGGACGCGCGCGCCGATGATGCCCCACACCACCATCCACAGGTTGGTGTCGAGGACGCGCTCGCGATCCATGCCGAGGCGGCGCGACTCGCGCACGGTCAGGATCATCGCCAGGCCGAAGCCGAGGGTGAGCAGCGTGAAATAGGCCGGGAAGCTGACTTCGCCGAGCAGCGGTGCGTGAAAGGCGAAGAGGACGGGACGCATCAGACGGCTCGGGCGGCCTTGCCGTCAGCTTTGGCCGGGCGGGAGTCGAGCAGCAGGCCGGCGATGCCGACGACGAGCGCCGCGTCGGCGACGTTGAAGGTATCCCACTCGTGCGTGCCGATCTTCCAGACGACGAAGTCGGTGACGTGGTGGAAGGCGACGCGGTCGAAGGCGTTGCCGAGCGCGCCACCGACGACGAAGCCGAGCCAGGCGCCGACGCGCCACGGATGGCGCAGCTCGGTCTTGCGCAGATAGAAGATGGCGCCGATGGAGATGGCGACGGCGATGACGCTGAAGAAGTAGAGCGCGCCGGGGACGTTACGCAGAAAGCCGAAGGCGGCGCCGGGATTCTCCGAATAGCGCATCTCCCAGTAGCCGGGGATCACGCGGGCGACGCGCGGGTAGATGGGCAAAAGAACGTGGCGCGCCCAGATCTTGGTGAGCTGGTCGAACGCCAAGGCGAACGCCGCGGTGACGGTGAAGGCGACGAAGCGCGGGCGCATCACTTGCCCTTTTTAGCGGGCTGCTTCTTGACGCCGTCGTCGGGGCGCATGTCGAAGAGCAGGCCGACCACGCCGACCACCAGCGCGGCGTCGGCGATGTTGAACGTCGGCCACTCGTGCGAGCCGGCGCGCCAGACGATGAAGTCGGTGACGCGGCCGTAGGCGATGCGGTCGATGACGTTGCCGAGCGCGCCGCCGGCCAGAAGGCCCAGCTCGGCGCCGAGGCGACGCGCGCCCGGCGCGGCCTTGCGCAGGTAGTTGCCGACGAGGAAGAGGGCGGCGATGCCGACGGCGAAGAGGAGGTAGCGCGCGCCGGGAACGCCGCGGAAGAGGCCGAAGGCGGAGCCGGGGTTCTCCGAGTAGCGCAGCTCGAAGAGGCCGGGGATGACCGACTTGACGGCGGGATAGATCGGACGCAGCGACTGGCGCGCCCAGATCTTCGAGCCCTGATCGGACCCGAGCGCGAGGATGAAGACGGCGACGAACCAACGATACTTCGAGGCCATCAGGCGGCTCCTCGGGCCGTGACGGCCGCCTGGCAGCGTGCGCACAAGGGCGGCGGCGCGTCGGTCCACTTCCAGCAGCGATCGCAGCGATTGCCGGTGGCGTCGGCGACGGTGACCGCGAGCTCGCCGAGCTTGACGGTGGTCTTGGAGACGATCAGAAAATCGGCGAGCCAGCCTTGCGGCAGCCGGCCGATCACCTCGGCCGCGTCGGCGGGCACGGTGATGGTGACGTGCGCGTCGAGCGACGACTTCTTCTGGGCGCGGAAAGGCTCCAGCTCTTTTTGCACGCGCGCGCGCACCTCGAGCAGGCGCTCGATCATGGCGTTGGCCTCGGCGTCGCCGTCACCGCCGGCGCCCAAAAGGACGAGGTGCACCGACTCGGGATCGTAGGCGCCGAGCTTCGGCATATACGACCAGATCTCTTCGGCGGTGAAGCAGCAGATGGGCGCCAGCGCGGTGGTGACGACGCGGAGCGCGCGGTACATGACGGTCTGCGTGGCGCGGCGCTCGGGCGAAGTGGCGCCGTCGCAGTAGAGGCGATCTTTGCGCACGTCGAGGTACAGCGACGAGAGATCGGTCGCGCAGAAGTCGACGAGCGCGCGCAAGACGACGTGGAACTCGTACTCGTCGTAGGCCTTGCGCAGCCGCGACTCGAGCTCATTGGCGCGGCCGTAGACGTAACGGTCGAGGAGATCGGTGAGCCCCTCGGCAGGGACGGTGTCGCGGGTGGGATCGAAGTCGAAGAGGTTGCCGAGGAGAAAGCGCATCGTGTTGCGCAGCTTGCGATACGACTCGCCGAGCTGCGTCAGGTGCGCGCGCGAGTACATCATGTCGCTGCGGAAGTCGGCCTGCGCGGTCCACATGCGGAGAAGCTCGGCCCCCTGCTGCTTCAAAACGGTGTCGGGCTCGATGTATTCCACTTTTTCGCCGGCCTGGCGGCGCCGCTCGATGTCCGACTTCGAGTAGGGGCGCCCCTTCTCGTCGAGGACGAAGCCGTGCGTCAGGACCGCGCGATAGGGGGCGCGGCCGCGCGTGGCGCACGAGGCGAGCAGCGACGAGTGGAACCAGCCGCGATGCTGATCCGAGCCCTCCAGATATAGATCGATGGGGCGGCGATCTTCGGCGGTCGAGGAGTCGAGGCCGACCGACTTCTCGCCTTCGCACACGGCCGCCCACGAGACGCCCGACTCGAACCAGACGTCGACGATGTCGCGCCCCTTTTCGAGCTGCGCATGCTCGGGGCCGAGGAGCTCTGCCGTCGACGAGGCGAACCAGGCGTCGGCGCCGTCCTTTTCGAAGCGATCGGCGACCTTGTCCATGAGCGTGGCGTCGATGACCGCCTCGCCGTCCCTGTAGAAGACGGGGATCGGCACGCCCCAGACGCGCTGGCGCGAAAGCACCCAGTCGGGGCGGTTCTCGATCATACCGGCGATGCGGTTCTCGCCCCAGGGCGGGATCCAGCGCGTGCGGCGGATCTCGGCGAGCGCGGTCTCGCGCAGGTGCGTGTCGCCGTCCATGCGCGCGAACAGCTGCTCGGTGGCGCGGAAGATGACCGGGTTCTTGCAGCGCCAGCAGATCGGATAGGCGTGCGTGACCTTGGCGTCGGGGTGCGAGAGCAGCGCGTGGCGTTCGACGAGCAGGGCGACGATCTTCGGGTTGGCCTTGAAGATGAACTCGCCCTTCCACGGGCCGTCGCTGAACTTGCCGCCGTCGTCGACGGGGGCCTCGACCGGCAGACCGTACTTCTTGCCGGTGGCGAAGTCGTCGGCGCCGTGGCCGGGCGCGGTGTGCACGAGGCCGGTGCCCTGCTCGAGCGTGACGTAGTCGGCGGCGAGGAAGCGCGACGGGCGATCGAGGAACGGATGGCGCGCCGCCTGAAACGCGACGAATTTGTCGACGGCAAACGGCTCGCGCGGTCCATCCTCGGTCAGCTTGCACGCGGCGACCACGGCGTCGGCCAGCCGCTCGGCGACGATGTAGCGCTCGCCGTTGGCGCGCACGGTGACGTAGGCGAACTCGGGGTGGTAGACGATCGCCCAGTTGGCCGGGAGGGTCCACGGCGTGGTCGTCCAGATGACGGCGAAGAGGCCGGGCTCGGGCGTGGCGAACTTGACGTAGATCGATGGCGAGACGTGCTTCTCGTCGTACTCGATCTCCGCCTCGGCGAGCGCGGTCTTGTCCGACATGCACCAGTGCACCGGCTTCTTCGCCTGGTACAGCATGCCCTTGCGCGCGAACTCCGCGAGCTGCCTGACGATGGTCGCTTCGTAGTGCGGCGCCAACGTCAGGTACGGATCGTCCCAGGTGCCGAACACGCCGAGGCGGATGAACTCGTCGCGCTGGATGCCCACGAACTTCATGGCGTAGTCGTGACAGGCGGCGCGGATCTGCACCGGCGTCATCGACGCGATCTTGTCGCCGAGCGCGCGCTGCACGGCCAGCTCGATGGGCAGCCCGTGACAGTCCCAGCCCGGCTTGTACTCGACGTAGTGCCCGGCCATCGTGCGGTATTTGCAGACGATGTCCTTCAGGGTCTTGTTGAGGATGTGCCCGTAGTGGAGGTGCCCGTTGGCGTAGGGCGGACCGTCGTGGAGCACGTAGGGCGGCGCGTTCTTGCGCGCCTCGAGAATGCGCGCGTACAGCTTCGACTCGGCCCAGGAGCGCAGCATCTCCGGCTCTTTTTTGGCCAGGTCCGCCTTCATCGGAAACGCGGTCTCGGGAAGGTTCAGGGTCGCTTTGTAGTCCATACGGAAATGGGACCTTAGCACAATGCTGCGCGTCGGCTATCCTCGTCGCTGTGCAGGATGTGACGGCGCTCATGGGCGAGGCGTTGGCGGCGCTCGACATCGCCGATCGCGACGCCCGCGCATCGCGGCTGTTCGTGGTCGCCGCGCAGCTCGCGTTGCACGGCGACGAAGTGGCGGTCGCGGAGGCGCGCATCTTCCTCGCGCAGGCGTGGGATGACGGCAGCCCCTACGCGGCGTTCGAGCTGGCGATGCTGTTTCTGGCCGGGCGCGGCGGGCCGGTCGACACGGCCGAAGGGCTGCGCTGGCTCGAGCGCGCCGCGGCGACGCTGCCGGTGGCTGCGGTGACGCTCGGTGGGGCGCTGCTGCTCGATCCGGAGACCGCGGCGGAAGGAGTTGGCTGGTTGCGGCGCGCGGCGGCGGCGGGCGAGGCGGGCGCATTTTGGCTGCTGGGCGCGGCGCAGCTGCGTGGCCTCGGCGGGCGCGCCGACCCGGCCGGCGGGCGGATGCTGATCAAGGCCGCGGCCGAGCAGGGCATCGCCGAAGCGCAGCTGGAGCTGGCGCAGCTCTACGCCGCCGGAATAGGCGGCGCGCGCGACGAGGCGGCCGCGGTGCGATGGGAGCGGGTCGCCGCCGAAAGCGGCAACGCGGTCGCATGCTTGCGGGTGGCGCAGCGCGAGGCGGCGCGGCCGGGCGGCGTGGCGCTGGCGATTCCGTGGTTCGAACGGGCGGCGGCGGCCGGCAGCCCGGAGGCGGCGGCCGATCTGGCCGCCCTCTACTTGAAGGGTGAGGACGTCCCATACGAGCCGGACGTCGCCGAGCGATGGATGTCACGCGCGCGGGAGCTCGGCTGGAGCTTTGAAATCAGGTAGCTGCGTCCGAAAATGACGGGTGCCTTGTGACACCACGCAACTTTTCCTTTCCGATGGCGATAACTGAATAGGAACGGTACGCTACGGGTCCCGAACTCTTTGCCTTGGGGTGCATCGCCAGGTGGAGCGCCTTTTCGATCTCGAAGTTGCTTCGCCGACGCGCCCATCGCGGGATGTGGCGCGGCCGCGCCGTGACGAAGAGGAGCAGCTCTGGCCGGGGCGGGCGTCGCAGGCGGTCTGGGCGCTGCTGCTCGACGGGAGGATCGACCCGGCGGCGCTGGCGGCGCTGTTGCGCGACGGGCTCGGCGCGAGCGAGCGGCGGCGGGCCTATCTCGAGCTGGTTCGCGATCTGGGCGCTCCGGCCGCCTCGCAGCTGTGGAACCAGGCGCTGGCGACGCCGGCGCTCTCGCGTGGTGAGCTTCCCGCGGATGCGCGACGCATTGTCGAGGCCGCGCTCGGACGGCGGCTCGGTCGGGTCGACATCATGCGCGGTCCGGCGGTCGATGCGCTGACGGCGCGGATGGGCTCGCCCGCGTTCACGCTCGGGCGGCAGGTGTTCGTGCGCGGCGGCGAAGCGTCGACGCCGGTGTTGGTCCACGAGGCGATTCACGTCGCGCAGCAAGAGCGCGCGACACCGACGATCGACCTCGGGCAGCCGTCGCAGGCGGCCGAGCGCGAGGCGCACTCGATCTTGCGGCGGCTCGGGCCGCTCGACGCGGCGCCGTCGCTGCTGGCCGATCGCGCGCGCGCGTCGCGGGCGGTGGGCGCGGCGCTGGGACGAGCGCCGAAGGTGACGGCGCGGCCGGCGGTGCTGGCGGCGTACGAGGTCACGCACGCGTCGGTCGACAGCGTGCTATCGGAGGCGCGACGGCTCTCGGAGGCGCTGGTGGCGCTGCTCGAGCGCGGCGCGACCAAGTACGAGCTGCAGCGGCTGCTCGGACCCGAGTACGACGCGCATCAGGCGCGGGTGCGAGCGACGGCGATCCATGGGCTCGGCGGGCGCAAGCTCGGCGACGGGCGGGCGGCGCGCGAGGCGCTGGCGCAGAAGCTGGGCGGCCTTTCGGCGCGGCCGGGCAAGCCGCTGCCGGGATCGCTCAAGGCGGAGCTCGAGTCGCGCCTCGGCGCCTCGTTCGACGAGGTCCGGGTCCACGACGATTCCGGCGCCGCCGACGACGCGCGCAAGCTGGGCGCGCGCGCGTTCACGCAGGGGCGCGACGTCTACTTCGGTCAGGGCAAATACGATCCGCAGTCGGCCGAGGGCAAGCGGCTCATCGCGCACGAGCTGACCCACGTGGCGCAGCAGGCGGGCGCGGCGGAGACCTCGGCACCGACGGTGTCGGCGCCGGGCAGCGCGGTGGAGCGCGAGGCCGATCGCGTGTCGCATGCGTTCGCCGACGGCGATCGCGCGGGCACGCCGCAGCTGCAGATTCGGGAGCGCGCACCGGCGGGGACCATCTCGCGCGACTCCGAGGGCGGCGCCAGCCCGACGCAGTGGCGCATGAACGTGATGCAGCGCGCGCTCGATCTCTCGGCCAACATGCCGAACGCGCGCGACCTCGGCGATGGGCGCAAGCAGATCGACGTCAATCAGTCGATGGGCCCCATCCGGATTCAGAACGCGACCTTCCGCTCGTCGGGCGATCACGTCGAGTCGGGCACGCTGTCGGCCAGCGTCGACTCGGGGCCGTTCCACGGCGGGCAGGGGCAGCTGTCGGTCGACGCCGGCGGCGCGGTGTCGGGCACGCTGACGTTGCCGGTCAACGTGCCGGGCGCGCTCGTCAAGAACGTCCAGGTGCAGGTCGGGCCCGACGGCTTCAGCGGCACCGCCAACATCTCGCCGGCCGACCTTCTGAGCCACGACTTCCCGGTGCAGGCGACCGACTTCGTCGTGACGGTGCGCTCGTCGCCGGCGGCGGGGGTCGAGGTCAGCATCACCGGCGGCGCGACGGTCAATGTCGCCAACGGCATGGCGTCGGGGTCGGCGCAGATGACGGCGACGCTGCAGGCGGGGCCGAGCGGCGTCACCTTCAACGCGACGATCAACGGCAACCTGCAGATCGCCGGTCTCGCGGCCAACGTGCAGGCGACGATCACCTGGGACGGGCACAACATCAGCATCACCGCCGGCGCCGATGTGCCGGTGAGCCTGCCCGGCATCGAGGGCATCGCGCACGTGAGCTACGCCGGGGGGCGGCTCAGCGTCGTCGGCGAGAACGTCAAGTTCACGATTCCGCAGCTCTCGGCGATCCTGTTCGACGACGTCCGCGCCGAGGACGGGCGCCTGAAGGCGTCGCTGCGGCTCGGCACGCCGGTGTCGATGCCGCTGCCCGGCGGCGGCACCGCGTCGCTCACCGCGTCGACGGTGCAGATCGACGGCACCGATGTCTCGGGCGAGGCGACGGGACGATTCAGCGTCGGGCCGGGCGGGGCAGCGGCGCTCGCCGGCGCCCTGCGCGTGAGCTACCAGGGCGGGCAGCTCGACGGCTCGGTCACCGTCGAGAACGCGCAGGTCCCCGGCATTCAGGTGCAGGGGCTGACCATCGGCGTCGAGGACGCCTTCCGCGCCAATCGCTTCAGCGTCGCGGGCGACGTCACGGTGAACCTGCTCGACGGGCTCGTCGTCGGACGGTGGGCGAACCTGGCGATGGACCCCGGCGGCTCGCTCACGGGGCAGGTCAACGTCCACTTCGGCATCCCGCGCATCGGGCTGCCCGACGTCAACTTGAACGTCCTGCCCGGCTGGCGCATCTCGGCGTCGACGGCGGGGGGACCGATCTCGCTCGATCTCGGCGGCGCGCTCGGACAGCTCAGCGAGCTGACCGCGTCGGTGCAGATCGGCGAGACCGACATTCGCGATATCGGACGCGCGTTCGGCGACATCACCGTCACCGGATCGAACATCGCGCCGCCGGCGCTGGCGGCTTACGGCGCGCTCGACTCCTTGTCGCTCAACCTGCCAGGCGCGGGCGGGAGCTACGACTTCGCGCGGCTCTCGGGGTCGGCGGCGCTGCGCATCAGCGCGTTTCCGGGCGCGCCCATCTCGATCAACCTGCGCTACGCCAACGGCGAGCTGTCGACGGAGGCGGAGGTCAACGTCGACGTGCACGCGATCGTTCCGGCGCTGGCCGGCAGCGTGCGCGTCGGCTACGTGAGCGGGCAGGCCAACCCGCTCTCGATTCACGCCGCGGGGCTGACGGCGTCCGATCCGCGGATCGCGCAGTACGTCAGCATTCCCAACGTCGACTACGCCGACGGCAACCTGTCGGGCGACATCAACTTCGCCTCGGGGCCGATCAGCGTCGGGCCAGTGACCGGATCGATCACCAGCGGCCACCTGCACTTCTCGAAAGCCCAGTCCGGTCCGGTGCAGCTCACCGGCTCGGTCGACGTGCAGATGGCGGCGGCGGGCGCGGGGGCGAGCGCGACCGGCCACATCAGCTACGACGATCAGGGGCAGCTCAAGGTCGAAGGCACCATCACCGTCGACCTCGCGGGCCTGACCGGCGGCAAGATGACCGGCATGCTGACGGCGTCCAACGAGGGCGGCGCCAACTCGCTCGCCTGCGCCGACGCGAACTTCGCCGAGGGGCCGCTGGTCGGGGTGTTCACCAACGGCATCTCGGTGCGCAAGACCGGCGAGGCGCTGAGCGCGTCGGCCACGCTCGATGTCGCCGCGCTGCAGCGCCTCCTGCCTGGCGGCGTGACCGCGTCGGGCTCGCTGACGCTGTCGATCAACAAGGCCAACGCCGGGGACACGCTGCACATCGGCGCGACCGGCAGCGCCAAGGTCACCGTCGGCAGCTTCCTCGAGGCGAACATCGCGCTCACCGAGGAGGGCGACGGCGGCATCGGCGCCACGCTGACGGTGCCCCAGGACGGCATCAAGCTCACGATCCCGGGCGCCACGATCACCGGATCGATGACGCTGCACATGAACGCGCAGCGGCAGATCTCGCTCGAGGCGGCGGCGGTCGACGTCAACGTCCTTTCGGGCACGGTGACGGCGCACATCACGCCCATCATCGAGGGTGGGCGGCCCACCGGCGTCACCGTCGCCGGCAACGTGCGCGACACGCAGTTCACGCAGCCGGCCGACTTCACGTTCACCTACAACGCCGGGCAGTGGGGCGGCTCGACGTCGGTGACGTTCAAGGATCTGGGCGGCATCGTGCAGGCCGGCGCGTCGATGACGCTCGGCTACGACTCGCAGACCGGCATCAACGCGCACGCCGAGAACATCGCGCTGGCGGGGCCGCTCAACGGGCTCTTCATCGACGAGGCGCACCTCAACCAGACCGGCTACGGCGCGACGATTCGCGGCGGGCGCGACATCACCGTCGGCTCGGTGCGCATCAGCATCGACCCGGCCTCGCAGCTGACCATCGACAGCGCCAATGGGCTCACCGGCACGGCCTCGGGCAACGTGCGGCTGGGCGCGCTGCCGCAGATCAACGTGTCGGTGACGGCGCGCGGCACCGGCCAGCCGATCGACATCCACGCCGACACCGACATTCCGCTCGCGCAGGTGAGCCAGTACCTCGCCGGGAACCTGCACGTCACCTACGATCGCAATGGCGGCGCCAACGCGTTCAGCTTCACCGCCACCGACGTCATGGTCAACGCGGGGCCGGTGCAGAACCAGGTCCTCTTCTCGAACATCACGGCGCACCTCGCGGGACAGGAGCTGACCGGCTCGTTGACGGCGGCGCGCGTGACGCTGCACGTCGGCGCCGCCAACGTCACCATCGACGGCGGCACCATCGATCTATTGCCCGGGCGCGTGCTCAACGGGCAGCTGACCGCGCACATGGCCGCGGGCGGGGCGAACGCGCACGCCAGCGTCGGCTGGAACATGGGCCAGTTCACCTGGGAGGCGGGCGGCACGGTGCAGCTCGGCGAGGTGACGGGCCACCGCCTCGAGGGTGAGGTCGAGGCGTCGGCGGGGTCGGGTGGCGCCGCGGCGCTGCACAACAACGGGCCGATCACGTTCGGCACGGCGGCACCCGAGGCGGTGCGCGACGTCGCCATCACCAGCGTGCGCGGCAATCTGCAGACGCACGAGTTCCACGTCGCGGTGCAGGCGTCGGCGGCGATCAACAAGCTGACACGCGGCATGCAGGACCTTCACATCCACGTCGCGGATGCGCCCGTCACCGTCGACTACGTGGGCGGCGCGCTGGCGATGGCCGGACACATCCAGGGCACCGCGTCGTATTCGCCGGGCGACCAGGAGAAGGTCGGCGGCAACTTCCAGCTCGGGTTCGACAGCGCGACCGGCTTCACCGGGCTCGTCGACCAGATCCGCATCACCGCCGGGGAGGGGTTCCACTCCGAAGGCGGCAGCATCGATCTGCGGTCGGGCGCGATCAACATCGGCACCTGCACGGTCAACATCAGCGGCGTCGGTCACGGCACCGTGACCGGCGGCGGCAACGTCAAGGAGCGCACCTTCGGGCTCGACGCGGACGTCGACATCACGGCGCTGCGCGGGCTCAAGGTGCATGTCCACGCCGACAACCGCGAGGTCACCGGCACGCTGACGGCGCCGGTTGCGATCCAGATCGGGCCGGCGACGGTGACGCTGATGGACGGCTGCACGGCGCGGTTCGCGCGCGGCGCCGGCGGCGGCTTCTCGTCGACGCTGCATGCGCGCGTCGACATGCCGCACGTCGGCCACGCGGTCTTGACGGCCGAGTACGCGCGCGGCCACGGCTTTAGCGGCACGGCGGCGCTCGACATCGATCCGATCGCGATCTTCGATCGCACCTCGGGCACGCTGCAGTATGAGGGCGGCAACCTCTCGACGCAGGGCGAGGGCTTCACGCTCAACCTCGCATCGCAGTACGCGACCTATCTCGACGCGTCGGTTCACTTCAGGCTCGACAACAACCGCCCCGACGTGCGCGGACAGATCAAGCGGCTCAAGGAGCTCGGCAAGATCTCCGAGGCGTTCCAGGGTGCCGAGGTTCGTTACAACGAAGGCGTCGTCACCGCGTCGGCCGATTTCGATCTGGCGCCGGTGATCCCCGGCGGCCTCTTGCGGCCGAATTCGATGCTGCACCTCGAGTACGCCAACAGCGCGGTCTCGGTGCACGGCACGCTCAGGCCCAACGACCTCGGGCCGGTGCACTTCGATCAGGCGAGCCAGATCAGCGCCAGCTGGTCGAGCGCCACGCGGCGCGTCGACATCAATGGACACGCGCACGCCGACATCAATCACCTCGCCACGGTCGACCTCGACGTCACCGCCAACGCTGGCGGCGGCGATCCGGCGTCGTTCGATCTGCGCGGGCACATCGATGCCACGGGGCTCGGGCGCTACATCCCGGGCGTCACGTTCGGGGCGATCACCGGTGACGTGGCGCTGCACGTCGGCGGCGGCACCACCGACTTCAACGTGCAGGTCGACGCCGACGTCACGGGCATCCCGGCGGCGGGGATCACCGATTGCGCGGCGCACCTCCACGGCGAGTACCAGAACGGTCAGGGGCTGTCCGGCTACGTCGCGGTGTCGCGCATCAAGGTGGGCGAGGTCATTGCCGACGGACGCGTCGATGTCGTGCGCAACCGCTTCTCGTCGGGCACGCTGCACGTGCTGGCCGATTTCCCGTCGCTGCGCATCGAGGGCAACGCGACCGTCGCCGCCGGCGCGGAGCTGAGCGGGCTGTCGACGTCGGCCGATCTGACCGTGACGCCGGGCGGCAACTCGGCGCTGGCGCGCTTCATCTCGTCGGGATCGATCCACATCGCGATGCAGAGCTGGCAGCTGCAGGAGGCGAGGGGACGGCTCAACCTGGTGCCGCCGTCGTTCCTGCCGCTGCAGAACCCGGTCGTCGAGATCAGCTACGTGCGCGGCAGCGGCATCAGCGCCACGTTGTCGACGCAGTTCGAGGCGCCGTTTCGCAAGAACAACGAGATGGGCAACTTCGTCGCCGGCTACTCGTCGGCGCAAGGGCTCTTCGCGCACATCGACTTTCCGATCACGATCCCCGGCTTTCAGCAGGCGACCGTCGCGGGTGACCTCAATCAGAACGGCGTCACCATTTCGGCGACGCTGGTGCCGCGCGACAACGCGGTCATCAAGAGCGCGACGGTCAGCATCGGCTACGGATCGGGCGGCTTCTTCTTCGAGGGCAAGGTCAAGATCGCGCCGTCGGAGTCGATGGAGCTCGAGGTCGGCGTTCGCTATCAGCAGGGGCAGGGCTTCCAGATCCTCGGCATCACGCCCGAGGAGAAGCACCCGGACGACGGTGATAAAGAGCTCGCCTCGTGGCACAAGGACTTCCCGACGATTCCGCTGCTCTCGGTCGGTGTGGCGTCGATTGGTCTCAAGTTCGGCATGGGCGTGGCCGCGGGCTATCGCATGCCGAAGATCAAGCTCAAGGATCCGAAGATCGAGGGCGGGCTCGAGGCGCTCGATTCGGGCGGGCTGCCGCCGATCAGCTTCGGCGGATCGATCGCGATGGGCGCGTACCTGGCGCTGTCGTTCTCGGTGCAGATCGCGGGCGAGATTCAGCTGCTCATCGCGACCGCGTCGGCCGGCATCGGCGCCGAGATCACGGCGCGCTTGAACCTGGAGCTCGGCGCCGACGTCACGGGGCGGTTCCAGCAGGGGCAGGGCGCGCTCCTCAAGATCGATCCGTTCGTCGGTGCGTCGCTCGACCTCATCGCGTCGCTGATCGCGACGCTGTATGCGGAGGTCTGCTGGTTCACGATCATCGACAAGAAGTACACGCTGGCGTCGGTGACCTTCGCGCACATCGACCTCGGCCAGTTCCGGCCGTTCAATCCGATCGAGCTGCAGGTCGGCGGGCCGGGCGGCACGCGCTTCGTCAACGGCCTGGCGTTGCGCGACGACGCCATCGATCAGATCTCGAACGGCGTCAAAGAGGGCGGCAAGAACACCTCGGACGCGGAATCGAACCGCGAGGCGAAGGAGAAGATCGCGCCGGTCTTGAAGAGCATGCGCGCGGCCGCGGGGCAGTTCGAGCAGCTACCCGAAGGCTGGGAAAACGGCATGACCGCCGCGCCGGTCGACTTCAATTCGATGTTCGGGATCTCCGGGGCAGCGTGGGACTTCTATCGCGAGCACGCGGACAACGCCGAGCAGATCGATCCGGAGGACGCGTGCACGACGCCGACGCAGAAGCTGGCCAAGGGCGTGGCCATCGCGTCGAAGACCGATCCGATGCGCGCCGGACGCATCGTCCTCGAGTGGCGGCGCGCGCAGATCGCGCACATGGGCATCAACCCCGACACCGGCGTCAACGTGGTGCTGGAGCGCGAAGAGGTCCAGGGGCTCATCCAGGTGCAGTACCTCGCCGCGGTGGCGGAGGTGCAGCGCAAGCAGAAGGAGCAGGACGAGGAGCACGCGCGGCACGTCGCCAAGCAGGCGGCCGATTTCCAGAAGGCGGAGCACGAGCACCAGCACAAGATTCACGCCCAGAAGGCGGAGCACGAGCAGAAGGTCAAGCACCACGAGGCCGAGGGTAAGAAGGCGCAGCACCAGGTCGAGGAAGCGGAGAAGCAGGCGCAGAAGGAAGGCGCCGTCGAGAAGCCGGCGGAGAACGAGAAGGCGCCGCCGCCGGCGCCTCCTCCGCAGCCGGCTCCGCCGCCGGCGCTCGCCAAGCCGGACCCGATTCCGGTGCCGCCGCCAATTCCGCTGCCGCCGCCGATGGTGGTGCTGCCGGCGGTGACGTTGCCGGCGCTGCCGTCCGATCCGGGCGTGTCGGCGTCGGCGGCGGGCGCGATTCCGCCGGCGTCGAAGAAGGCCGAAGTGCAGTCGCCGGGCGCGGCGTCGCCGCAGACGGGCGGAGCTCCGAATCCGGCGCCGGGCGCGGCCAGCGGCGCGGCGGCGCAGGTCGGCGGCGGTGGTGGTGGTGGCGCGGGTGCTGGCGGCGGCGGTGGTGGTGGCGGCGGACGTCCCGGCGGTGGTGGTGGCGGCGCGGCGACGCCGCCCGGCCCGGCGGTGGCGGCGGGCGCGGCCGGAATCATTTCGCAGGCGCGGACGCTCGATGCCAAAAAGGCGCAGCTGCAGGGCGGTGGCGGTGGTGGCGCGGCGGCGGGCGGTGGTGCGCCGGCTCCGGCGACGGCCGCGGCTGCTGCTGCGGCTACCGGCGGTGCGCCGGGCGCGGCTGCCGCGGGCGGCAAGGACAAGAACGCCAACGCCAAGAAGGACGCCGCGCCAGCCGGTCAGCTCGATCCGACGGTGCAGAAGGTCGCCGCCAAGGGCAAAGCGGACGAGGACAAGCAGCAGCAGGCGCTGCAGTCCAAGGAGCACGAGTACAAGCAGAAGATCGAGGTCAAGACCAAGGGCGCCGTGAAGGCGACCTCGACGCTGACGAAGGCCGCCGACGATGCGCACAAGCGCCACGAGATGCCGCCGGCGGGCGCGTTCCTTCCGGGCAACGCCGACCAGGCGCGCATCGCGTTCTCGAACTTCATCAAGCTCAAGCGCGAAGGCGAGTCGTTCGCATCGTTCAAGGACAAGTACGCGCAGAAGAAGTTCTTCAACTTCGACGCGAAGGTGTGGGCCGACGTCGTCCAGGAGATGCAGAAGATCCACGACGCGATGAAGCCCGAGGAGGCGCTGCCCGATCCGAAGGATTGGACGGCGAAGCTGTACGCGGGCAACACGTACGAGGGCAAGAGCTACAAGCAGTCGGCGGGATTCGACGCCGGCTACTCGCTCAGCGACGAGACCCTCAAGGCGCTCGAGACGTTCGAGAAGTTCAAGACCAACAACCGCGGGCACAAGCCGGGTCAGTATCTCGTCGCCGAGGTCGAGAAGATGCCGGACGCCGAGAAGACGGCGTTCGTGACCGCGAAGCTGACGGCGCTGGCGGCGGCCGCCGAAGTGGCGAAGGTGTTGCGCGTGGCGCTCGACAAGCTCGGGCCGGCGGCGGTGGTGGGGCAGCGGCTGGCGGCGATCGACGGCGGGGGCGTCGTGCCGGCGCCGCAGTTCTGGGCGGCGATGCAGGCGGCGTTCAATGCGGGGGCGGCGGGGCTCGCGCAGATCAATCAGGTGGTGGCGCAGGTGCAGGCCAAGGGCGGCGCGGCAGCGGGCGCGGCTCCGGC
>JAQBQH010000295.1 GCA_028287105.1 Myxococcales bacterium
TCATGATATCCATGTTGTCCGATGCACGCGAATCCGGCAAACACGATCGTGGCGGCAGCAACGGATCCACCACGGCCCGCCGGCGAAGTCCGCCTACATGCCGGCCTGCTGGCTCACATAGGCAGCACCCCGCTGGTCCCGCTGGCGCGTATTGCCCAGGAATTTCCGCTCCAGGTCCTGGTGAAGTGCGAGCACCTCAACCCGGGCGGCTCGGTCAAGGACCGCATCGCGCTGGCGATGATCGAGGCCGCCGAGCGCGAGGGGCGCATCAAGCCGGGCGAGTCGGTCATCGTCGAGCCCACGTCGGGCAACACCGGCATCGGCCTCGCGCTCGTGTGCGCGGTCAAGGGTTACCGCCTGGTGCTGACGATGCCGGAGTCGATGTCGCTCGAGCGGCGCTCGCTGCTCAAGGCGTACGGCGCGGAGCTCATCCTGACGCAGGCCGAGCGCACGATGGAGGGCGCGGTGTCGCGCGCCGAGGAGCTCTGCAAGAAGAACAAGAACTACTTCATGCCGCAACAGTTCAACAACCCGGCCAACCCCGAGGTGCACAAGCGCACGACGGCCAGGGAGCTGGTCGTGCAGCTCGGCGAGCGCGGCTGCGACGCGTTCGTGTCGGGCGTCGGCACCGGCGGCACCATCAGCGGCGTCGGCGAAGTGTTTCGCGACAAGTACAAAGGCGTCCGCATCATCGCCGTGGAGCCGGCCACGTCGGCGGTACTTTCGGGCGGTCCCGTCGGGCCGCACAAGATCCAGGGCATCGGCGCCGGCTTCGTGCCGAGCATCTTGAATCGCGCAGTCATCGACGAGATCCGCAAGATCTCCGATCGCGACGCCTACGAGACCAAGGTGCGGCTGGCCAAGGAAGAGGGCCTGCTCGTCGGCATCTCGTCGGGCGCCAACGCGTTCATCGCCTGCCAGGTCGCCAAGGAGCTGGGCGCCGGCAAACGCGTCGTCACCGTCATGTGCGACACGGGCGAGCGCTACTTCTCGCTCGACGAGTACTTCGCATGAGCGGGCGCGTCCTCGTCATCGGTGCAGGCGGGCTCGGCTGCCCGGCGCTGTGGGCGCTGGCGCCGCGCGTGCGCACGCTCGGCATCGTCGACGACGACGTGGTCGAAGCGTCGAACCTGAACCGCCAGATCCTGCATCGCACCGAAGACGTGGGACGACCCAAGGTGCAATCGGCGCGCGACGCCATCGGGCGGCGCTACCCCGCCGTCGAGATCGAGACGCTGCGCACGCGCGTCGACGCCGACAACGCGCGCCGGGTCGTGCGCGGCTGGGACGTCGTCGTCGACGGCACCGATTCGTTCGACGCCAAGTTCCTCATCAACGACGCCTGCGTCGAGGCCGGCGTGCCGCTGGTCCACGGCGGCGTCGTCCGCTTCACCGGCCAGCTCATGTCGGTCGTGCGCGGCTCGGCCTGCTATCGCTGCCTGTTCGAAGCGCCACCGCCCGCCGGCATCGCGCCGTCGTGTTCGGAGGCGGGGATCATGGGCGCCTTCGCCGGCATCATCGGCGCGCTCATGGCCGAAGAGGCGCTGCGCATCCTCGACGGCGCGCCGCGCCTGGCCGGCACGCTCATGGTCGTCGACGGTCTCTCCGATCGCCGCCGCCGCGTCGCGGTGCGGCCGCGGCCGGGATGTGAAGCTCACTTGCGAGAGGTTGCGTGATGTCGCCCGTGTCATTCGTGCAGGCGCTGCAGTGCAAGGAGTGCAAGAAGCAGTATCCGAAGGAGGCGCTTCACGTCTGCGAGGATTGCTTCGGTCCGCTCGAGGTCGCCTACGACTACGAGGGCATCAAGCGGGTGCTGTCGCGCGAGGTGATCGAGAAGCGCGCCGAGAGCTTATGGCGCTATCGCGAGCTTCTGCCGATCGACGGCGAGCCCACCGTCGGGCTCAACGCGGGCTACACGCCGCTTCTGCGCGCGCGCCGGCTCGGCGAGGCGCTCGGTCACAAGAACCTGTGGATCAAGAACGACGCGGTCTCGTGCCCGACCTTGTCGTTCAAGGATCGCGTCGTCGCGGTGGCACTCACCAAGGCCAAGGAGCTCGGCTTCGACACGGTGGCTTGCGCGTCGACGGGAAACCTCGGCAACTCGACGGCGGCCAACGCGGCGCAGGCGGGGCTGCGCTGCTACGTGCTCATTCCGCACGATCTCGAGTCGGGCAAGGTGCTGGGCACGCTGGTCTACGCGCCGCACCTCGTGCGCGTCAACGGCACCTACGACGACGTCAATCGCCTCTGCTCGGAGATCGCCGACCGCCATCGCTGGGCGTTCGTGAACGTCAACATCCGCCCCTACTACGCCGAGGGCTCGAAGAGCTACGGCTACGAGATCCAGGAGCAGCTCGGCTGGCGCACGCCCGCGCACGTGGTCGTGCCGATGGCGTCGGGCTCGCTGCTCACCAAGATTGGCAAGTCGATCGAAGAGTTCGTCAAGCTCGGCCTCGTCGAGGCGCGCGGCACCACGCGGCTGCACGGCGCCCAGGCGGCCGGCTGCGGCCCCATCGCCGAGGCGGTGCTGGCCGGGCGCGACGCCATCCGCCCGGTCAAGAAGCCGAACACGATCGCCAAGTCGCTCGCCATCGGCAACCCCGCCGACGGACCGTACGCCGCGCAGGCGATCCGCGCCTCGGGCGGCAGCGCCGCCGCCGTCAGCGACGAAGAGATCATCGAGGGCATCAAGCTCCTCGCGTCGACGGAGGGCATCTTCACCGAGACCGCGGGCGGCGTCACCATCGCCACCGCGCGCCGCCTCATCGCCGAGGGCAAGATCCCCGCCGACGAGGAGACGGTGCTCTGCATCACCGGCAACGGCCTCAAGACCCAGGAGCCGCTCGTCGACGCGCTGCCCCTGCCACCGCCGATCGCGCCCCGCATCGACGAATTCGAGAAGGTTTTATAGGAGACACCCATGGCCATCGTTCGAATCCCCACGCCGCTGCGCAAGCTCACCGGCGGCTCAGAAGAAGTGACGGTCGCCGGCAAGAGCGTCGGCGAGCTCATCGGCGAGCTGGAGAAGCAGTACCCCGGCATCAAGGAGCGCATCTGCGACGAGGCGGGCGCGGTCCGCCGCTTCGTCAACATCTTCGTCAAGGACGAGGACATCCGCTTCCTCCAGAACCTCGAGACCCCGCTCGGCGAGAAGGACGAAGTCTCGATCGTTCCGGCCATCGCAGGCGGCTAGCGGTTGCGCTTCTCCGAGGACGAGATCCGTCGTTACTCGCGCCAGATCGTGCTGCCCGAGGTGGGCGGCGTCGGTCAGGAGAAGCTGCGCGCGGCGACGGCGGTGGCGGCGAGCGAGGTGGAGGCGCTGTACCTCGCGGCGGCCGGCGTCGGCACGATCGTCGTTGCGTCCGAGGAGATCGCCCTTGCGGTGCGCTCGCTCAATCCGCTCGTGCGCGTCGACGTCGGCAACGTGACGCGCTCCGAGATCTCCGTCGAGCAGTCGGCCATCTTCGCCTGGCACACGCTCAAGGACGCGCTCGGGCTGTGAAGCCTCCTGAGCAAGCGCAGGCCGAGCAGTCGATCGTCGATCTCATCGGCGGCACCCCGCTCATCCGCCTGCGCAAGCTCGAGCCGCGCGACGGCATCGAGCTGTGGGCCAAGGCCGAGTTCTGCAACCCGGGCGGGTCGGTCAAGGATCGCGCGGCGCTGCAGATGATCCTCGACGGCGTGGCCTCGGGCGCGCTCACCCGCGACAAGACGCTCATCGACTCGACGAGCGGCAACACCGGCGTCGCCTACTCGATGGTGGGCGCGGCGCTCGGCTACAAGGTGGCGCTGGTGATGCCGGCCAACGTCTCGGCGGCGCGGAAGCAGATCACGCAGGCCTACGGCACCGAGATCATCTACTCGTCGGAGCTCGAGGGCTCGGACGGCGCCATTCGCCTCGTGCGCGAATTGGTCGCCGCCAATCCCGACCAATATTTCTATCCCGATCAGTACTCGAATGACTCCAATCCGCGCGCCCACTATCTCGGCACCGGGCGCGAGATCTGGGAGCAGACCGGCGGGCGGGTCACGCACTTCGTCGCCGGCATCGGGACGACCGGGACCATCATGGGCACCGGCCGGCGGCTCAAGGAGCACGACGCGCGCGTGCAGATCATCGCGGTCGAGCCGGACGACGCGCTGCACGGGCTCGAGGGGCTCAAGCACCTGCCGTCGTCGCTGGTACCGGCGATCTGGCGACCCGAAGGCGTCGTCGATCGACGGCTGCCGCTCGGGACCGACGAGGCGTGGGACACCGCCGAGCGCATCGCACGCGAGGAGGGCCTCTTCGTCGGCCACTCGGCGGGCGCCGCCGTCGCGGGTGCGCTCAGGGTGGCGCGCGAGCTGCCGCCGACGCATCATGCGGTGATTGTCACGCTGCTGCCCGATCGCGGCGATCGCTACTTCGTGCCGCTGCGCTGGGAGAAGCAGTATGAGTGGTAGCGCCATCGACATCCCGCGCGCCGTCCTCGACGCCGTCTACGCGCACGCGCGCGAAGGCCATCCCGAAGAGGTGTGCGGCTTCCTCGTCGGTGCCAAGGGCGGTACCGTCGCCGACGAGGCGCGGCGCTGCGACAACCGGCAGAACGCGCTGCACGCCGAGGATCCGGTGGCCTTCCCGCGCGACGCCCGCACCGCGTACAACATCGGCGCCAAGGATCTCTTCTTCCTAGACCGCTCGCAGCGCTCCGAGCGGCCGGTCAAGATCATCTATCACTCGCACGTCGACGTCGGCGCCTACTTCTCGGCCGAGGACGAGCGCGCCGCCACCGCCGAGGGCGAGCTCCTGTACCCCGTCGACTATCTCGTCGTCGACGTGCAAAAGGACGGCGTGCGCGGTGCCAAGCTCTTCCGGTTCGACGAGGGGCGGTTCGTCGAGATCGGCAGCTATGGGCCTTGAGCTCGGCATCCTCGTCGCCGACCCGGCCATGCTCGGCCGCGCGCTCGATCTGGCGCGCAACTCCGACGAGGCGCAGCTCTTCCTCATGGACGACGGCGTGCGCGCCGCCGACGCGCCGGCGTTGCGCGCCGCCATCGACGACGGGCTCGAGGCCACGCTGTGCGCCATGGACGCGGAGGCGCGCGGCGTGGTCGCCGTCCGCGGTGGGCCGCGCTTCGGATCGCAGTGGGACCACGCCGTCATGGTGCGCGACGCTGCGCGCGTCGTAGCGATGACGGGCGGGCGCATCGATGACAACGGAGGCGGAGAGGCTCTCGGCTCTCCGCGGTCAGCTCTCGGCCGCGGAGCGCGGCGGGTGGCGGTGCGGCTGACGCGGGAGGCGTCGCACCCGAAGATCGCGCAGGCGCTGCGCAGCGCGGTTGGATATGCAGGCGTGGAGCTGGCGGTCATCCTCGTCGTCGAGCCGCCGGCACGGGCGCTCTTGAATGGCGAAGATCATCCGCCGGCGGTGATGCGGGCGCTCTCGACGCTGCGCGCGCTCGGGCACAAATTCACGGAGGTCGATTCCACGGCGACGCGGGTCTCGTGCGATGTCGAGGTGAGCTGGTGAGCGACCGCGCAAACGACGCCGCCGGCGACGACGCAAACGACGACGCCGGCGACGACGCGGCCGAGACGCTCGATCTCGCCGGCGAGGTCTGCCCGTACACCTTCGTGCGCACCAAGCTACGGCTCGAGGAGCTCCCGCTCGGAGCGGAGCTGCACATCCTCGTCGACCACGCCCCCGCCGCCGACAACGTGCCGCGCTCGCTCGCCGCCGAGGGTCAAGAGGTGGTCTCGGTGGCGCACGAAGGCGCGCGCTGGCGCATCGTCGCCATCAAGCGCACCGAGCCGCACCTGAGGAAGGGCAAAGGAAACTCGTGACCGCGGCCGCCGACGCGGTCGCGCCACACGGCGGCACGCTCGTCGATTGCGTCGCGGACCCCGAGCGCGCCGCCGAGCTGCGCACGCGCGCGCCGGCGCTGCCGCGCATCGAGCTCTCCGT
>JAQBQH010000317.1 GCA_028287105.1 Myxococcales bacterium
GAGCGAGCGATCCTGAAGGCCCTCGGGAGGGTCAGCCTGGACGGCGCATCACCCGCCGAGATGGTGGTACACCGCCCAACCCGGATCATGCTCGGCCATGCACTGGACCTCGTGTGAGGATGTGGAGCGCATCATTTGTTGATGGAAGTCGGGTATCCAGTCGCCATCGCCGGTGTAGAAGACGAACTCCCGCATTCCGCTGATGGTGATGACGGCGACCAGGATGGCGTGACCGCTCGAACGTGCGATCAAGGCATCTTCGATCGACTGAAGTTGTTCGCTCTCGACTTCATCAGGCAGACCATCCGGGCGCGGGTTCCGTAGAGGGATGGCGACCCCGACTCGGATGCCGTATGCGGCGCTGCCCGCGACGGCACCCGCACCAGTGTTGAGGCGCACGAACATCGGCTGCCCATTGTTCTCTCCCCGCAGGATCGACCAGGATTCCTCGACGGAGTGCCTGCTCATTCGCGAACTATACAGGACGCCTACGGCGCCCTCGCAATCGTGAGCTTGAAGGGGATGGTCAACCTGCCAACGGTTCGGTAGCCGTCCGGTTGCCGGATACCGTCCGGTTGCCGGATACCGTCCGGTTGCCGGATACCGTCCGGTTGCCGGATACCGTCCGGTTGCCGGCGGAGAGCTTACCATGCTGTCTCAAAACGAGACCTACAACGACAACGCATCGTGTGCAGCGGCAATAGATCGCCGGTCACGACGTCGGGCGCTTGAACAGTGCTGGCGACCCACGCAATGCCGATCGCGACTGCTGAAGCTAGCCAGCGCGCGTCGCCACTCAGGCTTTGCTGAGGTGCGCGGGGCTGCTGGGTCAGCGGCGGCGTGCTCGGACGCGGCGTGCCCGACGGCGTTCATCGAAAAGCAATCAACTGAACGATATTCATCAACCCACTCCGGAACGAAAAAAGCCCGAAGCGCAAGTGCGCGTCGGGCTTGATGTTTCTGGAGCGGGAGACGGGACTTGAACCCGCGACGTCCACCTTGGCAAGGTGGCACTCTACCACTGAGTTACTCCCGCAAGTTGTCAGCGAACTGCTTGGAACGAGCCGAATTTCTAGTCTGACCCTCGGGCGCTGTCAAGCCGTATTCGTCGCGATGGATCGCGGCCGTCCCGTTTGCCCCCGGTCCCGTATCGCCACGCCGCGTGGCGTCAGAATGCCAACAATTGTGAGCGCTTGTATAGAGTGTAGTGACGCGAACGACATATCTGTCACGTTGCGCTAACTACCCACATCCCGCTATCGTGCGGCAACCCAGCGCTTGCTGACGAGGTCGCTCGATGAAAATTAGAAACGCGGTATTCGGAACGTCGCGCTCCAAGACCCTCCTGAAAACGATCTTCCCGATTCTCGCCATCGCCGCCGGCTGCTCGGGCGGCACCATCACCTCGGGCGATCTCGAGCGTGGTGACGACTTCGTCGCGATCCCGCGCACGCTGTCCAGCACCGTCACCGCGCAGCGCGTGGTCGGCACCAACGCGGTGCCGACGCCCGGCGCCAACGAGTCGTTCTTCGTCGCCATCAATAAGAAGCAGCTCGGCCAGCGCTACTTCCTGTCGGCGTACATGAAGCAGGCGTATCCCGGCACCGTCGGCGCCGGCGCCGCCTCGTCGCTCGGCACGCTGGTGGTCACGTTCCGCGTGCAGAACGGCAAGCTCTTCGTCTTCGACGCGCAGGACGGCCGCGCCTCGAGCGACACCTTCGATCCCTCGCTCGTCGTCGAGGCCTACCCGGTCGTCGAGACCTACGCGCCGTTCCTGGGCCTCCCCGGCAACGACAAGTACGTGCTCTTCGATCCGGCCGCCGGCCTCAACCGGTTCGGCGTCCTCTCCGACGCCTACGCGCAGGGCTCGCAGCCGATCCACTTTCAGGTGGACCTCTCGTTCCTGCAGAACTTCCGCACCATCGCCGACGGCACCACGTTCGAGCAGGTCTTCAGTGGCGCGGTCAACGATACGCTCGCCGGCAATCCGCAGGCCGGCGGCAATCAGTACAAGGCGTCGGGCACGCTCGGCATCGCCCTTCGTCGCTACACCGAGGGCGCGGGCTTCCAGCCCTTCGACGCCGCGCAGCTCGATCAGGATTACTTCTTCCGCAACGATCCGCTCATCGTCAAGAACACCGGCGGGCAGTCGCAGACCGCGGCGCACTGGAACATCAAGAAGGGCATGAAGCCGATCAAGTGGCTCATCTCCGATCAGTTCGTCGCCGTCGCCGCCGCCAACCCGAAGTACGACATCATGGGCGCGGTCAAGGCGGGCATCGAGAACTGGAACTCGGTCTTTGGCTTCAAGGCGCTCGAGGCCGTCGTCGCCAAGCCGACCGACTCCTACGCCGACGACGACAACAACTACCTCATCTATGATGCCGACCCGACCTACGGCTACGCCTTCGCCAACTGGCGCGTCAACCCGAACAGCGGAGAGATCCGCGGCGCCAGCGTCTACTTCAACGCCATCTGGCTCTCGGGCGCGATCGACGAGTTCGATCCCTCCACGACGGCACGCCCGACCGCCAAGCCGATCGCGCGCCCCGCGATCAAGCAGCTCACCTGGGGCGACATCCGCCCGCAGACGCTGTGCACGCTCTGGGCGCAGTCGTTCCGCGACCTCAGCGCCGTCGAGGCCGCTCCGGCCCCGGGCGGCCCTGCCGCGGCGCTCACGCCGAAGCAGATGGTCGAGAACATGATCACCCACGTCATCGTCCACGAGGTCGGCCACACGCTCGGCCTCCGTCACAACTTCAAGGGTTCGCTCTACACGCTGCCGCAGAACAGCTCGGTCATGGAGTACATCCAGGACGCAGATGCCGTCGCCGCCGGCCGCAACATGCCGGGCCCCTATGACGTCGACGCCATCAAGTACCTCTACGGCCTCGCGACGACGCCGCCGGCGCAGAGCTTCTGCACCGACGACAGCGTGGTCACCGACCCGTACTGCCAGACCTTCGACCGCACCGAGGACCCGCTCATCAAGTACTGGGGTCGCAGCTACAACATCCTCCTCGGCCGCATCTTGAACGGTCAGGACACCACCGGCCTGTGGCAGTACTACATCGACGCGGTCTACTTCACCGGCACGGCCAACTTCCTTCGCGCCGCCGACCCGACCGATCAGGCGCGCGCCTGGATCCAGCTCGACGCCCCGCTCAAGGTCGGCTTCGACAACAGCGCCAACGAGACCAAGTACCCCGGCTACTCGCAGCGCGTCAGCGACTTCCAGAACTACCTCTTGAAGAAGCTCTACCTCGACGATCCGTCGACGCGCGGCCAGGGCCTCGACAACGATCCGGTGCTCGCCCCGGCGATGCTCACCACCGTCACGACCGAGCTCGCCGGCATCCTCACCAACAGCGACAAGATCCGCGGCTACGATCTGCGTCGCACCACCGTCGACGTGCTCAAGAAGATGCAGGTCCAGCGCGCCTACGAGACGCTCCTGAGCTCGCGCGCCACCATCGCCACCGCCCGCGCCGGCATGGCCGCCGGCTCGAGTGACGCCGCGCTCACGGACGATCTGCTCGCCCGCATCGACGTCGCGACGCACCCGTACTTCAAGTAGCCCGCAGCGCCTCGTTCTCCTCCTTTCTCCCTAATCGGCTGGCAATCCCCCCGTCGCCCATGCTAACCCGCATGGCATGCGCACTCTTGTCGCCGACATCCTGACCTGGCCCTCGTTCTCCGAGCGCTTCGGCTACGACTTCAACGGCTTCTTCGTCCGTCGCCCCGACGGCAACCTGGTCATCGATCCGGTCGAGCCGACGCCCGAGGATCTGGAGCTCCTCGTTCGCGAGGGCGTGGCGCGCATCCTCATCACCAACCGCAATCACTTCCGCGCCGCGGCGCGCGTACGCGAGGCCACGGGCGCGCGCGTCGCCGTGCACGCCGCCGACGCCGCCTTCGTCCGCGAAAAGGGCGTCACCGTCGACGACGCCCTCGTGGGCGGCGAGCGCGTCGGCCCCTTCGTGGTGGTGCCCGCCGCCGGCAAGTCGCCCGGCGAGGTAGCGCTCCATTGGGCCGACAAGCGCATCCTCATCGTCGGCGACGCCTGCGTCGGCAATCCGCCCGGGCGCCTCGGCCTCCTACCTGCCGCCGTCATCGACGCCCCCGAAGAGCTGCGGCAGTCGCTGCGCCGCCTCGCCGCCGAGCTCGTCTTCGACACGCTCCTCCTCGCCGACGGCGAATGCATCCTGCGCGGCGGACGCTCGGCGCTGCAGGCGCTCGTCGCCACCTTCGACAGCCCGTGAGCCGCAAGGCGGCGCCGGCGAAGCTGTCGACGCTGTCCGAGCGCATCGTCGCCTGCCGTCGCTGCGACCGGCTCGTCGACTGGTGCGCCACCGTCGCCCGCGACAAGCGCGCCGCCTACGCCGACGACACCTACTGGGGCCGCCCCGTTCCCGGCTTCGGCGACGTCAACGCGCGCGTCGTCGTCGTCGGTCTGGCCCCCGGCGCGCACGGCGCCAACCGCACCGGCCGCGTCTTCACCGGCGACCGCTCGGGCGAATGGCTCTATCGCGCGCTCCATCGCGCCGGCTTCGCCAATCAGCCGACCTCCGTCTCGCGCGACGACGGCCTCCGCCTGAGCGGCGCCTGGGTCACCGTCTGCGTTCGCTGCGCGCCACCCGACAACAAGCCCACGCCCGGCGAACGCGACGCCTGTCTGCCCTTCGTCGTCGAGGAGCTGGGGCTGCTCACCCGCGCGCGCGTCGCCGTCGCTCTCGGCCGCTTCGCTTGGGACGGCCTCTTGCGCGCGCTCGCCGCTCTCGGCCACGCGCCGCCGTCGCCGCGCCCCAAGTTCGCGCACGCCGCCGAAGCGACGGTCGGCAGCTACACACTCCTCGGCTCCTACCATCCGAGCCAGCAGAACACCTTCACCGGCAAGCTCACCGAGCCCATGCTCGACGCGGTCTTCACGCGCGCGGCGAAGCTGGCGGCGCGCCTATAATCGAAACATGACGGGCGGGCGCCTCGGCGGTCTCGTGCCGCGCAACCACAGCGGCCCCGCGGTCGCGCGCCTCTTCCACGCGCTCCTGGCGCTCGCCTTCCTCGACGCGTGGCTCTCGCTCGGCGTGCAGCTGCACGTGCTCATCGGCTCGCGCGGCCTACTCCCCATCGCGCCCTTCCTGGCGCGCGCGCGCCACCAGCTCTCGTTCGCCGACTTCCCGACGCTGTTGTGGCTCGGCGCCGGCGACGTCACGCTCGCCGCCGGCGTTCTCGTCGGTGTCGCGCTGTCCATCGTGGCGCTCTTCGGCATCTACCCGCGCGTCGTCTGCGCGCTCGAGGTCGTCCTCTATCTCAGCTTCACGACCGCCGCGCGCACCTTCACCAGCTTTCAGTGGGACAACCTCCTCCTCGAGTGCGCCTTCTTCGCCATCTTCTAGCCGCGCGACCGCGACGCGCCCTGGCTGCATACGATCTTCCGCCTCATCTTGTTCAAGCTTTACTGGGAATCGGGCGTCGCCAAATGGCAGTCGCACCTGCACGACTGGCAGGACGGCTCGGCCATGGTCTCGTACTACGAGACCGCGCCGCTACCGACGGCGCTCGCCTGGTCGATGCACCACGCGCCGGTCTGGTGGCACCACCTCGAGAGCTGGGCCACGCTCGCGTTCGAGCTGCTCCTTCCCGTCGGCATCTTCGTCGGCTATCGACGCGCGCGCCTCGCCACCCTGGCCGTCCTCACCGGCTTCCAGATCATCAACGCCGCCACCGCCAACTACGGCTTCTTCTGCTACCTCGCGGCCGCGCTCCACGTCTTTCTCCTCGACGACGCCGACGTCGTGCGCGTCGCGACCTGGCTGCGCCAACGACTACGCCTCCGCGCGCGCGTGCGCGCTGCGACGCCGCCGGCCGCGCTGTGGAAGCGGCGCGCGTCGGCAGCCCTGCTCGCGGTCTTCGTCGCCATCTCGCTCTGCGACGCGCTCGTCAGCTTCGTCCGCTCCGACGCGCTCATGGCCACGCTCTTGCCCGTGCGTCGCCTCTACGCGCCGTGGCGTCTCGTCAACACCTACCACCTGTTCGGCCACATCACGCGGGCGCGCATCGAGCCCGAATTGCAGACCAGCGACGACGGCACCACCTGGGTCGCGCACGACTTCCGCCACAAGGCCGGCGATCCGGCGCGCCGTCCCGACTGGGTGGCGCCGCACCAGCCGCGCGTCGACTTCCAGCTCTGGTTCTACGGGCTCTCGTATCGCGCCGGCACGCCCGAGTACGTCGCCACGCTCGTCGAGCGGCTGTGCAAGGAGCCCGCCGCCGTGCAGTCGCTCTTCCGCGCGCCGCTGCCCGCGCATCCCAAGGCGGCCCGTCTCGTCTTCTTCCAGTATCACTTCACCAACGCCGCCGAGCGTCGCGCCACCGGCGCCTGGTGGAAGCGCGAGCCCATCGATGTGACCGAGACGGTTTCCTGCGACGCCGTCTTTCCCACCTCCGAGACGCTCGGCGAAGACGACTGAGCCGGGAAGATCGTCGGCCCGCGCTCGTATCTGCGGTGCATGAAACAATCACTCTTGATTCTGCTTGGCCTTGCCTTCTCCGCCTGCGGCTCCGACGGCACCGGAGCCATCGACAGCTTCATCGAGGACGTCGCCACCGAGCAGTGCTCGTGGCAGTTCCGCTGCTGCACCGACGCCGAGATCAAGGTGCAAGACGGCCACAAGTTCGCCGATCAGAGCAGCTGCGTTCCCTATCGCCGCCTCGCGCTCAAAGATCAGCTCTATATGACCCGCCTGGCGGCGCACCAGGGCCGCCTCCGCCTCGACGGTGCCAAGTCGCAGGCTTGCCTCGACATGATGAAGGCGCAGCTGTGCAACGCCAGGCCGGGACAGCCGCCGGCCATGCCGTCGATGAGCATGAACGCCTGCGCCAACGTCTTCTCCGGCTCGACGGCGGTGGGGCAACAGTGTCAGTTCGCGTTCGAGTGCGTCGACGGCGCGCGCTGCGTCTTCAACAAGCTCACGCCGGGGTCGGGCGTCTGCGAGCCGTATCAGAAGCGCGACGAGATCTGCAACGCCAGCGACGACTGCGATCCGCTGGTGGCGCAGCTCTACTGCGCGAAGGACGACTACAAGTGCCACCTCCGCGCCAAGCTCGGCGAGAAGTGCGCCTACACCACCGATACCGGCAGGCCGGCGCTGCCGCTCCTCATCGAGTGCGACAACAGCATCGGCAACAGTTACTGCGATCCGGTCTCGAGCACCTGCAAGCAGCTCCCCGCCGCCGGCGAGGCGTGTCTGTCGCCGCCGCCGCCGGGCGTGAGCTCGTCGTGCGATCCCGATCCGCGGCTGCACCTCGTCTGCCGCACCACGCCCGGCTCGACGAGCGGCGTGTGCATGGGCCCGGCCAAGAACGGCGAAGACTGCACCAACGTCGCCTGCGACACCGGCCTCTACTGCGATTCGTCGACGGGAACGTCGCGCACCTGTAAGCCGCTGCCGACGCTCGGGCAGAGCTGCAACACCTCGGGGCTGTGCGCCACGCCGTACTTCTGCAACTTCAACAAGGCGCCCGCGACCTGCGATCAGCCGGCGCAGCTCGGTCAGATGTGCGGCGGCGGCACCGTCTGCGATATCACGCTCTTCTGCGACACGACGGGGGCGATGCCGGTCTGCAAGTCCAAGCTCGCCGACGGCACCATGTGCACCACCAGCACGCAGTGCCTCAGCAACGACTGCAGCGCCACGTCCCCGCGCATTTGCAACCCGACCCCGCCGAGCGCCGTGCTCTGCGTCGGTCGTTAGTACCACCGGAGCAGGTGGTACGAGGCGGTCACATCGACAGGTCCGCGTCGGCGGCGCACGAGCGCACCATCGACGCGGGCAGCTTGTTGAAATCGCATACGCACAGCGCGCGCTCGGTCTCGTGGGCTGACGCGCAGGTCGGCACCACCGGCTGCGTCACGGTCACGGTG
>JAQBQH010000349.1 GCA_028287105.1 Myxococcales bacterium
CCATGACCTAAATGGAAGAAGCGCGTATCGCACAACGCTGCGTCGACGAATCAGTTATTGTAGACGTAGGAAGCTCCGTCTGGCTAGCAGCGCGGCACGACGCCCGCGGGAGTCACGTCGAGCCGACACTGATAGCCCTGACAATAGCGGCAGGCACCGCCGTCGCAGATGTCCGTCGCCGAGCCGCGCACCCAGTCGGCGTACTCGAGCGGTCCCCAGAACTGATTGCAGGCGAAGCGCGCGAGCAGCGGATCGTCGCTGAGCGTCAGCTCGACCGGGTTTGCCGCATCGAGCGCGGCCGGCAGCGCGTCGGTCTGCGCGGAGCAGAGCCTGGTGAAGTGACCGTCGGCGGTGAACGAGCCGCACTCGCCGAAGTGCGGGTCGCGCCGCGGCGGCTCCTGGACGAGGCTGAAGCCGCCAGCGACGGGGAGAAGGCCGATCCATTCGGCCGGCGCCGGTCGTCCCGCGGCGAGATAGAGGATGTCGAGCTGCGTGGTCGCGCCGAGGATGCGGTCCGGCGAGGTGTCGTTGGGACCGACGATGTCGAGCGTCCCGTTGTGGTTGTCGTCGGCGTAGACGACGAGCGTGCCGAAGGCCCAGCGCATGTTCGGATCGAGGTCGGGCGGCAGCGGCGCGTCGCTCTTCCAGGAGTGCATCACGGCGAGGCCCGGAGGCTTGGTCACGTCGAGGGAGAAGCTGATCGGAAAGAGCTGCGCGCGTACGTCGACGTGCTGCTCGGTGTAGTTGGCGCCGGGGTTCTGATCGTTCTGCCACAAGAGCGCGACGCCGACGCTCGTCGGCGGATCGGCCACCGTCGACGACGTGATCTTGCCCTTGATGGTGATGAGCGCCGGCGTGAACGAGCCGACCGCCAGGGGATCGCCGCAGGCAGCGCCCAGAAGGACGCCGGCGAGAGCCAGTAGCCGTAGCGCGTACATCACCCGTCACGCATTGTTCGACACCGGGTCGCGAAGAATGCGGCAATCATAAGTCAGAACGAGACGCCGACTCCGGCGGCCGCGCGATAGGTGGCGGCGGTGGCCGTCATCGAGGCTTCCGAGGTGCGCAGGAAGTAGAAGAGGCCGGCGACCTCCAGACGCGCGTAGAGGTGATGCGGCAGCGGCACTTCGACTTGCCCGACGGCGCCGACGAAGGGGCCGAACGAGCGGGAGTCGCGCGTCGAGGGGTCGTGGAAAGCCTGCAGGAACCAGCTCGCGCCCAGCTCGAGGCCGACGTCGAGCGTGACCGGTCCGAGATCGAATGCACGCAAGGCGTCGATCGCCGTCGAGACCTCGCGCGTCGTGATGTCGAGGCTGCCGTTGTCGTGGTCCGACTGCGAGAAGCCGAGGCGCAGCGCGAGCGAGAACTGGCGCAGGTCGAGGCGGCCGCCCAGCTCGGTGCGCCAGGCGGTGCCGAGGCCGAACACCTGGCCGCGCACGCCACCGTCGGCGAAGAGGCTGCCGGAGAGGCGACGCGGCGTGCCGCCCTTGCGCACCACGCGCGCGTACTCGAGGCGCGCCATGGCGGTCTGGGCGACCATCGTCGTCTGGCGCGAGGTGACGTCGAAGCGGCCCTGCTCGAGGTGGTCGCTGTCGCGGCGGGTGACGAAGTAGCGGCCGGGGTCGACCGCGAGCCTGCCGCCGGCGTCGTCGCTCATGAGCTCGGCGACGACCGGACCCTCGGCCGAGCTCTTCTGCACGACGTAGAGCCCCGGCCGCGCGAAGGCGAGGAGGCCGACGTTGCGATGCTCGGCGCCGGGACGGGTGAGCACCAGATCTTCGCGGCCGCCGAGATCGAGGCGGAAGGTCGGATGCTGCGGCCCGACGACGGTGCGCGCGGTGGCGGCGAGCGTGCGCTCCTTGGCGTAGGCGAACGCTTCGCCGAGCGTGACGGCGCCGTCGTGGTTGCTGTCGCCGGCGCCGATGAGCGCGGAGACGAGCGCGTGCGTGAAGAACGACGCGCCGAGCGCATCGGACTCTTGCGAGCTCTCGCCGGCGGCGCTCGACGAGAGCATGGCGACGCCGCGCGCACCGACGGGGAAGCCGACGTCGATCTCGAAGGCGGGGCCGCGTGTGCCGCCCTTGACGCGCGTGATGGTGCCCGAGCGGCAGGCGTCGAGGACGAGGATGCGCGCCGACGCGGCCGAGCCGCTCACGAGATCGCGCAGCTCGTTCATCGGCAGCCGCGTGCCGTCGAGGTGCAGCGCGTCGGCGTCGGCGTGGCCGGAGTAGTAGACGATCATGAGCGACTCGCCCGAGAGCTCGCGCACGCGCGCGTTGAGCGCGATGAGCGCGCGGCGCACCTCGCCGGCGCGCAGGTTCTCGAGCGTGATGACGTTCTCGGGTTGAAAGCCGCCCAGCGTGCGCAGGACGCTGCCGACGCGCTCGGCGTCCGACTCGGCGTAGCGCAGGATGACCTCGTCCGGGTCGCCGGCGTTGGCGCCGATGATGACGGCGAAGCGATTGGGGTCGGCGCGGGCGGTGGTGGCGGATGCGGCGAGCAGCAGCACGATGGAAAACAGGGCTGCCGCGCGCGCGTGAATCATCGCTGTTCGTCTCGACCGGGCGTCATTCGCGCTTGTCCATCACCATGGCCGCTTCGAAGCAGCCGGGCAGGCCGAGCGGTCCGGTGCGCCGCGGGTCGCGCGAGGCGCGGTCGAGCTGACGGCGGCCGGCGTCGACGGCGTCGGCGAGGTTGAAGCGCAGATCGCACTCGAGCGCGACCAGCCGCTCGGCCCCGAGCGTGGCGTCGAGGACGATGCTGCCCGGCATCACCTGACGCGCGCCGCGATCGATGGCGCGCGGCGCTTCGCCGTCGGCGACGTAGACGGTCACCTTGCCGGCGGTGTCGAGCCCCATGATGACGAGGTGGCCGGGGCGGGCCGTGGACACGATGAAGCGCACCATGTCGCCGGGGCGAACGCGCCCGCCCGGCTGCAGCGCCTCGACCTTGCCGTCGGCGTGGCGCACGGCGACATCGAGCAGGAGCGCCGCGCCGTTGCCGCCGCCCTTGATGCGCTCGGGCAGATGCTCGCGCAGCCGCGGCATGAGGAGCAAAAGGAGCGTGGCTGCGGCGGCCAGGAGCGCGGGCGCGGCGGCCAAGAGGAAGCGACGGCGGCGCAGGACCGTGTGGCGGCGCCGGCCGGCGGCGAGCATCGGCGCGGCGAGCGAACGGTCGCGCCGCAGCTCGTCGAGCCGGGCGCTGCAAACGGCGCAGCTGCCGAGGTGCTGCTCGACGGCGGCGGGGTCCGGACGCGCGGGCGACTCCCCGGCGACGAGCCGGTCGAGCACCAGGTCCGACAAGCAGCTCTCGTCGCGCAGTCGCTTCGAGAAATTGAGCTCCGCTCGCATCAGCCCGCTGCCTCCTCGGGCGCGCCCAATCGCTCGCGCGCCGCTTCGCGAAACTCCTTCAACCGGTTACGCACCGTGCGCTCGGAGATCCCGAGCAGCTCTGCAATCTCGTCCTGGTTCATCTGATCAACGTAGTAATAGATCGCGACCTCGCATAATTCCCGTGGAAGTTGTCGCAACAATTCTTCGACACCTACGCGGTCCTCCGCCGACGAGGAAATCGGCTCTTCGGCGGGCATGCGACGCTCGAGCGCGCGGCGGCGGCGGGCGCCGTCGCGAATGGCGTTGAGACAGTGGTTGGTGGTGACCTGATAGAGCCACGTCGTGAGTGAGGATTCGCCGCGAAAGCCGGGGAAGGCGCGGATCGCCTTCATGAAGACCTCCTGCACCATGTCCTGTGCAGCGTGGTCGTCGCCCAGGAGGGTACGGGCCCGCCGCAGCACCATGCTGCCGTAGGTTCGATAGAGCGCGTCCATCGAGGCCTGATCCATCCCTCAGACCCTTTGACCCCTCCGCCCCAATGATCCGGCAAGCTCGTCGTCGGGAAAAGAACAAAAGGCGGAAACCCCCTTGGATCAGGCGTTTGAGGGGGATATCCTGATCTCATTCGGCGAGGTGGCAGTGAAACGCTCGACGATTGACGGGCTCCTCGCACTAGCAGTCGCAGCGACCTTTGCGCACTGTGGCCAAAGCGACGTCTTGCCGCTCATCGCGCGCGGCGATGCGGTGCGTGTCATCGGGTCGGGCGATGCCGATTGTCCGACGGGGTGGGGCGAGCGTGACTTCGACGACACGGCGTGGCAGTCGGCCAAGCTGCCCATCGCCGCGGTGCCCGAGGGCGGCGTCTGCCTGCGCAAGCAGTTCGATATCTCCGCCGCGTTGGGGCGCTATCGCTGGCTGACGATCCGGCTGTCGAGCCACTCGCGCGCGCGGCTCAACTCGGGCAAGCCCATTACCAGCGACCAGGAGCGCGGCGGCATCGATTGGTCGACGGAGGACGACGCGGCGACGCCGGCGCCGCGGCCGATCGCGACGCGCGAGTACACGCTCGATCTGCGGCTGTTCCCGACGCTGCTCCAGCCGCACGCGAACGTCCTGGCGCTGCAGGTGCCGCAGACGCGCGACCCGGTCGACATCGAGGCGAACCTCAGGCGTGACGACAACGCGGCGAGCGACTTCGTGCGCGTGGTCAAGGGGCCGTACCGCGTGCGGCCGACGGGGACGTCGACGCGCATCGCGTGGGAGTCGGACCGCTCGGCGCCGTCGTGGCTGGTGGTGGACGGCAAACAATACGACGGCGGCTGGGCGATTCATCACGAGGTCGAGGTCGGCGGGCTGGTGGCGGGGCGCGTCTACTCCTTCTATGTGAGCGCGGCGGAGTCGAGCGCGCTGCCGCCGCAGTGTCAGAGCGTGGTCGGCCGCTCGACGGCGAGCGCGCACCTCATCGAGCCCAATCTCGCCGACGACGACTTCTGGAAGTACGTGGAGCGGCGCGACGCCTGCAACCGCGTCGCGCAGGCGATTCACTCCGATCCGCGGGCGCTGCGGGCGCCGCCGCTCGGTGCGCCGCTGCGCGTCGTGATCGTGGGCGACACGCGCGCCGACGACGCGTTCCCGCGCGCGGTGCTGGAGGCCGCGTCGGCCGAGGCGCCCGATCTCGTCGTGCACACCGGCGACCTCGTGGCCAGCGGGTCGGAGGCCGATTGGCAGGCGTTCTTCGATGCCAGCGCGGGGCTGATGGCGCGGGCGCCGCTGGCGCCGGTGCCCGGCGAGCGTGACAACGCGCCGTGGGGCGATCGCTTCGCGCAGCTCTTCGGTGGCGACGGCAGTGCCGGTCGCACCTACGCCGTCGACGTCGGCGCGGTGCACCTGGCGCTGCTCGACTCGACGGCGAGCCTGGCCGATCAGGCGGTCTGGCTCGAGCGCGATCTGACCGCGGCCGAGGCGGGCGGCGCGCGGCACATCCTGGTGGTCATGCACTCGGGCCCGTACTCGAGCGGGCGCGGCGGCGGCAACCTGGCGGCGCGCGCCGTCATCGAGCCGGTGGTGCGGCGCCATCGCGTCGAGGCGCTCCTGAGCGGACACGACAACGTGTACGAGCATGGCGTCGCGGCGGGGCTGCACTACTTCGTCACCGGCGGCGCCGGCGGCATGACCGATGGCGCGGCGGCGACCGCGACGACGGTGATGGTGCGTGCGCTGCCGCACTACCTGGTGCTCGAGGTCGACGGCGAGCGCGCCACCATGCGCGCCAAGGACGTGAACGGCACCGTCTTCGACGAAGTCGCGCTCGCGCCCTGACGGACGCTGCGCCCTGACGAAAGCTATGCGCCGAGGAGGCGCGCGTAGGACAGCGTGGCGCGATAGAGCGTGGCGCTGCGCGCGCGATCGTCGGCGTCGGTGACCAGGTGCAGCGTCAGGAGATCGCCGTCGGCGTCGGCGTGAAGCCCTTCGACCTTGTCGCGCGTCGCCAGTCGGACCTGACCGCATACCACGTCACCGTCGAGGAGACCGACGACCGAGCCGAGCGCGGCGCCGTCCTCGTAGGTGCTCCCGCCAGCCTCGGCGGCGGCGGTGAAGAGGAGCCGGCCGTCGGGGAGTGGCGAGGCGTCGGTGAAGCCGAGTCGGGCGCCGTCGAGGAGGCCGAGCCTGACGGTCGAGATGCCGCGAAGGAGCGACGGCGAGAGCGGCGCGCCGGCGGCGATGGCCGCGCAGACGGCCTCGCGGTCGAGCGTGATCACCGCGTTGTGTCCGGCGGCGCCGTTGCCGCGTTGCAAGAGCGTCAGCCGATCGCCCGCGGCCGCCGCGGCTTCGATGTTGAGGTCGTCGAGCTCACGCGCCAGCGCGCCATAGAGCGGCGCGAAGTCGACGGCAGCGACGGTAGGGCCGCGCACGGCAGCGCCACGACAGCGCGCGGCGGTCGATCCCGACGGCACGGCCAGGAGGAGCCCCGGTCGGAGGAGCGCCAGCGCCTCGAGGTCGGGCTTGGAGGCCTTGCGCGCGTGATGCTCGTCGGCGAGCGCGCCGTCGAACAGCGGCAGCCGCTCGACGAGGCGGCCTGCGTCGTCGAAGACGCAGAGGTCGAGCTCATCGTCGGCGACGACATAGAGCCGCCCGTCCATGCGCACGAGGCCGCTCGCCGCCGCCACGTCGAGCCGCGCCACCTCGGTCAGCGCCAGCGTCTCGGCCATGGGCGCATCGTAGCAGTGGTTGCGGCCGGGGAGCGTTCGCTCCAGTGCAAACGCGACGCTGCTCACGGGCCGCCGCCGAGCGGGCGGCGAGGGCGCGTCGATCTCCGCGAACGACGCGGCCGACGCCGGCGCGAGCGGTCGCGAGGCCGGCTCGATGGCATCGTTCGGCGTGGGCATCGCGCTTGCTATCTGCGAGGTGCGTAGCTCATGCGCGAAGATCCTCGCCAGCGTGCCTTGCGTCAGCTCACGGCGCTCCTCGACTCGCTGGTGGAGCTCGAGATCACCACGCCCGGCCGCTCGAGCCAGACGTGGCGGCGGCCGCGGCCGACCATGCCGGAGCTGCAGACCTGGGTCTGCCGGCACTATCGTTGGCTCGTCGGCGTGCTCATGCTGCAGATGATCGCGATGGTCGCGCTGCTCGTCGCCATGTGCGGCTGAGCGGCGCTACGCCCGTTTGAGGGCGCTCGACGCGCGCAACCGAACCGTTCGCGGGAGGGAGAGGGCAGCGTGAACGTTGCGGGTGTGCCTGAGGGAGTGCCGCGGGAACGCTGCGGGAGCTAAGTCGAGCAGCGACGGAGAGCTACGGAACTCCGCTGCCGCCGCCGCCACCACCACCGCCACCCGCGCCACCGCCGCCGCCGCCCGCGCCACCGCCG